>CAKTPC010000020.1 GCA_934590505.1 uncultured Oscillospiraceae bacterium
TCCGGCAGGTCGAGCCGCTTCGTCTCGATGGCGAGCACGGTTATGCCGTAGGCGTCGAAGGTGTCGCCGACGTTGTCCATTATCTTCTGGGCAAGCAGCCCGTCGCGCCCGGAGATGACGTTCTCCTGCTTCATGGAGCTGATGACGGTCTTGAGGCTGTTATAGACAATAGTGTCGATACGGTATTCGGCGTTCGCAATGTTGCCGGAGAGAGTCTTTATAAACAGCAGAGGATCGTCAATGCGCCAGAGCACAAAGCTGTCGGCAACCATGGACTTCTTGTCGCTTGTGATAACGTCGCTCACGGCGAGGTCATAGAGCATCTCGGTCTTGGGCAGTGTGCTGACCGACTGGATAAACGGCAGCTTCATGCTCAGCCCCGGCTCGTCTACGACCTTGACCACCGCGCCGAACTGGCGCACGATGGTGTATTCATTCGGCTGGGTCGTATAGAAGCAGCCGCCGAAGAGGATGACCGCCGCGATCACGGCGATTATCGGGAGTATTATTTTCTTTTTCATCAGCCATTTCCTCCCATGTCTACGCTGGCAAACGGGCTCAGCGGGAGTGCGGTCTGCACGCCGGTGTTCTCATCGATGATATAGAGCTTTATACCGGGCAGTATCTCCTCCATCGCCTCGTAATAGAGCCGCTGCTTTGTTATGAGCGGGTACTTTTCATATTCGTCAAACAGCGATTTGAAGCGCGCAGCCTGACCGTTGGCCTCGTTTATCTTGCTCTCCTTGTAGCCCTCAGCGCTCTTAATGATCTGGTCGGCGTCGGCGTTCGCGGCGGGGATGACCTCGTTTGCGTACTTGCGGGCATTGTTTACCGCAGTGTCGGCAGACTGCTTGGCAGTCTCGACTGCGGTGAAGGCCTGCTGCACATCGCTCGTTGGAGGCTCGGCATCCTGAATGGTGATGTTCGTCAGCTGAAGGCCGATGTCCTCGCTCTCGAGCCGCGTCACGACCTTCTGCTTTATCGCGGCCTGTATCTCACTCTTGCCGGTGGTGATGACGCTGTCGACATCGTACAGCCCTATCGTATCGCGAATATAGCTCTGGCAGAGCATGCGCAGAATATCGAGCGGGTCGCTGGAATTATAGAGAAATTTTATCGGGTCGGTCACCCTGTATTCCACATAAAAGTCCACGTTCACGAAGTTATAATCATAGGTGATCATAAGCGACTCATCCTCGACCTCCGAACCGTCCGTGCGGTAGCCGAGGGGGAAGCCCTGTATGGTCTTTGCGACCTTGGTGACGCGCTGGATGTACGGGATCTTCAGCTTGAGGCCGGAGCTTGAGACCATGCCGGGCTTGCCGAAGGTCGTTATAACGGCGTACTGATCCTCCTTGAGCGTGTAGAAGGAATCGAGTGCCGTTATCACCAGCAGCACGGCCAGCAGGATAACTAGCAGGCGCTTTGTTGGCAGCTGTATGCGTTTTTTCGGCTTGGGTGCCGGGCCGCTGCTGTAGCTGCCGTCGTCGGTAAAATTCATATCTGTCCCCTTTCATGTCTTTGCGACTGATGGTATGCTTTGATTATACAGTATCATTGCCCGTGCGGTAAAGCTGATTTTAACACATCCAAACAATGTTAACAGAATGTTCCATTTTATTTTAGGTTCGCTTAAGATTTCGGGCCTACAATTTCTTCTTGTTGGAAACCATGCAAAGGAGCTGATTATTTTTGATAGAAGTAAAGCATCTGACAAAGCTCTACGGTGAACACACAGCTGTGTCGGATCTGTCCTTCAGGATAGAGGACGGGCGTATATACGGCTTTCTTGGCCCGAATGGCGCGGGTAAATCCACGACCATGAACATCATGACCGGCTGCCTTGCCGCCACCTCCGGTAACGTGAGCATCGACGGGCACGATATCTTTGAGGACGCAAACGAGGCCAAAAAGCTCATCGGCTACCTCCCGGAGCAGCCGCCGCTGTACATCGACAGCACGCCGAGGGAATACCTGCAATTCGTCGCCGAGGCAAAGCGCGTCGCCAAGAGCGATATCAAGCGGCAGATCGCGCAGGTGATGGAGGTCACGCAGATCACCGATGTGGCGGACAGGCTCATCCGTAACCTCTCCAAGGGCTACCGCCAGCGCGTCGGCATAGCGCAGGCGCTGCTCGGAAACCCGAAAGTTATCATACTTGACGAGCCGACCGTCGGCCTTGACCCGAAACAGATCGTCGAGATACGCGAGCTTATAAAGAGTCTGGGGCGTGAACACACCGTCGTCCTCTCAAGCCACATTCTCTCCGAGGTGCAGGCCGTGTGTGATACGGTGCTGATAATCTCCAAGGGCTGCCTCGTCGCCTGTGACACGCCGGAGAACCTTGAAAAGCTCTTCGCCGGCAAAGCGCGCATCGAGCTTGACACGGACGCTGACAAGGCCAAGGTACTGGGGCTTGCCGGCACTCTCCCCGGAGTCACGAAGATAGACGCGCAGCCGCACGATAAGGGCTGCCGCCTGACTATCGAACTGTCCGGTGACGACACCGGCAGCGTATGCCGTGAGCTTTCGCTCCGCTTCGCGGGCGCGGGGCACGCAATACTTCAGATGACCACAGCTAAGGCAAGCCTTGAGGATATCTTCATTGAGCTTACCGACGGAGAAAAGGAGGATGACAAAGCATGAAAGCCGTATTCCGGCATGAGCTGTCCTCATATTTCACGGGGCTTTCGGGCTGCGTGTTCGGTGCGTTCCTGCTGCTGTTCGCGGGGATATACACCATGGCCTACAACATCAGGGCCGCCATCAGCAACTTTGAATATGTCCTGAGCAGCATGTCGTTTATCTTTCTCATCATCGTCCCTATACTCACGATGCGCGTGTTCGCCGAGGAGAAACGGCAAAAGACCGATCAGCTTCTCTATTCACTGCCGCTTACGATGACTGAGGTCGTGATTGGCAAATACCTCGCGATGCTCGTCGTGTTCCTGATCCCGCTGTGCATCATCGGCATATACCCGGCGGTGCTCTCCCACTTCGGCAAGGTTAACCTCGCCGCGGCCTACGGCGCGCTCGTCGGTTTCTTCTTCCTCGGCGCAGCGCTGCTCGCCGTCGGGGCGTTCATCTCCTCAGTCACGGAGAGTCAGGGCGTCGCGGCGGGGCTGTGCTTTGCGGCGCTGCTCGTTAATTACTTTTTGGCGAGCCTGTCAAGCTTCTTCTCGTCCACGGCCTTCGCGTCATTCGCGGCACTGACCTTTGCAGTCGCGGCGCTGGCGCTGATATTCTATCTGATGACCAAGAGCGGCTTTGCCTCCGCGGTCATCTTCATTGCGTCAGAGGTGCTCGTCTTTGTGTTCTACACCTTCAAGAAGGAGAGCTTCGAGGGCCTGTTCCCGAATATACTCTCAAGCCTGTCGCTCTTTGCGCGCTTTGAGCAGTTTGTGAGCGGCATCTTCGATGTGACAGCGATAGTGTTCTATATCACCGTGGCCGCCGTGTTCCTGTTTCTCAGCGTGCAGGCTATGGAAAAGAGGAGGTGGAGCTGATGAAAAAGAAAGATACAGATACCGCAAAGCGCCCGTTCTCCTCGCTGAGCACCCGCAGCTTCCACGCTGGCGGCTACAGCGTCGCAGCGGCGGTGATAGTTCTCGCAATAGCCGTCGCAGTGAACGCCCTCGTCGGCAATCTCCCCTCGATCTATACAAAGCTTGACACCACCGCAAACGGGCTCTATACCGTCTCCGAGCAGACGGAAAAGGTTCTCTCCGGGCTGGATGAGGACATTGACATATACTGGATCGTCCAGAGCGGGTATGAGGACTCGAACATTGCGACGCTCCTTGACCGTTACAGCAGTCTGAGCGATAAAATAAGCGTGACGAAAAAGGACCCGGATGTGTATCCGACCTTTGCCAAGCAGTATTATGACGGGCAGCTGTATAACAACTCCCTCGTCGTCTGCCGCGGCGACCGTTACCGCTACATCGATTATAACAGCATCTATGAATACGACTATTCCGACTACTATTCCGGCGGCTCCGTCAGCCAGAACTTTGCCGGTGAGGGCGAGCTCACAAGCGCCATCAGCTACATTGTGAACGATTCTATGCCGACGCTCTATATCCTCAGCGGGCACGGCGAAGCGGAGCTGAGTTCGACCTTCAAGACCGCGGTCGAGAAGCAGAATATCCAGACCGAGAGCCTGTCCCTGCTGACGGTCGAAGCCGTACCGGAGGATGCGGGGGCGCTGCTTATAAACACTCCGCAGAGCGATATCTCCGAGGACGAGGCGCAGAAAATTTCGGATTATCTCGCGTCCGGCGGCAGGCTGATGCTCGTCACCGACCCGCCGAAGGACGGGAAGCTCACAAACCTTGAAGCACTCATGGCGGGTTACGGCGTCGAGGCCGTCGACGGCATTGTCGTCGAAGCGAATCAGAACAACTACGCTTGGGGCACTCCATATTACCTGCTGCCCGACCTCAAGAGCCACAGTATCACCGAACCGCTCATTGACGGCGGCTACTATGTGCTGCTGTCCATCGCACACGGGCTGCGCGTGAACGACGCTCTGCCCGACGGCGTAACGGTCGATACCCTGCTCAGCACTTCTTCCTCTGCATACTCCAAAGCCACAGGCTATGACAGCACGTCCTATGAAAAGGAGGACGGCGACATTGACGGCGCTTTCGCGCTGGGCGTTGCCGTCACCGCCGAGAATGACGACGGCAGCACGGCGCAGATAGTCTGGGTCTCCTCAGGCGCGCTGCTGGACGAGCAGAGCAGCTCAATGGTCTCAGGCGGGAACCTCGACCTGTTCCTCAACGCGCTCAGCTGGATGTGCGGCCATGAGGACGGTATATCCATCCATTCAAAAAGCATGAACTACGAATACCTCACGATCAACAGCTCCAGCGCCTCGGTGATGACCGCGGTCATCATCTGGCTTGTCCCGGTGCTGTTCCTTGGTACGGGCGTCTGTGTGTGGCTCAGAAGGAGACGCAAATGAAAAGGGCAAAGAAACTGCTTATACTCCTCTGTGTGCTCATTGTAGTTTGCGCCGCGTCCTTTGCCGCGTCAAAGCTGAACCCGGAGCTGAACACCGGCAGCGATGAGTCCGAAAGCTCTGCTGTGTTCACGCTCGATGCCGATTCCGTGACCGTGCTCAGCTTCAAGTACACCGGCAGCCTGAGCTTTGAGCGCGACGACGGCACATGGTACTCCAATGACGATCCGGATTTCCCGCTTGACGGGACGCGCATTGACCGCATGGTGAGCGCCATCAGCAGTATCTCTGCCGAGCGCACGATAGACGAGCCCGCCGCGCTCTCGGAGTACGGGCTGAGTGACCCGATATGCCAGGTCACTGTTGACACCGGCAGCGGCGAGCAGTCGGTGCTCTCCTTCGGGAGCGAAGCGGAGCTTGGCGGGAACCGCTATATGTCCACCGGCGACGGCAAGGTCTACCTCGTCGATAAGAACATCATCGACAGCTTTGACTGCGGGCTTTATGACCTCGTCACCAAGGAGCTGCTGCCGGACATGAGCAATATCGTGAGCTTTACGGTAGAGTCCGGCGACAGCCACTACGAGCTTGACCATATTGAAAACAGCGGCCTTGCGTACAGTGACAGTTACGTCTGGTTCTACAAGGACGGGGACGATTATCTGACGCTCGACACCGCCCTGACGAACGCCTTCACCGGCAAGATAACCGGGCTTACCTGGGGCGAGTGTGTCAACTACAAGGCAGACGACGATGACCTCAAGGCCTATGGTCTGGCAAAACCCACAGCCATTGTCAAGGTGGACTACATCGAAAGCTCCGAGGTCGCCACCAACATGACCGACAGCAACGGCAGCACCATATACGACACTCAGGAGACCGAGCACACCTTCAAGCTTGAGATAGGCGGTTATGTTGATGATAAATGCTATGCCCGCATCGCGGGTTCACAGATGGTGTACCTCCTCGACGGGACGATCTGCGACAATCTCCTCCACGCGACATATGAATCTCTCCAGCCTGACGAAGTCCTCGACATGGACTGGGACACCGTGGACTCTGTAGACGTCGACCTGCCCAATTTCTCTGCCTCCTTCACGAAGAGCGAGAATGCCGACGGCGAGATTACGTGGCTGCTTAACGGCGAGGAGAAGGAGCTCCAACCTGTTCTCGACCGGCTCAATGAAATGCTCCCGAGCGACAGCGGCAGCGAGAAGGAGCCAGGTGCAAACGCGCTCCTGCGCTTCACATTCCATCGCAGCACGGATAAATTTAAGACCGTCGTGCTGGAGTTTTACGATTATGACAGCAGCAACTGCCTTGTCTCCCTCGATGGCACGGCGCGGCTGCTAGTGGCGCGCTCGGACTTCAGCGCACTGCTTGAGAGCGTAAGTGCTCTGATGCAGCAAGAATAACAACTATTGATAAAAGACATTGGGCTGATGCTCTCATCAGCCCAATGTCTTTTATAGTTTTTTACATTATCCCGGATTTTTCCTTGCTCTCGGCGATGAGCCTGTTTAACGGCTTTGCCGGGTAGTAGACCAGCAGTCCGAATATTGCAAAGCCCACGCACATCAGAAGCAGGATCACTGCGCATCTGAGATAGGTGTGGCCGTAGAAGCCGCCTATCGTCTCGCGTATCATGTCCATTCCGTAGTGGAACGGCATGAAATTATACAGCTTCTGGAAAAACTCCGGCAGAACGTGCACCGGGTAGGAGCCGCCGGAACCCGCTACCTGTATGACCATGATTATGACCGCTGCCGCCATGCCGACATTGTCAAGCGAGTATACCAGCGCGTAGTTCATTGCCATGAAGTTGAGCGAGCATATGCAGCAGGCGAGGATGAGCAGCAGGGGATTGACGCTCTGCATCCCGACGTAGAACATGCAGCCGAGCGCGGTTATTATCGCCTGCGCCAGCACTATGCCGTTAAATAGCATCTTGCGTCCGAAGTAGCGCTCGAGCGGGCTGCAGTCCAGATACTCCGGATATCTCACCGGGACCTTTATCATCGTCGCGGACAGTAGCGAGCCGACAAACAGCGCCAGCATTATGTAGTACGGGGCCATTGCCGAGCCGTAATCCTTTATCTCGTATACGATCACCGTGTTGAGCTCGACCGGGGCCGAGAGGTAATCGGCAAGGCTGTCGGGATTGTTTTCCAGTATCTCGACCAGCTCATTGAAGGCCTCGCTGCTCGTAAAGCGCCGTATATCGTCGGCGACCTGCTTGAGATATATCCTCACGGTGTTCGTCAGCGCGATGGAATCCGAGATCGTACCCTGCATGCTGCCGATAGCATTGTGATAGCCGTCGAGCTTCTCCGCAATCTCGTACATCCTGCCTGAGTAGCCGTAAAGCATGTCGCGCACGGTGGTCAGCACCATCTCTGCGTTGCCGGCCTTATCCTGAATGTAGCTGTTTATGTTGTCGTTCGCGGTTATTGCCGCGGTGTAGAGCGCCTCTCTTACCTCGTCGAGCTTTGCGAAGATCAGGCTCGTGTCGCTGGAGTCCGCGCTTATCAGATTGCGCAGACTGTCAAGGCTTGCCAGCGCGGAATCGACCGCTGCGGCAGAGCCGGGGTTCGCTGCCTTATATGCGATAAGGCTCTTCTCAAGCTCGTCAATGGCAGTGAGCACATCCTGCTTTGCCTCTTCGGAGGTTTTCCAGTCGGCGGCCTTGGCCTGAAGCTCGTCTGTCCTCGTCTTGAGATCAGTAAGCGTAGCGGCCATGGAGGTCTGCGTCGAGCTGAGCACGTAAAGCTCGTTTACAATGTCGGACGTGCCGTAGAGCATAGAGCTGCGTCCGTTATCCGTGCCGATGTCAAGGACGCTGTTTTCAAGCTCCTGTGCCAAACTGAGCGCGTTTTCCATACCGGGCGCTGTGATTATGGAATTGTTTATCTCAGTGATTAGGTCGCCTATGAGCGGGGAGAGCGCGGCAATTGCAGCGTCGATGCTTTCAGGCGCAGGCATGCCGTCCTCGGACATGTCAGCCTCACTCTGCAGCATAGAGCACCAGCCTGCCGCTTCGCTTGAAAGCTCCTGCGCCTGCTGATTGAGAACGCTCATGCTGCTGTCGACCTGGGTTTGATAGCTCGCCGCTTCCGACAGTTTGTCAGATGCGCTCTGCAGGAGACCGGCCGCCGCGGCGTTATCTGTTTCAATCGTGTCGACATATGTGATTGCGTCCTCCACGTCCGCTGCCGCGGCCTGCAGGACATTTGCCTGATCGGCGGCGATGGACTGATTTGCCGCCGCGAGGATGTCCGTGTCCAGCGTACTGAGCAGGCCGCGGTAGTTATCCTTGCGCGCCGCGTCAGTCCCGCTTCTTTCAAGCTGATCGAGCAGATTGCTGAACTGGTCGTCGATCTTGGCCAGTATCACGTCGGTGTCCTTCGAGTAGTTATTCATCGAGTCGGCGAAATCGACTACCGTCGTACCCGCCACGTCAGCCGTACCCGCCGAGGACAGCATAACATCGCCGAGATCGTTGAGCGTAAGCTGCGATGCGTCGAGCAGGCTGTCCATGTTCGCCGTCACGGCACGCAGCGACACCAGCAGCTTTGATATCTGTTCCAGATTGTCGCATGCGCTGTCAAGCCCGCTCGTCAGGCTGCCGGATACATCCGCCGCATCGATGCCGAAGGCGCGCATCACGGAGCTTATCGTGTTTATCGCGTCTGCCGCCTTCTCGACGACGGTGTTGTTTACCTGCTCCTGGACCGCGGTTTTTGCCTTGTTCGTTATCTTCGGCGCGATCGCGTTTTTCTTTTCGTTCTCATAGTATTCTATCTGCGGGTGCCTGAGGTCGTTGTCAAGAATGCTCAGGAAATCCCGCGTGAAATCTTTCGACACAATGAGTGCTGCGTAGTAATCCCCGGAGTACACGCCCTCGAGCGCCGTCTGTCTGTCGTCGACGAACACCCAGCCGAGCTGGTGGTTCGCGGCCAGACCGTCCATGACGAGCGAGCCTATGTTCAGCTCCATGCCCATGAGCTTTGCGCCGCGGTCCTCGTTTGCAACCGCAACCTTTATGTTAGATGTGGACGCCTCACCGTAGGGATCCCAGTTTGACAGAATGTTGAACCACGCGTACAGACACGGCACGAGGCACAGCCCGATAATGACTACCGATGCCACGACGCTGTTGGATATGCGTCGGAAGTCCGCACGGAAAATACCGAAAATATTCTTCATACCTTCACCACATCCTCCGCGTCCTCTTTTTCGCTTTCGCCGCTGCCCGGTTCAGCCTTTGCCGTCTCCTCGAAGATGAACGGAGCGTCATTGCCCTCAGCCTCCGCAGAGTCCTCAACAATGACCGGGGATACGACTATAGGCTCGTCGCCCTCGGGCTCTGCCTTTTTCTCCTCCGCGGTTTTCTCCGCGATGACCGTAGCTGCGGCTGCCGGCTCGGCTTTCGCCGGGGCCTCAGCCTCGCTCACTTCCTCGTGCGCGTCCTCATTTGCAAGCTTCTCTTTTAATTTGTGCAGCGGCAGCTGACTCCTGCGCTCCTGCGCAATGAGCCGCAGCTCTTCGATGTCGATCTCAGGCAGCTCGATCTCAGGCATGACCGAATCATCCGGCAGTGCATTTTCCATGCCTGTGATCTCCTCCAGCCGCTTCTGGATCCCGTGGTCGACGTATTCCAGCGCTATCAGAAACGCCGCTATCACGAACGTCGAAACTATCCACAGCACGAGGAATATGCCCTTCGAGCCCTGCGTCAGAAACATGACCAGCATGAACAGCAGCGGCACGATCACGAGCATTTTCAGCCCCTGACGTATGCCGATCTTTATGCGCTTGTGCAGCATCTCCACCTCTTGGAGCAGCCTGTCGTATAACTGATGGTATTTTTTATTCTTACTCATTACCCGGCACCTCCGGAATAAATATGAAGTTGTGTGTCATCAGAACAGCTCCGTCTCCTCAAGCTTCTCCTCCATGAAATGGTTGAGCCCGCTGAAGGGCTTGCTCACCAGCAAGCCTATTACCAGCCCCACCGCTGCGAATATCAGCAGCAGCCCGAGCTTCTGTATATACTGCGTGCCGTAAAGCCCGCAGATGCACTCGCGCATCATGTCTATCGCGTAGGGGAAGGGGAAGAGGATATATATCCTGCGGTTGAACTCCGGCAGCAGCTCCACCGGGAATGTGCCGCTCGAGCCCGCTATCTGCAGCACCATCACTATGACGACGACCGCCTTGCCGACGTCGCCGAAGGAATAGGCCAGCGCGTATATGAGCAGGCTGAAGGTCAGGCTCGTGAAGAAGCCCGTGAGATACAGCAGCCCCGGATGCACGCACTGTATTTTCAGAATATACAGGTCGCCCGCTATTATTATGAGCGCCTGCAGCTGGTTCATGATAAAGAAGAGCAGGTAGCGCCCGAAGAACAGCTCCGCGGGCTTGGGGTCGATAAGCCCGTCTGTTCGCGCATGCGGCTTGAGTATCGCCGCGAGGATAACGCAGCCGACCCATATCGCCAGCACCGAGTAGAACGGAGCCATAGCCGAGCCGTAGTTGTCGATGGTGTAGACCTTGTTGACCGAGGTCTGTACCATCTCTGAGAAGTATTCGCTGTATATCTCGGGGCTCGCGCCGAGGATATCGACAAGCGCGTCGACATAGTCCTGAGGGTCTATGGTGTCGAGCGCGCGCAGCTTGTTTGCAATGTTTGCGCCTGCATTCTGCATAAGGGGACGGGCGATGTCGAGCGTGTCCTCAAGCGAACTGCGCGTCGCTTCTATCGCCTGTGCGAGCTGTGCGGTGCTGTCGGCAAGGCCGCGCATTTCACTGAGCGTATCGTTGACCTGGCCGAGTATCGCGCCGATGTCATTCTGCAGCGCCTGTGCCGTCGGCACCAGCTGCGCCGTGTGCTCCATGAGCTCATCGAGAAGAGCGTTCATCTTGCCCACGTCGACCGATGCCCCGCCGTCGGCGAGCTGGTTGAGGTATACCTCAAGCGACGCGCACAGGTCTGCTGTGTCCTGCACAACGTCTATGGAGGTCTGGTCGGCATGCGCCGTGTTGAGCGCCGAGGCGAGCGCGTTGAGCTGATCCGCCATCTGGCCCATCATATTTGCCGCGTCTGCCGCCCCAATCTGGAAGTTCAGCCCGAGGTTCACGCCGCTTATAAAGTCATTGAAATCCTTGATCGCCTGCAGGGCCTTTGTGCACGCGTTATAGATCTGGACGCTTATCTCCGTGATCGACGGGCCGTCGCCGCCTATCGCGCCGATTATCGCCTCTATCTGCGACGGATCGATCTTCGAGCCGGAGGACGAGCTGCCGCCGTTGGAGGCCGCAGCAAAATTATCTATCGTGCGCACACAGGAACTTATCGTCGTCTTTGCATCGTCAAGGACCGTCGCCAGCGTGACCTTCTCATCGTCCCTGAGGTCATGCGCTATTTCGTTTCCCTGCTTCATTATCGCGTTGACGACGACCTCAAGATATGCCTCGCTGACGGTGCGGCGCACGGAGTCGACCGCCGTGTCGGTTATCTTTGTCGCGACGGCGTTTTTCTTCGCGTTTTCGTAATATGTAAGGGAGGGCTTGCCGGTCCACTTCGTGAGCATGTTGAACATCTTGTAGGAGAAGTCCGCGTCTATCACGACCGACGCGTAGTATTCCCCACTGTAAACTCCGTCGATGGCCTGCTGTGCAGAGTCGCAGACTACCCAATTTATCGAGGTCGCTTCACGCAGGTCGTCCACGATGTCCTGCCCCATGTTGACGAACTCACCATCCTCAACGCAGCCCTCGTCGCCGGAGTACAGGCCTATGGATATATTGCCCGTATTCCCGTAAGGGTCCCAGTTGGAGTATATGTTCAGCCAAGCATAGAGGCTGGGCAGTACTGTTATCGCCACGGCGACCGCCATCGCAAAAAAGCAGCGGCTGAGCGATTTTATATCGGTTTTAAAAACCGTCCAGATGTTGCGCATAATTCCTCCATATACCCATAGAAACTCATAAAAAAGACATCGTACACTATATTATAAAGCGTGATCGATGCGAAATCAAGAGACAGAGCGGTACAGAATGCCTTAAATTAAACAAAGCCCGCTCCATGTCGGAGCTCATAGTATGCCGCAAAAAGTTAAGGAATTAATTAAGAAACCGTTAATAAACCTCCGCAGCTAAGCACTGCATGCAAATTGCCTGTTTATTACCGCAGCGTACCGGGCCTGCCCCAACATTTTGTTGTAAAAAGTCCGGAAATATGATATCCTATATAATACTGCAATTATGTCTATCGGAAGGAAGGGTCGCGCTTTGTACCGCAGATATGTAAAAAGACTGCTCGATATAATCCTCTCCGCCATCGGCACGGTGGCGCTCTCGCCGCTGTTTTTAATTATTGCCGCGGCTATAAAGATCGAGGACCCCGGCCCCGTGTTCTTCCGCCAGAAGCGCATCGGCATACATAAGACTACCTTTAATATCATGAAGTTCCGCTCCATGCGCGTCGATACCCCGCACGATATGCCCACCCATCTTCTCAATGATCCGCAGCGCTGGATCACGAGGATCGGCGGCTTTCTGCGCAAGACGAGCCTTGACGAGCTTCCGCAGATCCTCCAGATCCTCTCCGGGAAAATGAGCATCGTTGGTCCACGCCCCGCATTGTGGAACCAGTATGACCTTATTGCCGAGCGCGATAAGTACGGCGCAAATGACGTCACCCCCGGCCTTACCGGCTGGGCGCAGGTCATGGGGCGCGATGAGCTTGAGATCGAGGACAAGGCGCGCTACGACGGGGAGTATGCCCGGAACCTGAGCTTTGGCTTTGATGTCAAAATTTTCTTCATGACCATCGGCAGCGTCCTGCGCCATAAGGGCGTTGTCGAGGGCGGCACCGGAGAGATGAAAAAGGAGCGCAGGCAATGATCGCTGTCACCGGCATTACCGGCCATTCCGGCAAGTTCTTTCTCAAACAGCTTATAGATAATGATTATCCCGGCGCTCTGCGCTGCCTTGTGCGCGCAAGCTCCGATACCTCCGCGCTCGACGCCTCCGGGCTCAATGTCGAAAAGCTCTGCGGCAGTATCGATTCGGACGCCGACCTTGAGCGTCTGGTGCGAGGTGCGGATACCGTTGTGCATATCGCCGGCATATGGAAAACCCCGCGCCTGCTCGCCGCGATAGAGCGTGCCGGCGGCGTGAAGCATGTCATAGTCGTGCACACCACCGGCGTGTATTCAAAATATAAAATGGCCTCTGCCGAGTATAAAGCCGTTGAGGAGGATATGCGGCAGTACCTTGACCGCGGCATGAATATCACCATTCTCCGCCCGACGATGATCTTTGGCGACCTGTGCGACCATAATATCTCCAAGTTCATCCGCATGGTCGATAAGCTCCCCATCATGCCGGAGATAGACCACGGCGCAGGCCCCATCCAGCCTGTGAACGCGCGCGATCTCGGCCAGGCCTATTATAAGGCCGCCATGTGTGAGCGCCTTCCGCAGCTGGAGTATATCTGTTCGGGCGAGCGTCCTCTCACGGTGCATGAGCTGTGTGCGCTGATAGGGCAGTATCTCGGCAAAAGAACGCGCTTCGTGAGCTTTCCCATGGGCTTCGGCGTTTTTCTCGCCAAGACCCTCAAGGCTGTGACCTTCGGGAAGAAGGACTATGTCGAGAAGGTGCTGCGTCTCGGCGAGGACCGCAGCTTCAGCCATGAAGCCGCCTCGCGGGATTTTGACTATGCGCCCGACAGCTTCAATGACGGACTCAAAAGGGAAGTCGAGGAATATATGAAGCATGGAAAGTAAGAAGATACTTATCCTTTCAAATCACTTTATCACTCTCTATAACTTCCGGCGGGAGCTTATCGCCCGTCTCATTTCACGCGGCCATAAGGTCTATATCTCCATGCCCGAGAATGAGCGCAATGAGTATTTCGCGCAGCTTGGCTGTGAGATCATCATCACGCCCATGTCCCGCCGCGGTATGAACCCCGTGCAGGATATGTCCCTGCTGCGCCAGTATAAGCGCATCATGCGTGAGGTGCAGCCGGATATCATATTCAGCTATACCATAAAGCCGAATATCTACGGCACAATGGCCTCGAATGCTCTGCATTATAAGCAGGTCTGCAACGTCACCGGTACCGGCGCGACATTCCTGCACGAGAACCTGCTTGCAAAGTTAGTGCGCGTGCTCTACCGCCATTCAATGAAATATGCCTATAAGGTCTTTTTCCAGAACTCCGGCGACCGGGACTATTTTGTCAATCACCGTATGGTGCGCGATAACTGGGATATGCTCCCCGGCTCCGGTGTGAACCTTGAGCAGCATTCTTTTTCTCCCCTGCCAGAGGGGGATACCGTCGGCTTCATCTATATCGGCCGCATCATGGCTGTCAAGGGAGTCGAACAGTTTATGGACTGTGCCCGTACCATACGCCGGGAGCATCCTGAGACGCGCTTTTACATGGCCGGCTTCATCGAGGAGGAGCGCTATAAGGCGCTTGTCGATGAGTATGTCAAGGACGGCTCTATAGAATATCTCGGCTTCCGGGATGATATAGACGATTGGATAGGTAAGTGCTGCTGCACCGTCCTGCCCTCGCTCGGCGGCGAGGGTGTGCCGAACGTCCTGCTTGAGTCCGCAGCCTCTGGCCGTGCCTGCATCGCGACGCGCATCCCCGGCTCTGTCGACACGATAGGCGACGGCGTTACCGGCTATCTCTATACCCCCGGCAGCACCGGGGAGCTTATCTCCTGTGTCGAAAAATTTCTCTCGCTCTCTCCCGCCGAGCGTGCCGCGATGGGCCGTGCTGGCAGAGCCAAGATGGAAAGGGAATTTGACCGCGAGATCGTCATCGATAAATATATCCGGGAGGTCGAGCAATGAACAGATATCTCCGCGCCCTTGTTGTTGTGCCCACCGGCGCACTGAAGATGGGCTTTGTAAAGCTCTTTCATCCCAAGTCCTTTCATGGTCCGGCCCTCTGCATGGTCTCTCCGCACAGTGAGATCACGCTTGACGGCGGAAAACTCTCCATCGGCTCCGGCTTCAAGATGCGCGATGGTGCAAAGCTCCGTGTGCGCAAAGGTGCCGAATGCGTTCTCGGCAAAAACGTCTCCCTCAACTCCAATGATATGATCGTCTGCCATGAGAAGATCATCCTCGGCGATAATATCCAGTTCTCGCCGAACGTGCAGATATACGACCATGACCATGACTATCGCGCCGAGGGCGGCGTGGCCGCAATGAAGTATAAGACCGCGCCCGTCGAGATCGGCAATAATGTCTGGATCGGCGCAAACTGCGTCATCCTGCGCGGCACGAAGATCGGCGATAACTGCGTCGTTGCTGCCGGCAGCGTTATAAAGGGTGAGTTCCCGGCCAATACCCTTATCTACCAGAAGCGGGATACTGAGGTCAAGACCCGGGAGGTGGGCATCTGATGGTGCGCATCCTGCAAATGATCGGCAGCCTGAACGTCGGCGGCTCGCAGACGATGATCCTGAACCTCTATCGGAATATCGACCGCGAGAAGATACAGTTCGACTTTGTGCTCGACCACCCCGATGAGCGGTATTTTGCCGCCGATGCCGAAGCTCTCGGCGCGCGGATATATAATCTGCCGGGCTTTACCGGCTTCAATGCCCATGAGGTCAAGATGGCGTGGGACGCTTTTCTCACCGAGCACCCGGAGTATAAGGTGCTCCATTCCCATGTCCGCAGCTATGCCTCGCTCTATCTGCCCGTTGCCAAAAAGCACGGGCTCAGGACCATCATCCACAGCCACAGCACCTCGAACGGTTCCGGAGTCTCTTCCGTCGTGAAGCAGCTCATGCAGAAGCCTTTGAGGAATCAGGCGGATGTGCTCATGGCCTGCTCGCGTGAATCGGGCGAATGGCTTTTCGGAGAAGGTGCCTGCGAGCGGGAGAACTTTGTTTTCCTTCCAAACGCCGTCGATACCGCGCGCTACCGTCTGCCCGAGAGCGTTCGGGAGAAGTACCGCACCGAGCTCGGCCTGACGGATAAGCTCGTCATCGGCCATGTCGGGCGTTTTCACCCGACGAAGAACCAGCTTTTCCTGCTCGATGCTTTCAAGCTCGTGCATGATCAAAGACCTGACAGCGCCCTTGTCCTCGTCGGGGACGGCGATCTTCGCGCCCGGTGCGAGGAAAAGGCTTCCGCTTTTGGGCTTTCGGGCAGCGTAATTTTCACCGGCAACCGCAGCGACGTGCCGGAGCTTTTGCAGGCGATGGATGTTTTCGCCTTTCCTTCCGTGTGGGAGGGCCTGCCCGTCACGCTTATCGAGGCGCAGGCTGCGGGGCTTCCGTGCCTCGTGTCGCAGAACGTCACGCATGATGTGGATGTCTCCCCGCTTGTTGAGCGCCTGCCGATAGACGATGCCGCCATTTGGGCGGATAAGCTGCTTAACGCACCGCCGCGCCGCGATGTGACCGGGGACATAGTCCGCGAGGGGTTTGACATCCGTTCCTCGGCGGAGAAAATGACCGGGCTTTATCTTGAATTAGCGGAGGGAAAACGGCAATGAGCATATATATCATGCGGCTGGACGATGCCTGCCCGAGGATGGATACGGATAAGTGGACGCGCATCGAGACGCTTTTGGATAAATACAGTGTGCGTCCGCTCGTTGGCGTCATACCCGACTGCCAAGACACCGGCATGGATCAATACCCCGAGGACCCTTCGTTCTGGCAGCGCGTGGATAGCTGGAAAGCCAAGGGCTGGTGCATTGCCATGCACGGCTGCACCCATGTATACAGCACCGACTGCGGCGGCGTCAATCCCGTCAACCACCGTTCCGAATTTGCCGGAGAACCGCTTGAGGTGCAGGAGGAAAAGATCAGCCGCGGCGTGGAGATCATGCGCGCTCACGGTATTGAGCCGAAGGTTTTCTTTGCCCCGTCGCATACCTTTGACGCGAACACTCTCACTGCCCTGAAAAAATGCAGCGGCATCCGCATCATCAGTGATACTGTCGCCAATGCGCCGTATTCTGCGGACGGCTTCACATTTGTGCCGCAGCAGTCGGGCCGCGCCCGTGAGCTCCCGATGAAATGGATCACCTACTGCTATCACCCGAACATGATGACTGATTTCGATTTTGAGCGGCTCGAGGCGTTCCTCACCGGGCATGCATCGGAGTTTATAGACTTTCCCACCGAAGGCGTGGACAGGCCGTTCAGCGTGTATGACAGGCTCCTGCGCGCGGGCTATTATGCCGTCCGAGCAATAAAAATAAAACTGCACGGTAAAACGAAATGAAAATCAACGATAAAACATTAATGTTTTATATCAATGCGATACATGACGGCGGAGCAGAGAGAGTAATTCTACAGCTTGCCCATCGATTTTCTGAGACCGGATACAGATGCGTTCTTGTCACCTCCTTTGTCGATGTGCATGAGTACCCCGTTCCGGAGGGCGTGGAGCGCATCTCGATAGAAAATGAGCAGATCATCCAGTCCAGGCTCAAGAGAAATCTGTCTCGGATAAAGGCTCTGCGTGCTTTGTGTAAAAAGGAGCGGCCGGCGGCCCTCATTTCCTTCATGGCTGAGCCGAATTTCAGGTCGATATTGGTCACCTTGGGTCTGCCGACCAAGTGTATCGTCTCCGTCCGGAACGATCCGGAGAAGGAATATGCCGGGCGTCTCGGCCGCCTTATCGGGAAGCTTCTGCTCCCGATGGCGGACGGCTGTGTTTTCCAGACCGAACAGGCGAAGGCGTGGTTCCCGAAGCGCCTGCAAAAGAGATCCGCAATCATCATGAACCAGGTGGACAGCCGCTTTTTTGAAACGGAGCTGTCGCCGCAGCGCCGCGGCATTGTCACCGCGGGGCGATTAAATGTACAGAAAAATCAGGCGCTTCTGATAAAAGCCTATGGTGAAATAGCTCCAAAGGTTCAGGACGATTTGTTTATTTACGGCGCGGGAGAGCTGCGCGAGGAGCTTCTTGCGCTTGCAGCATCCCTCGGTATATCGGAGCGCGTGCACCTGCCCGGCGCATCGGACGACATGCCGGAGACGCTCAGCCGAGCAAAGCTCTTTGTCCTGCCCTCAGACTATGAGGGTATGCCGAACGCCCTGCTTGAAGCACTCGCGATGGGGCTTCCCTGCATCGCGACGGACTGCCCCTGCGGCGGCCCCGCCATGGTCATTGACCAGGGGCGCAGCGGCTGGCTCATCCCCGTCGGGGACGAGACGGCGCTTGCCGCGAGGATGCTTTGGGCGCTGCGCAGTCCGGAGCGCTGCGATACTGTCGGAAACGCTGCGCGTCTGCGAGCGGAAGCGTTCAGACCTGAGAACATCTTCTCTCTCTGGAAGAACTATATTGAAGGTATAATTGCGAAAAGAGGCTGAAATATGAGCGTTGCAGGATTAAAATACTATCTTTCAAGCCGGGCCAATATGTTTGATTTTTTTGCCAGCCGCAATATGCTCAACTGGATGTCGGACGAAGCCTTTCTGAAAAGAAAGTTCAAGCTTGTCATGGGGCAGGAGCTTGATTTAGACGATCCCAAGACCTTTAACGAAAAGCTCCAGTGGCTCAAGCTCTATGACCGGAAGCCCTTGTATACCAAGCTTGTCGACAAATATGCGGTCAGAGAATATATCGCCGAAAAGATAGGTGAGGAGTACCTTATCCCCCTTGTCGGCGGCCCGTGGAACAGCCCGGACGAGATAGATTTTGCTGCGCTGCCTGATCAGTTCGTCCTCAAATGCACCCATGACAGCGGCGGTGTTATCATTTGCAAGGATAAGTCAGCGCTCGATATCCCCGCCGCGAAGGCAGCGCTTAATAAGCACCTGAAGCACAACTATTATTGGACGAACCGCGAATGGCCGTATAAGGACGTGCCGCCACGGATCATTGCCGAAAAGTACATGGAGGATGAGACGGGCGAGCTGTGCGATTTCAAGTTCCTTTGCTTCAACGGCAGGCTCAGGACGGAATTTACATGTACCGAAAGATATACCGAAACAGGGCTTAGAGTCACCTTTTTTGACGAGGATTGGAACCGTCTGCCGTTTATAAGACACTATCCGTCCAGTGAAAAAGAGATACCCAGACCGGAAAGCTTTGAAGAAATGAAGCGTATTTCGGAGCTGCTTTCCGAGGACATGGCGTTTGCCAGAATAGATTTCTACGAGGTAAGCGGGAAAATATATCTCGGTGAGATCACCTTGTATCCCGGCAGCGGCCTTGAGGAATTTGATCCGCCGGAGTGGGACGAAAGGATAGGCTCGTGGCTGACGCTGCCGGCAAAAAAATAAGAGGAAAACACTTATGGACAACAACATCAAATTCAGCATCATGACCCCTGTGTATAAGGTGGAGCAGTATCTGCCGGAGTGCATCGAGTCTGTGCTGGGACAGACCTACGGTAATTTTGAATTTATATTGGTGGACGATGGGTCACCCGACCGCTGCGGCGAGATATGCGATGAGTACGCAGAAAAGGACAGCCGTATCCGCGTGTTCCACAAGCCGAACGGCGGACTTATGCACACCCGCCGGTACGCGCTTGAGCGGGCGTCGGGGGACTATTACGTTTTCCTCGATTCGGACGATTATCTCAGCCTCGACGCGCTGGAAACGCTCAGCCGGTACATAAACGAGACCGGGGCTGACTGCGTCATCTATGGCCTTGAGTGGCTGCGCCCGGAGGGCACGGTACAGGTGCAGTGCGCCCCGTGTGACTGTGGCCGTGTCATCACCGACAAACGTGAGCTGTACAATATAATCTTCAACAATGAAAGCTACAATGCCATCTGGCGTAAGTGCGCGAGGGCGTCCTGCTTTGACGGGCGCGATTACAGTGCATGGTACCATATCAATAACGGCGAGGACCTTATCCAGTCGATAGAGATCATCGAGAACGCGCGCAGCATCGTGTTCATTCCCGAGAAGCTCTATCGCTATCGGTATAATTCGACAAGCATCACTCATTCCAACGAGTTTGACAACTACAGCGCCGATCTTGAAGTGAATGAAATAGTGCTTGGTTTCCTGAGGAGCACTGATGCGCTGAGGCCTGAGGACTTTGACCGGCTCAGGAACAAGAACCTTGACGGCATGGCCGTTGAGATAAAGCGTATCTGCCGCTATGCCTCCACAAGAGAGCATAAATATAATGCGATCAAGTCGATACGGGAAAACGCTTATTACAGCGAGTTTCTTGAAGCGGGCTACCGGCCTGCCGCTCCGCTTCCGGGACAGGAGCGGCCGAACAGGATGAGAAGAGCGCTCAACCAGCTCACCGCAAGGCTCATGAAGGCGCGCCGGTATGACGCGATAATAAATATCAACACCCTGCTCTACCACACGGCCAAGGCCGCGGGAGCAAGGTGACGGCAAAGGTCATGTCATGAACAAGGCAACGGTAATAAAATCGCTTATATACAAATTTACAGAGCGTTTTTCGGTAAAGGCCATCGGGCTTGTGATAAGCATAATCCTAGCCCGCCTGCTCGCGCCGGAGGTATTCGGGCAGCTTGCGCTGCTCACGGTGTTCACCGATCTTTCGCTGACGGTCGTTGACGGCGGACTCAGCTCGGCGCTTGTGCAGAGCAAGGAGGCCGAGGAACGGGATTACTCTACGGTGTTCATCATAACGCTGGGACTCTCCGCGCTGATGATAGTGCTGCTGTACTTTACGGCGCCATATATCGCCGGCTACTATAAAAGCCCGGCGCTCATAACGCCGCTGCGCTTTTACTCGCTGTCGATGCTCTTCAGCTCCTTTAACTCTATCCAGGTCGCGCGCATGCAGCGCGAGATGCGCTTTCGCGAGATGATGTTCTGCAGCCTTGCCGCGACGCTGATCGCCGGTACGTTCGGCATAGTGCTGGCATATAAAGGCGCGGGGCTATGGGCGCTGGTGGGATATTTCTTTGCCCATATCGCAGTGACCTGCATCGCCATGTTCTGCACGGACCGGTGGGTCCCGCGCGGCAGATTTTCAAAGGACAGCGCGAAGCGGCTCTACGGCTTCGGGATAAAGATGCTCGCCTCGTCAATGATAACGACGGTGTATAACGACATCCGTCCGCTTATAATCGGCAAGAAGTTCTCGACCACGGACCTCGGCTATTACGAGCGTGGGCAGCGCTTTTCAAGCACCGTGTCGCTGAACCTCGACACGGCAGTGCAGTCGGTCATGTTCCCGGTCATGGCACAGGCGCAGGACGACAAAAATCAGGTGCGCGCAATGCTCAGGCGCGCGCAGACGATGGGCGAGTTCGTGATCTTCCCGGCGATGGTCGGCATGGCCGCCGTGGCGGAGCCGATGGTGCGCCTGCTGCTGACGGAAAAATGGATGCCCTGCGTCATATTCGTGCAGATACTGTGCATCGCCGAGATGCAGGTGCCGCTCACCTCGTCAAACCTCGTGGTCGTAAAGGCCCTGGGGCGCAGCGATATTCTTATGAAGCAGGAGGTCCTGCGCAGGACCCTGATGATAATCGTGCTGCTTATAACCGTGTTCGCCTTTGACTCGGTCGTGGCAATTGCCTGCGGCTTCCTGTTCAGCGCGTGGCTGGACGCGTTTGTCACATCGATACCGGTGAAGAAGCTGCTGGGCTACGGCTTTGCCGATCAGGCAAAGGACATGTGGCGCGGCGCATTGGCAGCGGCGATAATGGGCGTGGCCGTGGCGGCGCTCAACCTGCTGAACCTGCCGGACGCGGCAAAGCTCATAATACAGATAGTTACCGGTGCGGCAGTATATGCAGCAGCATGCGCCGTGCTCAAAGTCGAAAGCTTTATATATATCCTGAACATATTGAAGAAACACAGGAGCGCGAAGAATAAGGAGGAAAACGCGGATGCTGAGTGAAGACAAGAAAATAAAAACCAAGGCCCAACTGAAGGAGTACCTTGATGTGGAGCTCAAACCATATCAGCTCCACGGCAGACAGTATATTGCTTATATTTTTCAGATAAGTGAAAAAGCGATACTTCGCAAGCATACGATCCTGCTCAGAAAGACCGAGTATTACCTCAACTCGGGCCACAAGATCATCGGCGAACTGTACCATGCAAGGCTGGCTAAGATGCAGAATAAGTATGCTTTCAGAATACCGCTCAACTGCTGCGGCAAGGGTTTCCGAATAGTTCATGTAAGCCCTGTAGGTGTAAACGATAACTCTACTGTCGGCGAAAATTGCAGGATCAATATATGTGCCTATCTTCTTGGCGACGATAACGGCATGGGTGCGACACTCGGTGACAATGTCATTATCGGCAGCGGCGCCAAGATCGTGGGCGGAGTTACGCTTGCCGATAATATAACCGTGGGCGCCGGCGCCGTGGTCACAAAGAGCTTTGATGAACCCGGTGTAACGCTGGCGGGCGTCCCGGCAAAGATCATAGGAAGAAAACACCACATGTTCTGATATCGGGAAAACGCCATATGAAGAAATTCGGAGTATGGATACTGAAAGCAATCGCCGGGGGCGTGATCGCGCTTCTGGCGCTCAACGCTTTCAGCATGCTTTACTATAACGTCCCGGTACACTACACGAACCCGGACGGCTCAACGGAATATAAGTGGGAGACGTCCACCTTTTACAGTAAGGGCACGGAGGGCTTTGCGTGGGGCGTGACAAATAACGACGGCTTCAATAACCTCCGGGACTATACGCCGGGTGAGCAGATAGACGTCCTGCTGATGGGCTCTTCGCATATGGAGGGCTTCAATATCGCGCAGGATGAAAACGCCGCGGCGGTAATGAATACGCTCTTTGACGGAGAGAAGTACACCTACAACATCGGCACCGCGGGGCATACGATGCTCTACTGCGTAAAGCATCTGGCCGCAGCGCTGGACACGTATGAGCCGGGGGAGTATGTCGTCATCGAGACGAACACTGTGGACCTTGCCCCGGAGGATATCAACGCTGTCATGAGCGGGACTCTGGCGGATATCCCGTCGCAGAGCGGGGCGCTCATAACGTTAATGCAGAAGCTGCCGTACCTGCGCCTGCTCTATACGGTGCAGTTCAAAGGAGCGGCCGGGGCCATGGATACAGAAGCCGTGAGTACGGTGGAGCAGACGCAGACCGGGGACTATGCCGCGGCCCTCTCTCCGCTGTTGGGTATGGTAGCCGACATATGCAGCGAGCGGGGCGTGCAGCCGGTCATCGTCTTCGACGCCATAGTGCTTGTAGACGAACAGGGAGAGGCCTATACCGTGACCAACTCCGAACAGCTTGCGGCTTTCGAGAGCGTCTGCGCGGAGAAGGGCATCGTCTTTGTCGACCTGACGGACGCCTATCTCGGCGAATACGCCGAAAGCTGCCGGCTGCCCTACGGCTTTGCCAACACAACGCCTGGCGCGGGCCACATGAACAGGGTCGGGCACAGGCTGTTCGCGCAGGAGGTATACGAGACTATAAAGGCATTGGAGGAGGAACAGAATGGCGTTTAACAGTCTGGGATTCCTTGCCTTTTTTGCCGCTGTCTGCGCAGTGCTTGCGCTGACGAACATTCCCGCGGTGAAGCGCGCCCTCGGGGATAAGCTTTTAAGTGTGCGCCATGTGCTGCTCATTGCGGCAAACTATGTTTTTTATGCGAGCTGGAGCTGGAAGTGCTGCTTCCTGCTGCTCGCGCTCACCGTGATCGCGTATGTGAGCGCCGAGAACTGCCGCCGCAGCCGCCTTGCACTGCACGCGGGCGTCGTGCTGCCGCTCATTATCCTCGGTGTGTTCAAGTATTTCAATTTCTTCGTCGGCTCCTTCTGTGAGCT
>CAKTPC010000021.1 GCA_934590505.1 uncultured Oscillospiraceae bacterium
CCTTGCGGGAGCGCACGATACCGGCGGCAACGAGCTTGTCAAGCTGCTCCTGAACGAAGGCTTCGCTCTCCTTGCAGCGCTTTGCGACTTCGCCCACCGGGCGGTCGGTCTCAAGGCGCAGGTGCATCATGACGCGGCACATGTCGTCCGTCACGATGGGGTCGAGGATCCTGTACTCGGGGTCGTTGTAGGTAATGCCGGTGTAGGTCAGGGACTCAAGGCTGATCTTTGTAGCCAGCTTGAGAATGTTCGGTCTTTTTGCCATCATTCCACCTCTTAAATTTTCTTATTTTTTAAAGCCGGCTCATCTCATACCGGCTGAAATTACTTGCCATTCTCACTAATTATAAATATACACTCTTGTCTGAAATTTGGCAATACGACATATTTACTTTCACTGTACGAATTGTGGCTATACCGCAGGATGCGCGGCAGCAGACAGGCTGCGCTTGATTTTTACAGCAATGTGTATTATAGTAACTATACCTGTTCGGGAGGATATTGCTATGAATATTGACGGAATGGAAATAGAGCGCAAGTACCTTATTGCCATGCCCGATAATGCTGT
Source organism: uncultured Oscillospiraceae bacterium (assembly GCA_934590505.1). Taxonomy (GTDB): domain Bacteria; phylum Bacillota; class Clostridia; order Oscillospirales; family Oscillospiraceae; genus Limivicinus. The sequence continues at coordinate 569 of CAKTPC010000021.1, forward strand.
GCTGCAAAGTGCCGACGCGTCGGAAATAGTGCAGACCTATCTCGTGAACCCGGAGAAGGGCGTGACCGAGCGCGTCCGTGCGCGGACATCCGACGGCATGGCGGTCTATACGCATACCGTCAAGCGCAAGCTAAGCGCGATGAGCCGCGAGGAGGAAGAGCATGAGATAAGTGCCGCCGAGTATGCGGAGCTTCTGAAGCACGCCGACACAGGGCGGAAGTCGGTTCACAAGATGCGGTACTGCCTTGACTATATGGGGCAGCTTTTCGAGATAGACGTTTATCCGTTCTGGACAGACCGTGCAATAATGGAGATAGAGCTCGACAGCGAGGAGCGTGAGGTCATGCTCCCGCCGTCCATTGAAGTTATAAAAGAAGTGACGGGGGACGGCAGATACACCAATGCCGCCATCGCAAGGGAAGTGCCCGAGGAATGAACTGGGAGGAACATTTTTCCCGTGGCCTCGTCATAACCGTAGAAAGGATGGTACGACCATGAAAAAAACAGTTTCGATAATACTTGCGCTCGCGTTGGCCTTCGGCCTGTGCGCCTGCGGCAATTTAAGCAATATTGATCTGCCGCCGCTGCCGACCGTGACGCCGGAGCCGACGCCGACTCCGGAGCCCACGCCGGAGCCGACGCCCAACGTGCAGGACGGGCAGATAATCATTGCCGTTGAGAACACGCTCCAGCAGGCCTATGACCCGCAGGACGGCACACAGCTTATCCTGACCTTCTCTTATGAGACGCCGAAGATAGAAATACTCGGCAGGGCCGATGCGGAGAAAGCCATCAACGAGTATGTCGCCATGCTTGACGAGACCTATGTCACCGGCGAGGATTACGGCGGCGGCCAGGGCACGGGCTATAACAACATGCTCACCATGGCTGAGGATAATTATAATTATTGGACGAGCACCGGCGGCAGTGAGGTCTACACGCTTGAGCTTACTTCCGACCGCAGCGTGAGCATCCCGCGCGGAGACACTCAGGTGCTGACGCTCCTCTATAACGATTACAGTGACCTCGGCGGCGCGCACGGCAGCTACAGCTATACCGGCTACTGCTTCGACACGCAGACGGGTGAACTCCTCACGCTCGATAAGCTTAGCTCTGACATAGATGGGCTGCGCAGCTTTTTGACCGACTATATGGTAACAGCTGTTGAGAACGACACTTCGCTTCAGGAGAGAACGGCTGGCTTTATACCCGATGACGATTACAACGCGGCGCTCTCTGCTCTGCTGCGTGAAGGCTCATGGTACTTCAGCGGCAGCGGAATGGTGATCTTCTCCAGCCTATATGAGATCAGCAGCTATGCCGCCGGTATTATCCAGTTTGAGATACCCTATTCCGAGCTTGCAGGCCACATCGATGAGAAGTGGATCCCGGCAGAGATCACGGGCGAGGGCGGATTTGAAATCGTAAGCGCCGCCGACATGAAGGACGGCAGCACAGAAATTCTTGATAAGCTCACCGTAAGCAAGGACGGCGAAGAGCTGTACCTCGTCTCAAACGGGCTGGTCAGGAACGTCAGCATATGCTCTGTTGACTACAGCGACACTTTCTATGAGACGGGTGAGCTGTGGTACTGCAGCGTAATGAACGGCAGTGCCGTCCAGCTCCAGACACTCATACCTGAGGGGATGCCGGACCTCAGGCTCAGTTACACCGACGGCAGCGGCGAGCACCGCTTCTATATCAGCGAGAGCGGCGAGAACGGAAAGCCCATCCTTGCTGACGAGACCATAGAGGCAGTCGGCTGAAAAGCCATAAAATCCGCGCAAAACAGCAGAAAATTGTTGACAACGCGGCGCGGACATGCTATTCTATTTAAGCCGCATTGAAGGGGTAATAAAGAAGAGGTATGCCCTCCACCCCAAGAGCGAGTCCTGAAGAGAGGGAGGAAATGTTCATGAAGCATGCTATAATCGTGACCGGCGGCAAGCAGTATCGCGTAGCCGAGGGCGACGTTATCTTCGTTGAGAAGCTCGATGCCGCAGCAGGCGAGTCCGTCAAGTTCGATCAGGTTCTGGCCGTTATCGACGGTGAGAATGCTACTTTCGGCGCACCCGTCGTTGAAGGCGCTTCCGTTACCGCAAATGTCGTCAAGAGCGGCAAGGGCGCAAAGGTCCGCGTCTACAAGATGAAGCCGAAAAAGGGCTATCGCAGAACGCAGGGCCACAGACAGCCCTACACCAAGCTCCAGATCGAAGCTATCAACGCCTGATTTTTTCCGCAACTGATTTTGACTTATGGAGGTGTAACCTAATGGCACATAAAAAAGGTATGGGTTCTACCAAGAACGGCCGCGACAGTGAGTCGAAGCGTCTTGGCGCCAAGAGAGCCGACGGTCAGTTCGTTCTGGCCGGCAACATCCTTGTCAGACAGCGCGGAACCAAGATCCATCCCGGTACCAATGTCGGTAAGGGTAAGGACGACACTCTGTTCGCCCTCGTGGACGGCACCGTGAAGTTCGAGCGCATGGGCAAGGACCGTAAAAAGGTCTCTGTTTACGAAGAAATCGCTCAGTAAGTGATTTTATCAAGGCCGGACGTTTGTCCGGCCTTTTCTATAACCATGATGAAGGAGGCAGTTTATGGCTTCATCTTTTGTTGATAAGGCGCGCATCAGCGTCCACGCCGGTAAGGGCGGGGACGGCGCGGTCGCGTTCCACCGCGAGAAGTATGTTGCGGCCGGCGGTCCCGACGGAGGCGACGGCGGGCGCGGCGGCAACGTTGTTTTTGTTGTTGACGATAATATGTCCACGCTGATGGACTTCAGATATAAGCGCAAGTACACTGCCGGCAACGGTATGAACGGTCAAGGCAAGCGCTGCTACGGCAAGGACGGAGAGACGCTGTATATCAAGGTCCCCCGCGGCACGATAGTGCGCGATGCAGAGACCGGTGCGATCATGCACGATATGTCCACCGGCGAAAACTGGGTCGCCGCCAAGGGCGGGCGCGGCGGTTGGGGCAATATGCACTTTGCCACGCCGACGCGTCAGGTGCCGCGTTTTGCAAAGCCTGGGCTGCCCGGCGAGAGCCACGATATCACGCTTGAGCTCAAGCTGCTGGCGGATGTCGGACTTGTCGGTTTCCCGAACGTCGGCAAATCCACGCTCCTGTCCGTCGTCAGCAAGGCACATCCCAAAATCGCAAACTACCATTTCACTACGCTGTTTCCCAATCTCGGGGTCGTGTATGTGGATGAGGGCGTATCCTTTGTCATGGCGGATATCCCCGGCATCATTGAGGGCGCGTCCGAGGGCGCGGGGCTTGGCCATGATTTCCTGCGGCATATCGACCGCTGCCGCCTGCTTGTGCATCTGGTCGATGTCTCAGGCAGTGAGGGGCGCGACCCGGTGGAGGATTTTGACGCGATAAACGCTGAGCTGCGCGAGTATAGCCCCGAGCTTGCCGAGCGCCCGCAGATCGTTGTCGGCAACAAGTGCGACCTGCTCGGCGATGAACGCGAGAACATCGACCGGCTCAAGGCACACGTCGAGGAACTTGGCTACCAGTTTTTTGAGATGAGCGCCGTGTCCCATCAGGGGACGCGCGAACTCGTCAAGGAGTGTGCGCACAGGCTCTCCGAGCTTCCGCCGATATCGAGCTATGAGGCTGACTATGTGAAACCTGAGCCTAAGGTCGATACCTCCGGAGAGCTTACTATAGAGAAGTTTGACGACATGTGGCTTGTCGAGGGCCCGTGGCTCCAGCGCCTTGTGGCAACGGTCAACTTCGGCGACTATGAGAGCCGCATGTATTTTGACCGCGTCCTGCGCGAGGCCGGAGTGTTCAAGCGTATGGAGGAAATGGGCGTCAGGGACGGGGACACCGTCAGCATGTACGACCTGATGTTCGAGTATCAGGACTGATGAGCGAGAAAAAGCGCAGGGCTTTAAGCACGTTACTCATCTGCCTGTGCCTCGCCACAGTAGCGTTCATCTGGGGAAACTCGATGCTCGGCAGCAAGGCGTCAAGCAATGTGAGCAATTCCGTGCTTGGGGCGCTCGACCCGATAATCAGGCGCTTCGGTATAGTGAGCAAGAACGACCTGTGGCTCAGAAAGCTTGCGCACTTCACGGAGTTCGGAGCCCTGGGCGCGGAGCTGCTGTTTCTTGCCGCGGTGAAAGGCAGACTCAGCTTTCAGGCGGCGTCAAACTGCGCCTTTATGGCGCTGCTCGCTGCGCTTGTGGATGAGACGATACAGCTTGTAAGCGGACGGAACTCGCAGGTTCTTGATGTGCTGCTCGATTTCTCCGGGGCATTGACGGGTATTCTCATTGCGTGGCTCATATGCCGGCTTATAAAAAAATATCGCGAAAAAAGAAAAAGGCTCTAAACTAAAGGTTGGGGGAACCGCGAGACGGTTACCCCAACCTTTAGTATGGAATCTGAGATATTCTTTTGCTTACGCCACCGGGAGCACAACTATAAATTCCGTCCCTGCGTCCTCGCTGCTCGATACACTTATCGTGCCATGCTCGGCACTGACTATCTTCCTGACAAGCGCAAGCCCGAGCCCGTTGCCTTCAGAGGCATGGGAGTTGTCGCCCTGATAGAACTTGTTGAATATTCTGTTGATATCTGCCTCGGGAATGGGAAGCCCGTTATCCCAAATCGAGAAAGTCACGCATCCGTCAAGCTGCTTTAATCGTATCCGTATCTGCCCGTTCTGAGGTGAGAACTTCACAGCGTTGTCGATAAGATTCAGCCATACATGGCTCAGGAGATTTTCAAAGCCCGTGTATTCTATCTCATCGAGGTCGATGTCGAACTCGATCTCTTTCTTTTCCCACTTGCTCTCGAGTGCGAGTATGGACTGACGCACCTGCTCGTCAAGCCGGAAGGTTGATGTCTTGGGACTGATCGTTTGGTTGTTGACCTTGGAGAGCAGCAGAATGTTTCCGACAAGGTCGGACAAACGGCGTGTGTTGAAAATTATCTTATCGATGTATGCGTTCTTCTGCTCGTCGCTAAGCTGATTATCCTGAAGCAGAGAAGCATAGCCCTCAATCGCGTTTATCGGAGTCTTGAACTCATGGGACACGTTGCTTACAAAATCGGTCTGGAGCGTTTCGGTGTTGCCGAGCTCCTTGACCATGGTGTTGAAGCTGCCGTAGACCTCGCGCACATCGCGCATCCTGCCGCTGTAGTCAAGACGCACGGAGAAATCTCCGCCCGCGACTTTGCGCATCGCGTCGCCGAGCTTCATCATCGGGCTTACGAATATTTTGCTCAAGCCCACGGCGATAACTGCACCGGACAGAATACTGATCAGCAGGACACGTATCGTATACGGCATGCCGAGCCATACGCCGAGCTTGCGATTGAGCAGCCATACAATGGCCAGCGCGAGAGCCGTTGACAGAAGCGAGCCGATGAACGCGGCTGAAGAGAATATAAAACCGTAGTTGATTTTTGAACGTTTTACCGGGGCGGACTTTTGCGGTTTAGTCATGCCTTTACCACCTTGTACCCGACGCCGCGCATGGTGACTATCTTGAAATCCTTGCTGTCGCGGAAGCGGTCGCGCAGCCTGCCGATGTGAACATCGACGGTGTGCGTGTCGGTGTCCGAATCATAGCCCCATATATCGTCCATGAGCTGCTGGCGCGTAAAGATGCGGCCGGGGAAAGAGGCCATTTTATACAGCAGCATGAACTCCTTCTGCGGCAGAACGGCGCTCTGCCCGTCCCACGTGACGGTGAGCGAGTCGCACTCCATCACCGTGCCGCCTATCACGAGCCTCCGGTCGTTTATCATCTGCGCCCGGCGCAGCAGCGCGCCGACGCGCAGTACCATCTCATTCACATTGACGGGCTTTACCATATAGTCGTCGGTGCCGGAAACAAACCCCATGCGCATGTCGTCAAAGGCATCCTTGGCGGTTATCATCATCACCGGGATACTGTACCCCGCGGCACGCAGGGAGCTTACAAGCTCGTACCCGTCCATCTCCGGCATCATGATATCGGAGATTATTATATCGTAATATCCCTTATCCAAGGCGTCCAGCGCTTCCTTGCCGTTGCAGACGCCGGTGACGCTGTAGCCGTTTTTTATGAGCACGTGAGAAAACAGCTGCCGAAGCTCGCTGTCATCCTCGGCAATAAGAATCTTGAACATTGCAGATCATCTCCCCGAAAGCAGAGTATACCTAAATACTAATTCATCACAGTCAGATTATCAAGAAAATTATTAAACTAATGCTCAAATAAATATCAACAATTATTGAGACAAAGCAGGTGATATGCCCAAACCCGACCAACGTCAAGCTTTGATTGACAGGATAGCACGGTAGGTGGTAAAATTACCGTGTAAAGTTTCAAAAAATACCGAAAGGAAACTATGACATGAAGGGAATAATTCTTGCCGGCGGGAGGGGGACGCGTCTTTATCCGATGACGCGTGCTGTTTCCAAGCAGCTTCTGCCTATATATGATAAGCCCATGATCTATTACCCGCTGTCTGTTCTGATGCTTGCCGGGATAAGAGAGGTGCTTATCATCTCGACGCCAGAGGACACGCCCGTTTATAAGGAACTTCTCGGCGATGGAAAGACGCTCGGCATGCGCTTTGAGTATAAGGTGCAGCAGGCTCCGAAGGGCTTGGCCGAGGCGTTCATTCTCGGCGAGGATTTCATCGGCGACGATTCTGTCTGCCTTATCCTCGGCGATAATATATTTTACGGTCAGGCACTGTCGGATTATCTGCGCGACGGTGCGAAGGTGACAGAGGGCGGCATGATCTTCGGTATCCAGGTCAAGAACCCGACGGCCTTCGGCGTGGTCGAGTTCGACAAGAACATGCGAGCTGTGTCGATCGAAGAGAAGCCGGAGAACCCGAAGAGCAATTATGCCGTGCCGGGGCTGTATTTCTACGGCAACAGCGTTGTGGGCATTGCGAAGAACATCAAGCCCTCGCCGCGCGGGGAGCTTGAGATCACCGCGGTGAACAACGAATACCTCAGCCGCGGCGAGCTTATGGTCAACCCCATGGGCCGCGGCATGGCATGGCTAGATACCGGCACCCCGGAAGGGATGCTCCAGGCCTCACAGTTTGTCGCAACGGTGCAGAGCCGGCAGGGCTTCTACATATCCTGCATCGAAGAGATCGCATGGCGCAAGGGCTGGATAAGCGATGAGGAGCTTATCGCACTCGGCTCCGCACTCAGGATGACGGACTACGGCCAGTACCTCCTGTCACTCCCGGAATAAACAGATAGAAGGAGAACTGTTATGAAAATAATACTCGTCACAGGCGGCGCCGGGTTTATCGGCTCCAACTTTGTCAGATACATGCTCAAGAATTATGAGGACATCACGCTTGTCAATCTCGACCTGCTTACCTATGCCGGCAATCTTGATAACCTCGCGGGCGTGAGTGACGATAAACGCTATACCTTTGTCCGCGGCGATATTCATGACGGTGAGCTTGTCGAGCAGCTTTTTGAGAAGTACAGCTTTGACACTGTCGTGAACTTTGCCGCTGAGAGCCATGTTGACCGCAGTATTACAAACCCCGACATCTTCATGACCACGAACGTCATGGGCACGCTGACCCTGCTCGATACGGCCAAGCGCCACTGGAAGCTCGACCCGGACGATAAGTATTCCCGCGACTTCCGCGAGGGGGTTAAGTATCTTCAGGTCTCGACCGACGAGGTGTACGGCGCGCTCGGTGCGACCGGTATGTTTACCGAGACGACCCCGCTTGCCCCGAACAGCCCGTACTCCGCCTCCAAGGCGTCGGCAGATATGCTGGTGCGCGCTTACAACAGGACCTACGGCATGCCCGTCAACATCACTCGCTGCTCGAATAACTACGGCCCGTATCAGTTCCCAGAGAAGCTCATCCCGCTCATGATAAACAACAGCCTGAACGATAAGCAGCTGCCTGTCTACGGTGACGGTATGCAGATAAGGGACTGGCTGTACGTTGAGGATCACTGCGCCGCCATTGCGGCTGTGCTTGAAAAGGGCACGTCCGGCGAGGTGTACAACATCGGCGGCAACAATGAGAGAGCTAATATTGAGATCGTCAAGCTCATCCTCTCCAACACCGGCAAGAGCGAGGACCTTATCGTGCACGTCAAGGATCGCCCCGGTCACGACCGCCGTTACGCGATCGACAATCACAAGATCACGACCGAGCTTGGCTGGAGCCCGAAGTATACCTTCCAGACCGGCATGGCCAGCACCATCGAATGGTATCTGCACAACAGGGAATGGATGGATAAGATCGTCTCCGGCGAATACATGAAGTATTACGAGAAGATGTACGCAAACAACAAAGCCTGAGTTAAACTGAAAATAACAGACACCATGTCCGGTTCGGACATGGTGTCTGTGCGTTTACAGGAACTTTCTTATATCTTCGGTGAGCTTTTGCTCGAGATTGATGAGCCGCTTTGTGATGTCCTTTGAGACCTCGTCCGCGGCCTTGTACTGGTTCAGATACATGTTCAGTGACTTGACGCCCATGCTGCAGCCGTCCGTCATCAGGTCGGCAATGGTTTGGTCAGAATCGTCCATACCCATTTTCACGTTGGTCTTTATCCATGACATGCTCTTTGCGACCGGGCTCGGCTCCTTGCCCTTGTCGTGGTATTTTGCCAGCAGCGTCTGAATCTCATCGGCAAGCTTTTCATGCTCATTCCTGCATTTTATCAGGCACTGCCTGAGCTCGCCGCCGCGCACCTGACCGAGAACCTCGTCGATCGAGCCTACGCCCATCTTGATACCGGCGTCACACTCGCGCAGCAGCCTTATCGTATCCTGTTCTATCATAGAGAATCCAACTCCTTGATGGTAAAGATACGTTTAGTCTGCGGCGTTTGTGCCTTTTTATTCGCGGCGGGCGTGAAGCGCTTGGATCAGCTTTTGCTTTCTTCCTGATTGTCAGGATTTGCGGATTTGACTTTTTCGTCCAAAGCCTTTCCGAAGGCGTCAAGGCCGTCCGGGGAGCAGAACGCGTCCATCAGCTTATTGAACTCAGGGTTATCACTCTGCGTCCCAGCAGCCTTGCGAATACGCGTCTGGTCGATGATCGAGAGAACCAAATCAAGACCAAGTGTGGCAAGACCAATCCACAGGCAGGTCTTTACCCAAATTCCGATAATGCAAAGGATGATTCCGGGAACAGACAGGTAGAAAAAGTGGAACAAAAAATTTGTAAGGACAAATTTCCAAAATGCTTTCGGGGGATATTTCCTTTCCATACTGCACCTCCAAAATTAAATATGGTTGACAGGGAATGCTTCGTAAATATTATACCATTAAGTAAGATGCTGAGCAAGGGATGATGAGAAAAGCCCACCGCAATTCGCTCAAAAATTACGGAGGGCTTACAGTGATCCGACTTAGGATTTGCTTTACTCTGCACAGTACAGTATGGTAATATATGATCACTTATAAATACTGGGGAGGGGAGAAACCATGATGTGCGGGTTCGAGTACTTGGGTAATTCTCTTGAAATATTAAGGTACAGATACTTTGAAGAGGAGGCCGCCCGCGGAAACCCGTATAACAGTCAGTTTTATGTAAAGATAGTGTCTAATGGCTTTACCGGTATTGCGGAAAGCGAATATGACCGCAAGGAATGGGACGAGCTCATACATCAGTTGGAGATGCTCAATGATTTCAAAGTAGAAAAAGTTGTGTTTAATGATATTTGCTACGGCAGTGAAATTTCTTTTGTCATGGATGATATCGGTCATATCACGGTCAGTGGGTTTATTTATGGACCATGTATGATACAAACCCTGCAATTTAAATTTGATGCCGACCAGACTATCTTAACTCCGTTCATAAACGCGCTGAAAAAGCTGTGATCATTTGAGTAAACGCGCTCGCTTTAACGCTCGATATAACCCCCGGAAGCTCCCTAAACTTGGGAGCTTCCGGGGGGCTCTGTTTGTGTTACGATCCGGCAAGGCCTGCGATGCTGCCGATGATATTATCGTTTATCCGTCCTGTCAGAGCTCTGTTGTAGTTGCAGATGAAGGTCCCGGCGATGAGTATCATCATTGCCTCCGCTTCGCTCTTTCCGACCTCCTCACCGTAGATCGAGATAAGGCAGCGTTCCATTACCTCACGCCACTCGCGAAACTCTTCGCGGACCATCTGCCCTATCTCGGAGTTATAGTGACCGAGAACATAGGTCTGTGTCGTGGCGTTTGGGCGCAGCTCACCCTCCGGCGCGTCGGCGGCGTATTTCATGAAAGCATTCATGTATGCAAGGTTTGACTCATAGTCCTTTCTGCTGTGAGCCCTGAACCATTCCATGCAGTGCTTTGACATGTACTCCCGTGTGTACTTTACATAGCTGAGAATGAGTGCATCCTTGCTCTCAAAGTAATTGAGGAGCTTGGGGTGCGACATACCCGCCTCCGCGGCGATGTCGCGGAGCGTCACCTTATCGATAGGTTTCTTTTCAATGCAGCGCTGGAAGGCCAGAAGGATATCCATGCGCACTTTTTCTTTGTCAACAATAATAGGCATAGCTGAAGTCTATCATGTTCTTACCGTTTGGTCAACAAAAACTCTTGACATAGCCTCTTGAGAGTGATAATTTATAAACTACCAATTGGTAATCAAAAACTTTGGAGGGGATTTTTATGTCGGAAGCTCAGCAGAAAACGGTCAAGCTGCTTGACACCAAGCTTGACGCCAAAACCATCAAGACCATTACCGTCTGCGCAATAGTTATGGTGATCGCCGTGCTTATCCATGATGGGGACCATATCCGTCAGGCGCTCAATTGGGGGTACTCTATCCCGATTTCACTGTGGGTGCTGAATCTCACGGTGTACGTTCTGCCCGTCGTCACGCTGTTCCTTGCACGCAGCGGGAGACTTTCCGCCACGCTGGTCGGCGCAGTCGCAGGTGTGTTCACTACGGCGTCGTTTCTCATAATCCATCTCTGCGGCTCGTTCTCGGGCAACTGGGGCGTGTGGAATTTCTCGTACTTCGACCTCATAAAGGGCGTTACATATAACGGCGTGTTCTATCAGGGGATAGACTGGCTCAGCTGGGTGCTCCTGTTCCATATCCCAGTCTGCTGCCTGCCGTGCTCATGGGTGTGCTTCAAGGAGTACCGCCGTATCAAAAATGCAGCAGCAGAATAATATCAGCCTGTCATGCCCTGCCTGCGGGGACGCCGATAGCGAGCTTGGCGGCAGACTGAAGCTCTTAAGGACGCTTTGCATAAGCGTCCTTTTGACGATGCCGCTGTTCTGGAACCTGCGCCCTGCGATACAGCTCGCTATAGCCACTGTCATACAGTTCTGGCCGGGGCAGTATTTCTATAAGGGCGCATGGACGGCGCTCAAGCAGAAGGTGCTCGGCATGGATCTTTTAGTTGCCCTGTCGACGACTGTCATTTATATCCACAGTGCCTACACCGCTTTGACGGTCCACCAGAATGTGAAACTGTATTTTCTCTCCGAAGGTGTTCTCCTGTCGCTGATCCTCTTTGGCAAATACATGGAGAGCACTTCTCGCTATGAAGCGTCCGAGGCCATAAGAAAGCTTATCCGTCTCCAGCCGGAGACGGCGAACGTCATCCACGGTGATTCTGTGCAGACTGTCGGCATTGAGGAACTGAAGCCCGAGGACGTCATAATCATCCGCGACGGCGAGCGCGTCCCCATTGACGGTGTGGTCATAGACGGAACGTGTCAAGCGGATGAATCCATGCTTACCGGTGAGAGCACGCTTGTGTCAAAAGCTGCCGGCAGCAAAATGTACTGCGGAACTCTCTGCCGCGAGGGGAGCGTGCAGCTCTCCTGCAAGGACATTTTAGGAAAGTCCATGCTCCAACAGATAATCGACATCGTCAGCGCGGCGCAGAACGAGAAAGCGCCTGTCGCGAGACTTGCCGATAAGATAGCTACAGTGTTCGTGCCGGTCGTGATCTTGGTCTCCGCCGGGGTGTTCTGCCTGCAATATTTCGTGCTCGACGCCGGGAACCTTGCCTCGGCCGTGAACTGCGTCTGCGCTACGCTTGTCATCGCCTGCCCCTGCGCCCTCGGCCTTGCAACGCCGACTTCCATCATGACAGGCTCAGGCCGCGCGGCTGAGCTTGGCGTGCTGTTTCGCGGCGGCGAGCAGTTAGAGACGGCGTATAAGACCGATACTGTGGTCTTTGACAAGACAGGCACGCTGACCCTCGGCCTTACGTACGGAGATGAGCAGCTGCGCGACGGGGCCGCGGCGGCGGTCGCGGAGCTTAAAAACCGCGGCATGGAGCTTTGGATGATAAGCGGCGATAAGCGGGAGAAGGCTGAGCGGATCGCGGGGCTCCTCGGCATAGATAATGTGCTTTGTGAGGTCAAGCCTTCAGACAAGTCCGACGCTGTCAAGGCGCTTCAGGCAAAGGGAAAGCGCGTCTGCTTCGTTGGCGACGGCATCAACGATTCTCCTGCTTTGGCCTGTGCCGATATCGGCGTTGCTCTCGGCTGCGGTACGGATATCGCCATCACCGCCGCCGACGTGATGATAGTCGGCAGCGGTATAGACAGCGTGAAAACGGTGTTCGATATTTCTGCTGCGACCATGCGGAACGTGCGGCAGAACCTTATATGGGCGGTGGTCTACAACATCATCTGTATTCCGCTTGCCGCGGCCGGGATAATCAATCCGTCCATCGCGGCAGCCGCGATGGCGCTGAGTTCAAACGGCGTTCTGCTCAATGCCTTGAGGTTAAAGAACTATGGTAAATGAAAGCTTTGCCACCAAGGTCGACGGGATGATCTGCCCCCAATGCGAGGACGAAATCGCCCACCGGCTCCTGCACACGCGCGGCATAATCGGCTGCGAGGCGAGCTACCGCAGAAGTCAGGTGACTGCAGTCTACGATCCCGATATCATATCCCAAGATGAGATAGCGTGCATCCTCGCGGACACGGGCTACCCCGTGGGAAAAGGCAGCAGCGGCGCATGGTCGGATGCGATAGCTCTCGCCGCGGTCATCTGCCTGTACTTCTTGATCCCCGCCGTCACCGGACTTGTAAAAGTCCCGGCAGCGGAGAGCGGAGCCGGGTTCGGCGCGCTCTTTATCATTGGCGTGCTGACCGGCGTACACTGTATCGGGATGTGCGGCGGAATAATGCTCGCACAGGGCAGCGCTCTGCTGTATAACGGCGGGCGGCTCCTGAGCTACACCATCATGGGCGCGCTGTTCGGCGCGATAGGCAGAATGTTCAGCTATGATGCGGAGCTTAAAAGCATGCTCTTCACCATCTGCGGTCTGCTCGTTGTGCTTATCGGGCTTAGAATGTGGGGCGTTCCTATACTGCGCAGGCTCAGCCCCGTGCCCGCAAAGCCATGCCGCTTCAAAGGCAAGGCGCTTGCGGTGGGGCTCTTGACCGGGCTCATGCCCTGCGGCGCGCTGAGCTCCATGTGGATGTTAGCGGCCTCGTCCGGTTCATGGAAAAGCGGCACCGCCGCAATGCTTGCCTTCGGCTTGGGCACCTGCGTATTTATGCTTGTCTTCGGGCTCTTCGGCGTGATCATTCCGAAGCGGTACAATAAGTATCTCGTGAAATGCAGCACAATCCTGATCGTAGCCTTGGGCTTGATTCTTATGACGAAAGGTATTAGACTTATAACATAAAATTGCGAAAGGAGCGGGAAAGGTGAGCGGCAGTATCGTTATCCATACTCTGCGCTGCGGCACTATGCGTGTGCTCCCGCGCGAAAGATACATCGCGGACAGGGGGCTGCTCCGTGAGCGCATCGAACTGCCTGTGAGTGCTTATCTCATCGAGCACCCGAAGCATGGGCGCATCCTGCTCGATACCGGCTGGTCATCGGACTGCCGGGAGCTGCTGCCGCCGCGGCTAATAAAGTTCTATGAGCCGAAGAACGGCAAGGGCGAGACCGCTGCCGAGCAGCTTGAGGACATGGGGCTGCGCCCGGAGGACATTGACCTTGTGCTCCTGTCACATCTGGATGTTGACCATACCTGCGCGCTGAAGGACTTTGCCGGGCGCGCGGGGCGCATTGTGTGCTCCGAACTTGAGTATTTCTATTCATGCCGTATGGTCTATAAAATGCGTCAGGTCTGGGACACATGGATGCCCTATGCGAATGATATAGAGCGCATTCACTACCGCGCGAGCGTCCTCGGCCCGGTGGGGCGGGGCTTTGACCTGTTCGGCGATGAGAGCGTCCTGTGCATCTACACTCCCGGCCATACCGACGGCATATTTACGACCCTTGTGACACGTGAGCCGACCAACCGCTTTAAGGCCGTCGGCACAGGCATATACTGGGGCGACTATGCCGTCCTTGCCTCGGACGTTGCCTTCTGCGAGGATAATCTGCGCGACTCTGTGATCCCCGGCTACGGCTTTGACCGCGGCCTGCAGGCAAAATCATTGGAGTTTTTACAGACCCTGAGGCTTGACACCAAATGCAGAGCGATGCTGTTCTCGCATGATCCAGCGTCCCCGGCAAGGGTAGAGCTTTGATATCGGGAGGTGCTCAATATGCGGAAAAAGCTTGCCGTTCAAGGCGTCGTGAAGCTCATCAGCGGAGCGATGACTATTGGGCTGCTCCTCTTCCTGCCCGCCGGGACATTTGACTTTCCCGGAGCGTGGCGGCTGCTCAGCGTGTTCTTCATCCCGGCCTTCGTCCTCGGCCTTGTCCTGCTTGCTGTAAATCCCGAACTGCTCGCAAAGCGCCTGAACACAAGGGAAACGGAGCCTGAGCAGCGGCGCGTACTCGTGATCTCGTCGTTCATCTTTGCCGCAAGCTTCCTGCTGTGCGCGCTTGACTTCCGCTTCGGCTGGTCGGCAGTTCCCACATGGCTGAGTACAGTCGGCTGCATCGTGTTTTTTGCCGCGTATATGGGCTTTGCCGAGCTTCTGCGCGAGAACGAATATCTCTCCCGCAGCGTTGAGCTTCAGACCGGGCAGAAGGTCGTGAGCACGGGAATGTACGGTGTGGTCCGCCATCCCATGTATGCCGTGATATTGTGGCTCTTCCTCGCAATGCCGCTTATTCTTGGCTCATATGTCGGCCTTATACCGCTGATATTCATCCCATATGTACTAGTGAAAAGACTGCTCAATGAAGAAAAGCTGCTCCGCGAAGGCCTCGACGGCTACGATGAATATATGAAAAAGGTACCATACCGGCTTATCCCGTTTGTTTGGTGAAAAAACTCTCAGCAGTCGATCGACTGCTGAGAGTTTTGGATTTAGCAGGATTATTTCAATTTAACGTTTATAAAGACCGGGTTGTGGTCGGAGTTTTCAAAATCAAGGCCTAGCGTCTGTACATTCGTAAGCTCCACATTCGGGGAGAGGATGAAGCCGTCTATGACATAGTGCTGCGTGCTCTCGTCGTCCTTGTCGTAGGGCTGGTTGAGCAGACGGCAGCTGGGCGTGTCGAGATCGTAGGCGAGCGTCCAGCCATCGGGCAGCAGGTTCTCGTCGAGCACTCCCGGTGCCCAAAGCTCCGGGTCGATTATTGGGTAAATATCAAGGCTCCCCGGGAATACCTGATTGAAGTCCCCGCCAGCAATGACGTAGTTGCCCTTTTCGTACTCGCTTGTGATGAAGTCGCGCAGCTGATTCGTCTGGGCGATCTTGCCCTCGCCGTCGTCGTAGGCCTCAAGGTGGAGATTCACGAGCACGAGCTGCTTGTCGCTGCCGTCTATCGGCAGATAGCTTACGAGCAGGCAGCGCTTTAGGTTCGCTGTGCTGACCGGCCACTTGAAGGGACTGGGCAGAGAGATGCGCTCGGCGCTGTCGATGGTATAGTCCGTTGTAGTGAACAGACCGCTGTGCACGCTGCCGATCGGCGGCAGGGGATAGGGTACAAAGCCGCAGGAATAGTTGAGCGCGTGGACGCTTTGTGAGCGGGCGAGTATGGCGCTCTCGTCGATGTGATAGGTGCGCGTAGAATCGACGTCGACCTCCTGAAGCATGATAAGGTCGGGCCACAGGTCGTCAAGTATGTCCTCAACGCCGCCGAGATATTCAAGGACCTGCTCTTTGTCGGCGGACTGCACACCTGTGCCGCCGTCCATGAAGAAGTCGGAGTCCTCGCCAAGCCCTGCGTAGCCGATGTTCCAGCTCATTATGCTCAGCTCCCGGTCGGATGGTATGAGCGAACCTTCCTCGGACGATACTACATCGAGCGCCGTCACAGGATCGGGGCGGTACTCGGTTATCGTGAGCCATGCGAACAGCAGCACGACAGCTGCCAGCAGCACGGCCAGCACTATCAGCAGAATTTTCCAGAACTTCTTCATATGGAGAACCTCCGTGTAAGTTGATGATGCCTTATTTTAACATTTAATCACGGACGCTTCAAGAGATAAGCAGCCGGTTTTGTCCGGTTATAGCTAAAGTTCAAAAAAATAAACGGCGTTTTATGGGACATTTACCGAGTTGCCACGGACAGCATAGTGGTGTAAAATTATGTGGGGCATCGCCGCACAATACGCCTGCGGTATCTGACGGATAATTTGTGCCCTGATTTAGGCACTTTTTCTTGAAATACAAAAAAGTGCCGTTATCAGAACACAAATTCTCTCGCCAGCTGCTCTTGACGCATTATGCGGTGCTGCCCTGAAAAACAAAAAACGGAGGCAAAGCCATGTACGATAATATAAGGCAGCAGGATCCCGCGGTCTACGACGCAATGATGCGCGAGCTCCAGCGCCAGAGAGACCATATAGAGCTTATCGCATCGGAGAACTTTGTTTCTCCTGCTGTGATGGAGGCTATGGGCAGCCATCTCACGAATAAATATGCCGAGGGCTACCCCGGCGCGCGCTACTACGGCGGCTGTCAGTATGTCGACGAGGTCGAGAACATAGCGCGGGACAGGGCAGTACAGCTCTTCGGCGCGGAGCATGCGAACGTCCAGCCGCATTCCGGGTCACAGGCAAATGTTGCGGTGTACCTCGCGCTCCTCAAGCCGGGCGATACCATCCTGGGAATGGATCTGAGCCACGGCGGCCACCTGACCCACGGCTCCAAGGCGTCCATATCCGGTAAGTACTTCAACGCCTGCTTCTACGGTGTGGATCCCGAGACGGAGACTATAGATTACGACAAGGTACAGCATCGCGCGGAGGAGTGCCGACCGAAGCTCATCATTGCCGGTGCGAGCGCGTACCCGAGATTTATAGATTTTAAGCGTATGCGCGAGATCGCGGACTCAGTCGGGGCGTATCTCATGGTGGACATGGCGCATATCGCCGGTCTTGTCGCGGCGGGGGAGCACCCGAGCCCTGTGCCCTATGCCCACGTTGTCACGACGACTACGCACAAGACCCTGCGCGGCCCGCGCGGTGCGCTCATTCTCTGCAAGGATGAGCTCAAAAAGAAAATAGACAGCGCCGTTTTCCCCGGCACTCAGGGCGGCCCGCTGATGCACATCATCGCCGCGAAGGCCGTCTGCTTCGGCGAAGCGCTGAAGCCCGAGTTCAGAGCGTATCAGCACCAGACAGTTCTCAACGCCGCGGCGCTTGCAAATGCGCTGTCGGAGCGGGGACTGCGCCTTGTCTCCGGCGGCACGGATAATCACCTTATGCTCGTCGACGTGATGAGCAAGGGCCGCACCGGCATGGAAGTGCAGGAGTTGCTCGACATGGCGAACATTACCGCGAATAAGAACACCATCCCCTTTGACACCCAGTCCGTGAAGCTCACAAGCGGCATGCGCTTCGGTACGCCTGCGGTCACGACCCGCGGCATGAAGGAAGCAGAGATGTCGCAGATAGCTCAGATGATCGCTCAACTCATCGACGAGGGCGAGAGCGCCGTCACACAGGTGAAGGAGCAGACAATTGAGCTCTGCCGCGCCTTCCCCCTGTACCCTGAGATAAAGTAATATAAGCCAATATACCCGGTGCAGACAATGTATCTGCATCGGGTATGTTATTTTCGCTAAAGATCCAAATAGAGTCACAGCCCGACGCCTGCGCGCCGGGCTGTGACTCTATTTGTTTTAAGATATCATTCCCACAGGGGCTTGTCGTACATCTTGAGCACGGTGCCGATGCCCTCTGCCTTTGCCTTGAGGTACATCTCGTAGCTTATCATAATGTCCAGTGCCCCGAGACCGAGTGCGGAGCAGTAGACAAACTGCTCATCGCTCTGGCGGCCCTTCTTCGGGTCGAGGACGAGGTCGGTGAGATCGAGGGTCTGCTCTTTCTCAATCTTGCCCTCGCGGTGCAGAACTGCGACCGGGCGGCTCTCGTTGGTTATCATCTGGTTCCACTCGTCAACGACCACGATGTCGCTCTTGAGCACGACTTCGGGAGCCACTTCGATAGCGCCGACGGCGACGAGAGACTTGCCGGGGACGACCCAGGACTCATCGATGAACTCCTTGGTTGCGGTGGTCTGGGTGATTATGACCTGAGACTTTTCAGCCGCAGCCTTGGTATCGGTAGTGGGGATGAGCTCGAGCCAGGGGTACTTGGGCTGGTACTCGTTGATTATATCCTGTGCCTTGGACATATCGAGGTCGGCAATGTACATCTTCTTGACCTCGGGCATTGCCTCGGCGATCGCCATGACAGTGCAGCGGCCGACAACGCCGCAGCCGATGGAGGTCACGGTGTCAGTGCCGGAGGGCGCGGTGTACTTTGCGAACAGACCCGCCGTCGCGCCGGTGCGCATTGCGGTTATCAGGGTGCCGTTGAGCACGCAGAAAGGAAGCACGGTCTTGGGGTCGCTGAGTATGGTGATGTCAATGCCGTAGGGGATGCCGGGGACCTTGGCGTTCTCTTTTGCTTCGGCTGCCCACTTCATGCCGCCGATGTTCACATCGCCGCCGATGAAGCAGGGCATGCTGTTGAAGAAGGACTGCCAGGTCTGCTTCGTGCTGCCGAGCGGCAGACCGAGGTGGGATTTGGGCGGGTTGAAGATCTGGCCTTCAGCCATGAGCTTGTGTACCTTCTCGACGGCCGCAAGGGTCATCTTCATGTCGGTCGCGCCGGCCTTTATTGCGTCTTCTTCCTGAAGATATATGAAAGTGGGTTCGTAAGAATTAAGCATTTTTCTGTCCTCCGTATGTCAAATAATATTAAGTACTTTATTGAGAAAATTCTGAGTTCTTGGGTTCTGCGGTTGCTCGAATATCTGCTCCGGTGTCCCGTCCTCAAGTATCTGTCCGTCGTCTATGAACAGCACTCTTGTGCCGACCTTCTTGGCAAAGCCCATTTCGTGCGTTACGACTACCATTGTGATCCCCGTGCTCGCAAGATCCTGCATGACCTTGAGCACCTCGCCGACCATTTCCGGGTCGAGCGCCGAGGTGGGCTCGTCGAAGAGCATGACGTCCGGCTCCATGGCCAGAGCTCTGACTATTGCGATGCGCTGCTTCTGTCCGCCGGAGAGCTTTGAGGGGTATTCATCCGCTTTTTCTGCAAGCCCGACGCGCTCGAGCAGCTTCATCGCGGCGGCTTTTGCCTGCTCCTCATCCTGCTTTTTCACAAGCTTCGGACCGGCCATGATGTTTTCCAAGACGGTGAGGTTATTGAAGAGATTGAACTGTTGGAACACCATGCCCATCTTTTGCCGCAGCACGGTTATATCCTGCCCCTTGCTGCATATGTCTTTTCCCTCGAAGATCACCTGACCGCTCGTCGGCTCCTCAAGCCTGTTGAGGCATCGGAGAAATGTCGACTTGCCGCTTCCGGACGGGCCGATTATCACGACGACCTCGCCCTTATGTATCTGAGTGCTTATCCCTTTCAGGACACTGACGCTGCCGAAGCTCTTGCAGACGTCTTTTGTTTCTATAAGTACATCGTTATCTGTCACTGCGCTTCAGCTTCCTTTCAAAAATGTCCAGTCCCTTGCCAGTAATGAGGTTGAGAGCCAGATAGATCATCGCTGAGATGTAGTAGCACGGCAGCGGATTATACGTAGCCGTAACGACGATTCCGTTGTTGTACATAAGATCGCTGATGCCGAGGTACTGGATGATCGAGGTTTCTTTTATCATAGTGATAAACTCGTTGCCGATCGCGGGGAGAATGTTCTTTATTGCCTGCGGCATAACTATATGCAGCATCGTCTGCGCCTTTGTCATACCGATTGAATACGCCGCCTCCGTCTGACCGAAGTCGACGGCCTGTATACCGGAGCGTATGATCTCAGCAACATAGGCCGCGGAGTTCAGCGACAGCGCTATCGCACACGGCAGCGCACGCTCAAGCGCTATGCCGAGCACCATCATTTTCGGGTACGGGATAAAATCAAGCTGGTAATAAACTATGTACAGCTGGACAAGCAGCGGGGTACCGCGCAGGACGGTTATATACAGTTTGCCGAACGCGCTGAGCAGCTTTGATTTTGACATTCGCAGCAGCGCTATCACGCAGCCGAGAATGAAACCGAACAGAACAGTTATCAGCGATACGATAATGGTCGTTACAGTGCCGCGCAAAAAGTATTGATAGTAATTCCGGAATATTTCCCAGATATCCAAGTCTGGCTCTCCTCTCAACAGTCGGGGTCAAACAGCGCCTGGGGCGCTGTTTGACATCCGTTTTCTATATTTATTCTTCTACGCCGGCGGTGACCTGAGCTTCACCCATCCAGCTGTCGAGCTGCTCTTCGGTCAGCTGAGAGAGCATGCAGTTGACAAGCTCTGTAAGGCCTGCGCTGTCTTTCTTCATTGCAACGCTCATGCCCTCTTCGGTGGCAAGACCGATGTCAATCATCTCAAGGCTGTCCTGCATTATGACGTAACCGGAAGCAACGGGCTTGTCGAGGAGCACTACTTCGACCTTACCGGCCAGCAGCTCGGAAACCATATCCTGGACTTTTACAAGGGATACGACGTTTGCTTCACCGGTCAGTTTCTTGGCGCGGGTCTCACACACAGTACCTTTCTGGGCTGCCATGCTCACACCCTGAAGGCTTTCCTGGGTGGTGTACTTGTCTGCGTTCTGCTTCTGGACAAGGATAACATTGTTGCTGAGATAGTATTCATTGCTGAAGTCGACCGCTTTCGCACGCTCCTCATTGGAGGCCATTGCTGCGAGGACTATGTCAAAGTCGCCCTTGTTGAGGCTGATGAGCAGGTTGTCAAAGCTCATGTCGACGATCTCAAGCTCAACGCCAAGCTGCTCTGCCATGTACTGAGCAATAGAAATGTCAAAGCCGACGATCGTGTCCGTGCCGTTTATCTCGGTGTGGAACTCAAAGGGTGCATAGTCGGCAGAGGTACCGAGCACGAGCTTGCCGTTTGCGATGATCGCCTTTGCCGCTGCGATGCCTTCATCGCTCAGGCTGTTCACCCAATCGGGAACGGCGACATCAGATGTGGGATCAGTCTTGGAAC
>CAKTPC010000022.1 GCA_934590505.1 uncultured Oscillospiraceae bacterium
ACCGATCCCGCCGTAGCGGGCTAAGCCCGCTACACACCCTTTCGACAGTGTGTTTTCCTAATAGGAAACATTCATATGCGTAGCCGGGCAATGGGTGCGCCGGGATTGCCGGGAAACCGGCAGAGCGAACAACACCATCATTGCAAGCAGCCTTGGCAGGGCTGTCGGCCATGAAGCATCTGCGGAGATTATGATACTTGCGCTGGCTGCACGTCACAGAGTAGAGCGCCCCGCCATAAGCATGGAGGGAGGCACGTTAATCCTATGGAGCGGTTTAGCCCACCGCCGTCTGTTTCTGCCTTTGAAAAACACTTCGTGATATAAAAGAATACGCACAGTGCCAAGTGCGGATTTCATTGCATAATGTCGAAAAATACTTCTCACCGTGAGAAGTATTTTTGAACTGCTGTTCATATGTATTCTGCCCTAGCGCAAAAAATAACGCCCACATATTCTGTGAGCGTTATCACTGCGATACTTATTCAGATACAAAATGCGGCGTAGAGAGGAACGGTCTTTTTGCCGTCCTCAAAGCCAAAGTTTTTGGCAGAGAGCTTGATAGCATAGGCGGGCTTGTAGGTATCCATATAGACCTTCAAGCTCTTGGCCTTGGTGTTGTCGGCAGACTTGACCTCAATGGGAATGAGCTGACCGTCGCGCTGAATGATAAAATCAATTTCCGCCCCGCGCTCGGACTCCCAATAGTAGGTACGGTAGCCGTTAATGGAAAGCTGCACATTGACATAGTTTTCCGCCATACCGCCCTTGAAGTCGCTCAACTCCTCGACCATGTAGAGAATGTCATTTGCTGCCAGATCCTTCTTAGCGCAGAGCAGCCCCAAGTCGGACACATAAATCTTGAACGCGTCAATGTCACGGTAGTTTTCGAGCGGCTTTTTGATCTGCTCTACCCTGTAAACCTGCGACACGATACCGGACAGGCAAAGCCATTCGATTGCATTCTCAAATTCGGAGGCTCGTCCGCCCTTTTTGATAAGCTTATACTGAAAACGGGTATTCTTCTTTGAGAGCTGAACGGTAATGTTATCGTAGGCAAGTCTGGTTTTCTTGATCTCGTTCAGGCTGTTATACTTGCTCATATCGTTGAGATAGCTCGCAAGTATCGTATCCTGCGTGTGGCGGACAAGGATATAATCCTTTGTCTGGGCAAACTGCATCACGCACTCCGGCATACCGCCGACCACAAGATACTGACGGTAAAGCTGCATTGCGGCGTCATGCAGAGCAGAGGGCAGCGGCATATCTGTATTGAAGCACTTTTTTATCTGCTCCACCAAATCGTCCTCGCCGAGAGCCAGCATGAACTCCTCCATGTCCATCGGATAAAGCGTTTTCATATCGACCTTTCCGACGGGGAAAGAGAATTTCGCCCTGTTGACTGCAACGCCGAGCAGACTTCCCGCAACAATGATGTGATACTCCGGCGCATCCTCGCAAAAGTATTTGAGAGAAGTCAGCGCCCTTTCGCAAAGCTGCACCTCATCGAATACTATCAGCGTCTTTTCCCTCACGATAGTCTGCCGCGCGATATGGGACAAAATCGGTATGAGATAATCAGGACTGATGTTTTCTTCAAAGGTCTCATTCAGCTTCGGATTAGTTTCAAAGTTGAAGTAGGCCACATTTTCATAGTGGGTGCGCCCGAACTCCAGAATGGAATAAGTTTTTCCGACCTGCCTTACTCCCTGCAAAATAAGGGGCTTGCGGTGTTCGCTATCTTTCCACGCTTCCAAAAAGCCCATGATTTTTCTATACATGCTCAGGCCTCCTTAAAGGTACTGGACATAGTATAGCAAGCATTCGTGTAAAAATCAACGAATTTTACTCGTATTTTTACATTAAGCCGCATGAATATTTTTGATAATCTCTCGCAGAATTACACGATCTCCCCATTTCTCACGTTTTATGTCTACCTGAGCTTGGTTGTCATCAGCACTTCAATACCTTGTCTGACGTCTTTAAGCTATGTCCCCAAAGCTCACAAAACGCAGGAATTTGAGCTAAATTCGTGCTGTTGACATTTCCGATGATTTTCCGGGGCGAAATTCCTGAAAATGGTACATTTCATACGCATCAATCAAATTAAAGCTCGCCCATTTCTCCAGTTACACCGAACATACCCATCAAACTCTTGTTTGCACTCCAAATTATTACCATCAACATGGTCAACAATGATGATTTGGGGCAATGCTCCTGTTTCTTTACCAATGAAATTGATTTCATCAAAAATAGTCTTATACATCTTATTGACAGCAATTAAATCTGCTTGAGCAATTTCGCCTTTATCATCGCCTTGTGGAAAGTATACCTGACTCGGTTGGTCGAAGAACATAACCAGCGGCATTGGCGAATTTTCTTGAGCTGAAAAATAATGCAGGAAGCTTAAGAACAGAGCAATGTGACAAGAAACCCAGTTTGCGCCACTTCCCATCTCGTATAGACGGATGTTCTCGTTGTTTTTCTGGTGTTGATAAATATCAAAGCTTCCGTCTGTCAAACCAAAATTCAAATCAATTGGTCTATACTCATCTTCAAAATCAAGCGTTAATGAGAGTCGATTCATATTGCCTGACAAAAAGCTCTCCGCCTTTGACATCTTCTTATCAACATCAAACCCTTTGATTTTTTCTTCAAGTCTGGCTATTTTTTCTTTGAGTTCCTCAATATCGCTATCAACTGTTTCAAATATACCAGAGTTGCTCATTTCAGCATATAAGGCTATCCTTGCTTTTGCATAATTCACTTTTTCTCTCTTTGAAACAAGCGCTTTTGATGAAATGAATTTTTCCTCGATTGTTTTTATCTGCCGCCAAACATCTTGTATTTTCTCCTCAATCTTTGAGTGAGCTTCGTTAAGCTTTCTAACATCCTCGGAAAAATCAGCAGTATATTTTGCAGTAATTTTCAATTCGTCATCTAACCAGTTTGTAGCTTCAATAAGTTTCGTATCGTTATCACTAATTTCTTGACATTCGTGACCACAAAGTGGACAGGTATACTCGTCTGTTTCTATTTCAGCTACACTTGTCTGTTGCTTTAAGTCTCTTAGCATCTGGGAAAAAGAACTGCCTGTATTGGAAGCATTATCTATATTTTTAATTTTTAATAAGATTTCCCGTTCTTCATTTCTCAGATTTTCTAATTCGGCGTTTAATTCACTATAACGCTCCGTTATTTTGTTTTCGCCAAAGAGTTGCATATCATCAAACTCTGGTAAATTAGAAGCTACTTCAAGCATTTTTTGCGCTGAAATACTTCCATCAAAATTTTGTTCAAGTAAAGCAAAATAGTCTGTTAAAAGCGGAGAAAGACTTTCTTTAATGTATGTTGTACTCTTTTCATTAGCTTTCTGCTTTTTCTGTTTTCGTTTTAATTGCGCTTTTAAGGTGTTTAATTGGATTAAATCGCTATAATACTCCTGACTAATCATTCCCGCAAAAACAGGGAATTGATCTATTACATCTTTTCTTTTATAAAAATCCGAGAATCGATAGAAAAGTGCAAACTTGCTTGCCATTAAATTTTGATGCTGGAACAAGTAAGAGACCATATTTCTCAGCGATGCCTTTTTGCCTTGCTGGTCTGCATCACTCGCCATATTAGTTATAAATAAACCCAATGCACATTCAATTTCATTTTTTGCATCTTTATATGATAAAGCAGTTTTTTCTGCAAAATAGTTTATCTCTAAATTTGCAGGAGAAAAGTCCTCAGCTTCTTTGGAAAAAAACATTTTTCCGCCATCATCCCAATTATAACGAGCAATAACATAGGTGCTATTTCCTATAAGCATTACAAGAGCGTAAAGATAAGCAAATTCGGTTATCTTCCCTTTAGGTACCGTACACCGAGTGCTACACAAACAATAATCGATTATCTCTACCAATGCACTTTTGCCTGTCTTTGATTCGCCAGTAATTATATTGACCCCTTGCTTAAGTGGAACAACTCTCTTTTCGCCATTTTCATCAAATATAATGATGGATTTAATATAGCTCTTCATTTTGTATCAACTCCTAAAAAGAAAGATAGATGGTCTTCAGTTGCTTTAGAAAAGACAACACCAAGATAAAATGCACATTTAATCCATTCTCGGATATCGCCCTCAAAACCTTTATAATCAATTTTTTGGAGCAGGAAAATCTTGTGTTTTTCAATGGCTATTTTTTTCTCAGAGGATAAGATGATAATTGCTTCCTTGCAATATGGTTTAAGTGAATTATATCTATCCACATAGCCTGACAGCCGTGTTTTTCCAGAAATCTTGTTTTCATTAATGGTTTGAGGGGATTGAAACAATGTATCTATTCGACTTCTTTTATTTGCGTTCACTAATTTTTCACGTGATTCGGCATATAGTAAAACAGGAATTGCCATAAATGGTAATTTAATCTCGCATGGTTTTTCGTAGCCAGAAAGAAAGCTTTGCATTAGTAAAGAATAAAAATGTGGATTCATTGACAGCCTTTTAATGTAATTAATGCTCATCCTTTTCTTCGCCTACCTTCCATTTAAAATCCGTTTCATCGACTATGTTATGTATAATTCCCCTTTGGAAGTAACCTTGATTGCGAATTATTGAACCGAAATCATTAGCATCCCAAACCATTACATCATTATAAAGTTGTTTGGAAATCCGTATTTGTTCTTGCTCAGTCGCCCCTTCGGCATTCAAATCGCTATTCGCTTTGCTATACTGCAATTTTGCAGACAAATCTTCCGTATATGCATCAAGACTTTCTAAATACATAAGGTTGTCCCTGAAATATTTAGCAACGGTTAAATCCGCTTTCCAATAATCTGACATAGCACTTGGAACCATTTTTTCATATTTAATCTCCCGAATGGATGCAACAAACTTTTTTTGTTCGAGCGTTGTAATTTTATCTGCAGGAAGTTCAGCCTTTGCATACTCATTTGGTAGTGGTGCAGTTCCTTTAGTCCCATACGCTACCGTCTGTGCCTGTAAAATCTCATCAAATGCTGGCTTTGTCACTTCCAATTTGTGCGGTGGATTTTTGACTTTTATTAGTATTTCGCCAAGCAAAGCACCTATATACCTATCCCTGTTTTCAGAAGGAATATGACCTACATATTTGGAGAATTCATTAGAAATCCCTGCAATTGAGGTCTTGGCGGCATCTATTGTAAATTTATCTAAAATCTCCAATAGATGATTTTCATCATAGGAGTCCCCAAAAATTCTGTTATATTGGCATCTGAATGTTTCTTCATTTTCCTTTGAGACAGCCCCTATCTCTTTTAAGCGTGTTAGTTTCTCTGTCTTTGCTGTATTATTCCAACCATAGAAGGGAGAGTCATCTCTAATTGTCGCTGTAGTACTAAGTATATAATTAGAAAA
Source organism: uncultured Oscillospiraceae bacterium (assembly GCA_934590505.1). Lineage (GTDB taxonomy): Bacteria > Bacillota > Clostridia > Oscillospirales > Oscillospiraceae > Limivicinus. The sequence continues at coordinate 5,384 of CAKTPC010000022.1, forward strand.
ATTCTTCACTCGCTCATAGTCTACATACCAATTTGCAAGTGTCTTCCAAAAGTCTATATCTCTGTCAGAAATAAAATTTTTGCCAAAATGATGCTTTACTTCTTTTTGAAAGCGACCACCCATATCGTTTATAATGCTTACATCGCCGTTTGCTTCAATTTGCAAAGTATCGCCATCTGCCAAGTCAAAACAATCTTTTAATGCAATTAAATATTGATATATATCACCAGTCTTTTGCAATGTTGCATCATTAACTGCTCTTGCCACAATTGCCACCCTCTCTCATAATCGACCATTTTTCAGCATTACTTTTCCAAACTTTTTTCCATTCCACCTCATTTATTATCGCATCAAACACAGGCTCAAGGAAAGTCTGGATCTCAGAAATGACAAATGAAAACTCAAGCGTATCGTCTTTTATTGTTTTCAAAAAGTATTTCCAACGCATTTGCATGTCCTCATCATCGGCAAGTGAAACAACTCGCTTAAAGCTATCTCTATCGTATGGAGTGCCACGCCGCTGGAGGGTGCTAAAGATAGCGGATTGCAATCTCTCTCCGTCAAAATTGAATGTCATTGAAAGATAATAAATATCATAAAAATCTTTCATTCTTCCTGTCAGTTCAAAGCGCTGCAATATAGCATCAAACTTTTCGGCAATGGTACTTTCGAGTGAATAAGTTTTGATTATTGGTGCTTCAAAGTCTGGGAGTTGCGTATTGATTGTGCGCTCTTCGGCACGGGGAAATATAATATCACCCACACCAATATCAATATTGAATGGTACACGTACATTCTTTATTTGAGCAACAATCTGTGTACTGATACCGTGATATTTTCTTTGTGGGGAAATTTCTTCAAATCCTTTTGCCCGCATTTCTATATAATCGTTGCCTGTTGGTGTGTCGATGATTTTGCCAATCAAATCTTTTATATCTTCTATAGAATTAGAGTATCCACGGAGCAGAAAATCGACATCAATAGTAGCTCTGCTTTCAAAGTTGGTTAAGGTATAAATGAACAGTCCGCCTTTGAGTATCAGCGTATCCCCGTACTCAGATTTCGATAGCTTTCTCAGAAATTCTTCTTGAACAAAAAGCTGCAAGCATTGCTGATAACTAATACCTGAAGCCTTTGCCTTATTTCTGAGCTTTGCCAAAACGGAAGCTGCTTTATCTGTCATTACAACCACACTCCTATCAGTTCTTTTACCTTTTTCTGCACACGCAGTTTCTTAGCATACATCATAAGATTGGGGATATTCTTTTTTGGGTCATTAACATACCCCTGTATTGCTTTATTGAAAATTTCCTTATCCATTTTACTCATATTTTTCAGAACATCACATATCGTCCTGTCACGATCATAAATTCGTACTGTTGTAAAATCGATTTTGCCGGTTGTTTCGCCAAGCGTAATTAACTCTGGCTCAATGCGATATGCTTTAATAAATGGATATTCTATTTTAGTTCGCAATTTTGAAACGTTCTTATCTATTGCAAAATTCCATTCGGCGGGGGTTCTATCACTGTACTTGTAATAAAATAGCGCTGTTTCCATGCAAAGAACAGCATCTGGAAACAATGTGTTGATGATAACTATTTCTCTGGTTTCACAGCTTTCAGTCCAATGATAATAACCACGTCTTATTCTTTCAATATAGCCTCCGTCCAAAAGCTGTTTAATGTCGGCATAATATAGCTTGGCTTTAAGAATTTCAGCAGTAGTCATCACATAATGATGTTGCTCAAAAATCTTTCTCACCACTTTAATATCATTTTCATGCAGCATTCGCACACCTCTACTTAATCGCCTCAAATTTGTTAATCGTTCGGGCACTTTATTATATTATAAATGATTTCCATACAGGAAGTCAATAGTAAACTACCCACTTGAAATCAAACTAGTGGGTAGTTTACTATTGAAAAGTTGGATAGCTTGTCCCCAACGGAAACACACATGTCTGGTGTGGATTTCATTGCTTAATATTAAAAAATACTTCTCACCGTGAGAAGTATTTCTGAACCGCTGCCAAAGGTAAGCTGCAAGTTTGCTTTTGGCAGCGGCTCATTATATCCGCTGTGTGCCAATAGACTGTATGTAGAACTGGAGGGATGAATATGCGCAGTGACGCCGTTGAAAAACTTGCTTCGGCAGATATACGCAGCGTGGATACAGAGGCCTTAGTCGACGCAAAAGATGTGAAGCTCAACATGAATCTGCCGAGAGAGGCGCGGGCTGCATATCTGCGCGAAAAGCTTCTTAACCCTTATTGCTACAAGGTCGGCGGCATAGCGGTAAAGCTTGAGTTTGACAATGACGCCGCAAGCTTGCAGGATAACTTGACAGACTTTTTTGTAAGGAAGAAAAACGGCCTATAACGGCATTTGCAAAATTTGACTCACATTTACATTAAGCTTATAATAACAGTGTAGTGTGATGGAAGGAGGAAAAATGGCTGCAAATAGCCGTACCGCAGTAAGCGGAAGAAGAACAAGAACATGGTTGATAGGGGTATACATACGCCTGTCGAAGGAGGACGCACGGCACCTTGACGAGTCCGAAAGCGTCACAAATCAGCGCTCGATCATTGAAGATTATATAGCTTCAATGGACGACGGCGACGAATACCGCATAGTCGACGAGTATGTTGACGACGGCATATCCGGAACGACGGACGATGAGCGTGCGGACTTTCAGCGGATGCTCAACGACATAAGGCGCGGCAGGGTAAACTGTGTCATAGTCAAAGACCTTGCGCGTTCTTTCAGAAATTACAGCGACCAGGGATATTATCTCGATGACTGGTTCCCGCGCTATAACGTCCGCTTCATTTCGCTTTATCATCAGCCGCTCGACAGCTATAAAGAGCCGAAGCTCATGCGGAGTATCGCCGTGCCTATCCAAGGCGTTCTGAACGAAAACCACTGCGCTGAAACCTCAGAGAAGGTTCGGGAGGTGTTTGACATGAAGCGGCGCAACGGCGAGCACATAGGCTCGTTCGCCGCTTATGGCTGGCTGAAAGACCCGAACAACAAGAATCTGCTCATACTCGATGAAGTCGCCGCGGAGGTCATAAACGATATGGCCGACATGGTGCTCAACGGAATGAGCCTGAACAAAATTGCGGAGTATCTCAACGACCATGATGTTCCATGCCCGTCAGTCTATAAGCGTCAGACCCTCGGCCTAAAGTACTACAATCCGCAGTTTGATATCAGCACAAAGCCGTTGTGGGCGGGAACGACCATACGCCGCATTCTGACAGACCGTATGCTTTGCGGAGACCTGATCCAAGGGCGCTACCGAGTGAAAAGCTACAAGGTGCATATTCAGGAGCGCGTCCCCGAAGAGGAATGGTTCATCGCGGAAAACGCTATCCCGGCTATAATGAGCAGAGAGAAGTTTGATAAGCTTCAGAACGCGCTGAACCGCGATACACGCCGCTCTCCAAAGGAGGTAGACCTGTATCTCTTCAGCGGCTTCCTGCGCTGTGCCGACTGCGGAAGAGCCATGAGCCGCAAGGTTTCCGGCAGCATAGTCTACTATATGTGCAAGACGTACCGCGACCTGTCCAAGAAGGCCTGCACTATCCACTCCATACGTCAGGACAGATTGGAGGAGGCCGTACTGTATGCCATCCAGCAGCAGATATATCTCGCCGTGGATTATACAAAGCTCGTTGACGATATCAACCGCGCACCGACAGCAAAGACACAGTCCAAGAGGCTGCTGGACGCGATAGAGCAAAAGGAAAAGGAGCTTGCAAAAATATCCCGTTATAAGCAGGCGATCTATCAGGACTGGAAGGACGGCGAGATAAGCCAGAGCGAGTACCGCGGTATGAAAGCCGATTACGAGCGCCAGACCGAAAGCATCAACGCTGCCATTGAGAAGCTGCGCAAGGAAGAAAAGGAGCTGGAAACCGGCTTCGATACGGAAAGCCCATGCCTTGCGGCGTTCAGGCAGTACGGGAATATAGACCGGCTCACGAGGGATATACTCACCGAGTTCATCGACACGATATATATCTACGAGGGCGGGCGCATAAGCATAAAGTTCAGATTTGCCGACGAATTTCGCAAAATACAGGAGTATATCGAGCTGAACAGTACCAAAACAACGGATCAAACCGTTGCTTTTAATTGAGGCTGCCCGTTCCCTAAGGGCTGTGTCTCGACAGGCGCGACTGGGGCAGCTGGGGCAACGGGTGCTACCGGAGCTACAGGCCCGGCGGGTCCCGCCGGGGCGACTGCCACGAATGAAAACGCCATGCTCTATAACACCGACGCGACCGCCATCACTAGCGGCGGCGACGTCACGCTAGGCACGAACGTCATTAACTCCACCGGCAGCATCACCGTCTCGGGCACTACCGGCGTCACTCTCACGGCGGGACAGTACCTTGTGACCTTCGCAAGCGACGCATCGGTGACAACTGCCGGGACGATCGGCGCGGCGCTCGCGCTCGACGGCACAGCGCTCACCTACGCCGAAACTGCACAGACGCTGACCGCCGTGGGCTCTGACCGCATCGCCCTCACCGCGATCATCAGCCCCACGGCGGGGCAGATACTGACGGTGCGCAACAACACCGGCAACTCCGTCACCTATTCAAACAGCACCCTCACCATCGTGAAGCTCGCCTGAGAAGGCCAGAGTATACCAAGGCCCGCATCCCATTTTCCGGGATGCGGGCCTGTTCATTATTCTATTCGTTCATTTCCTGTTGCGGTCGTAGAGAACCCACAGCCCCTTGAGCAGCAGGTCCGCGTCGTAAACGACGTCATGACTGCAATTCTGCACGACAGTCCTCGCTAAGCCGCCGGTCGCAACGACCGTGCAGGGATAGCCTATTTCCTTTTCCATCCGGTCGATCATGCCGTCAAGCATCGCGGCCGTACCGTAGACCGCGCCGCTGCGCATGGAGTCGACAGTGTTGGTGGCGATGACCTTCTTCGGCGGGAGGATGGCGATATCCGGCAGAAGGCTCGTCCCGGAGGAGAGCGCGCCGTATGACAGCTTTATGCCCGGAATGATCGCGCCGCCGCGGTAACTGCCTTCGTTATCGATAAGCACCATCGTCGTCGCGGTGCCCATGTCTATGACTATGAGCGGCGCGCCGTAGCACGCGATCGCGGCGACGCTGCCGACAACGAGGTCGCCCGCCATGGTCGACGGATCGTCTATCCTGACGTTCATGCCGGTTTTCATTCCCGGCGCAACGATCAGCGGCTTCTTGCCGATAAGGCTCTCCACAGCGAGACGCAGCGATTCCGTGACCGGAGGCACGACCGAGGAAATTATCGCTCCCTCGAAGCTCTTGAGGTCGATCCCATAAAAGTCCGTGACCTGCCGGAGCTTGATCGCGTACTCCGTCCCCGTCTCGCGCAGATCGGTATGGATGCGCACGACGTTCTGGATCTCCCCGTTCTCTATCATGCCGAGGACGATATTGGTGTTGCCGACGTCAATCGCGAGGATCATGTTCAGCTCCTGCCCTTCTTTGCGTATTTGATGACCGACGTGATGCCCGACGCGAGGACGAGATTGACAAGCAGCTCGACCACGAAATTAATTCCCATCATCCCGAAAATGACATAGTACAGCATATTCTGACCGCCCGCCCAGCTCTGGATCGTCGAGTTAAAGAACAGGAGCAGACCGATCACAAGTATCCCGGTGTTCACTATCGGGCAAACGACGCCGGCGGTCACAACGCCCGCAAGCTCGCTCTTCTTTGCAAGCAGCCTGTACACTAGGCCAGATACCCAGCCTGCCGCCGCTCCCTTGCCTATGCAAATGATGATGCATGCAATGGGGTTGATGCCCATCAGCAGCATGACTACGCCGCCGTCCCACCCGGCAATGCCGGTCAGGAACACTACCAGTCCGAATACTCCGCCAAGCAAGGCTCCGGCAGAGCTGCCGTACACTGCGGCTCCGATAATGATCGGCGCGAGGGCCAGCGTTATCGGGAACGGGCCAAAGCGCACGAAGTTGCTGAGAACCTGCAGTACGACGATGATGGCTGCGAACAGGGCAAGTCCGGTCTGTCTCCGGAGCCCTTTGCGGGGTGTTGCGTTACTCATATTAAATTCCTTCCTGCTGTCGCTCCGCTCAAGGCGGATGCGGCGCAGCTTGATTATATACACGGATGTCTGTTCTGTCAACTTTTAAACCAAAAAATGCACGGCGGTTTTACGCCGTGCATTTGTGTCTCAGGAGATCACGGGAGCGTTCGGATCCGGTGCAATTATTGTGTCTCTCACAGTCACATCCGCGGTATTCTCTCCGGCGGTGTGATCCACGTCGACTATCGGATCCGGGGTATAATGCAGATCGTGGTTTACCTTTTCCGGATCATTATAGCCGTCGGGCGTCTTGCTTTCAGTCCCATCCTCGCTGATGACCTCCTCCGCCTTGGCGGTATCGTCCTTGAGGTTTATGGTCATAACAATATTATTGCCTTCCGGATCGGTCGCGATAATGACGCTGTCGGCAAGTTTCCCACCGTCTTCCATATCTCTGCCCACAATATCCGCGACCCGGGCATCCCAGATCGCGTTCGGATCATCGCCCAGGCTTGCAAGATCGTCTACGGGGATGAACTCCGCTTCGCCGCTGAGTCCAACGATTTTAATATAATAGTTATTCGTATCGTCCTTTGCCTTTGCAACGCCTGCAAATCCGCCGCGCTCACTGTAATTGGGCATTTCCTCCGGTGGGGGCAGCTCCTCATCAAGGTTCTGGCAGTCGATGCCGCTGCTGCCGTACCAGGTGACACCGCCGTACATGATATAGATAGTTGTTTTCGTAACTCCGGCGTAATTCTCTCCAGTCACTCCGCTGGTATCATACCCGTTATTTTTATCAAACGGAACGCCGATGCCCTTGACGTCAAGCCCGTTCTCTTCAGTTCCCGGCTCGGCGGCTTCTCCGCCGCCGGTCACGAAGCCCGTGACCACGACCTGGAGCTTCACGTCCCCGCCGTTGCCGACATCGAACCTGTCGCCCGCGACGAGACCTATTACCGCCGCGCGGGTGAGCTCATCGAGCCCTGCGCGCAGCTCCTCCGCCTCCGCAGACGGAACATCCTCCCTGACCTGTATCAGGCCGTTTTCAATATAAAGCTTTGCATAGTCCAGCCCAAGCTCCTTGGCCTCGTCCGCACAGCTGCGCAGCAGCTTCGCCGCGGCAAGGTCAAGAACGTAGACATAGAGCTTATCCTCCGACGTCTTTGTCCTCCAGCTCACGCCGTCTATCGTGATGTCGTCATCGCCGAGTTCGTGCCTGTCAACTCCCGGCGCATCGGGGAGCCCGACACCGTAGGTGACGTATTCGACAGGCAGCTCGCTGTCCGTCTTGTCGGCAAATGCCGCCGTCCCCATGGAGAGCATCAGCGCAAGCATCAGCATCACGGAGAGCATATAGCGCAGTGGTTTCTTCATAAGCATGACCTCCCGATCAATATAATTTGTTCGCCGAACGTGTTCATGTGTCCGTGCAGTTTTACACAAGTCCAGTATATGTTATAACACCGCTTTTGTCAATGTAATTTTGGTATGTGTGCCAGTTAAGATTTATTAAGGATCCCACTGGGCATGCCCGGTGGGATCCTTTTACAGCTATTATTCCGCTTTATCTTCCTTTGTGTCCGTCGGTTCCGGGGTCGTGACAACAACAGGGCTTTCGGTCTCCGCCGCGGGCAGCGTCACCGCCGCGCCGTTCACCGTCATATCCGGAAGCGTGATCGATTCGACGCTGTCCACCCCCGTCACCGTGAGTTCGACCGGTACGCTGTCAATCTTCAGATCAGGGTAGAAGCCGAAGCCCGACTCGGCTATGAGATACTTCAGCAGCGGCGCAAGATCGGCGCTGATGTGCGTCGGGAGACTCGTCTCCTTGTCGACGGTCAGGTCTATCGTTATATTATCCATCACGCTTTTATGCTGGCCTTTTCCGCTTATGGAATCCATCAGCAGCTTGCCCGGCAGCTCAAGCGTCAGCGGGATGACCGTCGATTCCTCAAGCTCTTCCTCTTCGGATTTTGAAACCGGCTGGGTGCTGTTCTCAAACATCGCGATAATACTCGCTATATCTATCTGTGCATCCTCACCGTCGGGCTTGATATCCACCGCCATCCATACCGATTCATCGCTGCTGCCGAGACTGAGGCCGAAATACAGCACAAGCTTCTCGCCCTCCATAGCGATATACATTGGTACATTGAGCCGCCCCATTCTTTTGAGCGAGACCGTCGTGTCTATCTTCATAGTGAAAGGCTCGAGGACCCAGTCACAGCTGCCATTGAGGCAGACCGTGAGCGGCTCACCGTTTGAGGTGCCATTGGCCGTTCCCTTAACGTCAAAGCTCATGCTCTGGCATTCCTCGATGGCTCTGTAGGTTTTCTTGACCGTGAGCATCGCGCTCAGACTCCCCGCGCAGCCCGTCAGCCCTATGCACATCACAAGGCACAGCACAACGGCAATTATTCTCACAAGCCTTTTCTTCAAATCGCATCCGTTCCTTTCAACCGCCGCGGCAGTACGGTATTTTTTTCACATACAATCGTTGTTTAGTATATATATTTTTTTCGCAAAAATCAAGCGCTTCATATCTATGTGCTGTAAATAAAATGTTAACGCTGGGTCTTAAGAAAATTATTAAAAACGGTATCAAATTATCAGCTGTTTTTGTGCTTGAAAATGTGCTTGAGTTGTGTCAGAAAGCTGATATTTGAGCTTTGCTGCCAGAGCGGCAAGTCCCCCCATTATGCCCCCCAAAGGGTATTTACGCTCCTACTTATGCCCCTCAAAAAAGTTTCGGTATCTTGAAAGTATCTTGAGAATTTATGGATATTCGGTGTTTTTTTGAGCAGATTGCTATTGAAGCTTCCGCCCGGATTTTACTAAGGTCGTCAGCTTTTTCCCAAATTTTAGATATTTTCTCGTCAAAAGCGAGCTAAAATCTCCCGATTTGAGCTGAATTTGTAACGCAAAAAAGCTCCTGCATCAAGCGATGCAAGAGCTTTTCTGGAGCTGCTACCCAGATTCGAACTGGGGACCTCATCCTTACCAAGGATGCGCTCTACCTGCTGAGCTATAGCAGCAAATTATATGCCCCTTTATAAGGGGCATATAGCGTGGCGACCGAGAAGGGACTTGAACCCTCGACCTCCGGCGTGACAGGCCGGCGTTCTAACCGACTGAACTACTCGGCCACGGCTTGGTTATAATACCAAACGCAGGCGGTTTTGTCAATAGTTTTCGTCAAAAATTTTTCTTTTTTTGCGAAGTGTTCTCAGCCGCTGTCAAAGCGGCTGAGAACACTCAGATTTTATCGCTCGTGTTTTATTTGATATCAAGCTCGATCGGCTCATCTATCGTATCGGAAACGTACTTGCCGTTCTTTTTCCGCTGCTTGACGCACTCGGTCAGCAAATATTCTATCTGCCCGTTTATCGAGCGGAAATCATCCTCCGCCCATGAGGCGATCGCGTCATACAGTTTTGGCGACAGGCGCAGCGGCACCTGCTTCTTTGCACCCTCCGCCATCAGTACAGGCTGCCGGAATTGACGATGGGCTGAGCGTCGCGGTTGCCGCAGAGCACGACCAGCAGGTTCGAGACCATCGCCGCCTTGCGCTCCTCGTCAAGCTCGACCATGCCGCTCTGGTTGAGCCGTTCAAGCGCCATCTCCACCATGCCGACCGCACCGTCAACGATCATCTTGCGCGCGTCGATTATAGCTGATGCCTGCTGGCGCTGGAGCATGACCGCCGCGATCTCGGGCGCGTAAGCAAGATAGGTTATGCGTGCTTCGATGACCTCAAGCCCCGCGTCGGCGACCTTGGACTGTATCTCATCGCGTATGCGCTTAGCGACAGTCTCGCTCGAACCGCGCAGGCTGCCCTCGTCAGCCTGACCGTCGCCGGTCGTATCGATGCCGGGGGCGACATCGTAGGGATAGATGCGCACAATGTTTCGCAGTGCGCTGTCGCACTGGAGTGAGAGGTACTCCTTATAGTTATCGACATTGAACGCAGCCTTCGCTGTGTCCACAACGCGCCACATGACCGCGATGCCGATCTCAACAGGGTTGCCGAGACAGTCATTTATCTTCTGGCGCGCGTTCGAGAGCGTCATGACCTTGAGGGACATCTTCTTGCCCGTGGCCTCGTTCGATACAGTCACGGGGTTCACGCCGCTGAGAGCCGCATTGAGCACGGACTTCCCGCTGCCGCTGTCAACGTCCGCGCTCTGGCTGAGCTTGGTGTTGGCCGCGGGATTCACGCCGACGCAGAAGGGGTTGACATAGTAGAAGCCCTCGCCCTTGAGCGTGCCTATGTACTTTCCGAAGAGCGTGAGCACAAGCGCCTCCTGCGGCTTGAGCACCTTCAGTCCGAGCATGGGGAACCAGCCGATGCAGACACAGACCGTGCCCACAACGAACAGCGCACTACCGCCGCCCGCGTCCATATTTATTCCGCCGACTATCATGCACGCTATCGCCGCGCAGTAGGCCGCGATGAGCGCCAGCATGACCGGCATGCCGTTTTTACTGTTGCTGAGTAATTTCTCTGTCATTTTTCTCGTCCTCCATCTTTTTGATATCAAAATGATATCACCAAAATATCTATTTGTCAAGAAGCTGACAGGTAAAATTTTCTTAAGAAATCGACGCCCCGCATACTTCCCTTTGCTCTGAGAAGTGTGCGGGGTACGCTCTACGCCTTCCGTGCTGTTTCGTCAAGGCGCGTATTCAATTCTTCTATCTGCTTTTTCAGCTCCGCGAGTTCCTGCCACACAGGGTCGGTGACATGTATCTGGTCCACCTCGCCCGCAAAGTTCACACGCCTGCCCTCCACACGCACGACCTTTGCAGGAACGCCGACGGCAGTACTGTCGGGCGGGATATCGCGCAGCACGACCGAGTTTGCCGCGACGCGGCTGTTGTCCCCGATCTTCAGCGGGCCGAGCACCTTTGCTCCCGTGCCGATGAGGACGTTATTGCCGATGGTCGGGTGCCGCTTGCCGACATCCTTGCCCGTGCCTCCGAGCGTAACGCCGTGGTATATAAGGCAGTCGTCCCCGATCTCCGCCGTCTCGCCGATGACGATGCCCATGCCGTGGTCGATGACGAGGCGCTTGCCGATCTTCGCGCCGGGGTGTATCTCTATCCCGGTGCGGTGACGGCTGCGCTGCGAGATGAACCGGGCAAGGAACTTGATCCCGTGCACATAGCACCAATGCGCACGCCGGTGGCTGAGCACCGCCTTTATCCCAGGATAGAGCAACAGCACCTCCAATGAGCTGCGCGCCGCCGGGTCTCTTGCTTTATATGCTTCTATGGTTTCTCTGAGGTCCTTGAACATTCTCCGCGTCCTTTCCGTCCTGCATCCGTGCCGGGCAATAGCAGACTCCGGGCGGGCGCGGCGGCAGTTCAAGGCCGCGTCACCCGTCCGTACTATCCGGCGTGTTATCCTTACCGTTCATTCTATTTTCGCTTGCATAACATCGACACTGACAGCGCAGCATTTATTTCACCGCCTTTTAATTCCCATCGTTTCTGTAGGCTTTTGGATTATACTCCGCTTTGCGCCTCTTGTCAACACGCGCCGCACTCTTAAGTAAAATTCATCATTGCCCCACAGGCATGAGAGTCGGCGGTGTTTCGCCGCCGCGCGGCGGAACGTCGGAAGTATTTTCCGCTAATCGTCTTGAAATAAAGCGCATCCGATGATATACTTATTTATTAGTCAATAAAGACTCGAGACATAAACCCGGAGGACAGAGATGCGTTCAAGATACCGCCTGAGAGCTATTCCTTCAATTATATATGTCGTGATACTCATTCTTGTCTGCAAATCCGGTCCGCTCCATGAAGCGCCCGCCGATATCAAGCCCCTTCTCGGTTCGGCTCCGGTTACTGAGGTCACGCTCTCCTGCGGCACGTACCCGGCAGATACGACGGAGCTCACCGCCGTTATCCAGAGCGGGGATGTGTCAAAGCTCGACAACTTTTCGTATCTTACGCGCGCCGACTTCAGCGGCAGCAGCTGCTGGAAGGAGATAGCCGAATGGGGTGCCGCGCACCCGCTGCTGGAGCTGAGATACACCGTCACCCTGCCGGACGGCACGGTGCTCGATAACAGCACTGCGAGGCTTGACCTCTCCTCCCTCGGTCACGATGCCGCCGCGGATACGGCTGAAGCGCTAGCGTACCTGCCCTCGGTAACGTACATAAAGCTCGGTGCCCAGAGCACTGACAGCGGCGCGCTCACGCTCGACGATATCGGCGTCATCCACGAGGCCTGCCTGAACGCGGAGCTTGATTACAGCCTCAGCCTTTATGGGCATGATATAAACCTCAACGCCGCTTCTCTCGACTTCCGCGGCACGGAGATAAGCGACGAGGCCGCAGCGCTTGCCGAAGTGCTCCCGCTCATGACCCGCTGCACAGCTCTGGATATGGACAGCACCGGAGTTTCCAATGAAGCGCTTGCAAAAATACGCGAGCAGTTCCCGAACATTGACGTTGTATGGCGCGTCTGGTTCGGTACCAACTACAGCGTGCGCACCGATACCGAGCGTATCCTTGCATCAAAGCCGACCGTCGGCGGCATGATATATGACGCGAGCATTCTGCAGTACTGCACCAAGGTCAAGTATCTCGACGTCGGCCATAATGACGAGCTGCCGAGTATCGACTTTGTCAGGAACATGCCGGAGCTTGAGGTGCTCATAATCGCCATGACCGCCGTAACGGACATCTCCCCGCTTGAAGTCTGCCCAAAGCTTGAGTATCTGGAGCTCAACTCCACTAACATCTCCGACCTCTCACCGCTCAAGAACAGCACCGGACTGCACCATCTGAATATCGCGGGCTGCCCGAATATCAAGGACATCTCACCGCTCTATGGGCTGACGGAGCTCGAGCGCCTGTGGATAGGCAAGGACACGCCCGTTCCCGCCGAACAGGTCAGCGCGATGAAGGCCGCTGTTCCCGGCTGCACCATCAATACCACCGTTGAAGATCCGCACGGCGGCTCATGGCGCTACACCGGATACGATCCTGAGATCCCGAAATACTATTGGGTGCCGAGATATGAGCTTCTGAGAAACCAGCTCGGCTACAACTATCAGGAATACAGCTTCTACTGGCTCGATCCTCTCTGCGATAAGGAAGCCCCTGCCGAGTTCAAGGGGAAGTACGGCAAAGAGGTTTATGGCCTGCAGTAGAGCGTAACACACCCTTTTCCCGGAGGAACCATCTTATGCGCAAAATGAAAAAAATTCTCTGCATCATCTGCCTCGCCGCATCCTTTCTGCTTCTCGCTGCCTGCGGCGATTCCGCTTCATCGATCTTTTCCGCAAAAAATGTGAAATTTCAGGCCGGTTCCGTGCCGATTGAAGGGACGACCGACCTTACGATAACGCTTGAGAGCGGCGAGACCGCCCTGCTTGACCAGCTTCCCGAGCTGCAGAAGGCCGACTTCAGCGGCAGCGACTGCGTCGATGAGATCTACCAGTGGGCGCAGGCCCACCCGAACGTCAAGGTCAAATACACCGTGACCCTTCCTGACGGTCAGGTGGTCTCAAACAGCGAGCAGAACCTCGATCTCTCCATGCTGACGGACTCCGCCGTTTCCGACACGGTCCAGGCCCTCGCCTATCTGCCGAAGCTCAGCAGCATTCAGCTCGGCTCCGAGCGCAACGAGCTCGGCTGGGCCTCCGTCCGCGCGATAATGGACGCCTGCCCGAATGCCTCGGTCAGCTACAGCTTCCAGCTCTACGGCAAGGAGTTCAGCACCGTTGACACTACCATAAACCTCAGCCACATCCCGGTCGAGGACGGCGGCGCTCAGGTGATGCAGGCCATGGCCTGCATGCCGAATCTCGTAAGCGTCGACATGGATAGCTGCGGTGTCTCCAATGAGGACATGGCCGCCATCCGCGACACATATCCCGACGTCAAGGTCATCTGGCGCGTTTGGTTCGGCGACGCCTACAGCGTGCGCACGGATGTGGAGCGTATCCTCGCATCTCAGCCCTCCGTCGGCGGTATGCTGACCCGTGATAACACCGAGGCGCTGAAATACTGCACCGACGTTAAGTACCTTGACATCGGCCACAACGAAGAGCTGGACGATATTTCCTTCGTCGCCTACATGACGAAGCTTGAGGTCGCTATCCTCGCGATGGATTACTGGAGCGACGCGACCCCGCTTGCCAACTGCACCGAGCTTGAGTACCTTGAAATGCAGACCACGCTCTGCACCGACCTCACCCCGCTCTCCGGGCTTAAAAACCTGCGCCACCTGAACGTTGCCTATATCCCAGACCTTGAGGATATCTCCCCGCTCTATTCCCTGACAGGGCTTGAGCGCCTGTGGGTCGGCTGCTACAACCATGTGCCCCATGAGCAGATTGAACAGATGCGTGCCGCAGCTCCGAACTGCGAGGTTAACGACACGGTATATGACGACCCGACCGGCGGACGCTGGCGCTATGTCGACTATAACCCCGATGCATATGTATTCATTCTGCACCCGCGCTATATAGAGCTGCGCGAGCAGTTCGGCTACACCAAGGCAGACTTCTCGTTCTGCTGGAACGACCCGCTCTACTACTAAGCCGATACAAATTGTTGAAAATGTCATGGGCAGCCCCGTCTGTCCATGACATTTTTGAACGTATTTTTTCCTTGCGGTATCTTGACAATTCTGTTCGATGAATGTATACTGTTTCAGTAATTTAGTTTTTGATTTTCTTCGCAGGCGTTCGCCGGTGTAAGGGGCCTCGTGCCCCCTTTAGGC
>CAKTPC010000023.1 GCA_934590505.1 uncultured Oscillospiraceae bacterium
ATCGTGATCGCGCCGCCGCTTGCGGTCAGGCCGAAAGCACCGAGGAAGGTCAGCTCAAAGGCCTGACGGTAGCTCAGCTCCGGCAGGCGGCTGCGCAGAAGAGTCATGCACATCGCGGCATCGATAAGCTGGTAGCCCAGCCCCATCGCAAGCAACAGACACACGCCTGGGACGGAGACCTCCGATAGGGCGGAGATGATCTCCGGGAGCTTATCCCGGAACACGATATACAGAAGCAGGAGAACGAGCGCCAGAGCGGCAAGCCCGCTGACAAGGGAACGCTTTTTGGATTTTTCCATTTTGAACAATTTTCCTTTTTACAGGCAGCGCCGCATAATGCGGCAGATGTGGTGTGCGGTTTTGAGGTTAACGCGTAAAATGCTTTGCAAGCTCGGCAGCCTCCGCCCAGAGGGTGCAGGCGCGGTGCATATCAGGCTCGGCTTCCGGCTTCATCCCGCGGATGAACCAGTCGCTCAAAAGCCCGGAGCAGTTGAAGCGGCACATATAGGTCATAAAGGCGCGGGTATCGTAATCAAGCTCGCGCCCGGCGGCGTAGCGCTCGATAAAGCAGTCAGCCCAGTATTCGCAGACGTGGTTGAGACACTGGTCAAAGACGTCCCGCGGGGCGGACGAATAGACATGCAGCACGGCGCGGCGGTTCTCGGACAGCATATCCAGCGCCTTGTGCATGCACTGCTCGGGTGTGTCGGCACTGTAATACTCGCTCAGGATCGAATCGATCTTGCTGCGGACGATCTCATCGAGCAGGGCGGGCATATCCTTGAAATGATAATAGAAGGTGTTGCGGTTTATATCGCAGTCACGGACGATGTCGAGCACGGACACGTCACGATATGCGCGCTGGTTGAGAAGCTTCACGGCGGACGCCATGATCAGTTCTTTTTTACCGGCAATAAGTCATTCCCCCACAATATATTTTTATGGCTAACTTATCTCAATTCCGTGTAAACTGTTTTTCAATCCAAGCTCAACATTTATTGATGTTTGCCCAAAAACGTTGATCGGTTCAATATCCGATGATGCTGTCAAAGCCGTAATAGAGCGCCATGTAGACGTTTGCCCAGTCAGAGGCATCCTCGGTACTGAGGTAATCAAGCCCTTCTATGGCGCTGTATTTTGTCCTCGCATACGGGCGGGGGAGCTGGACGTTTTTCTCGCCGTTTGCGATGCACTCGGCAATGAGCTGCTCATTGTAGGAAAGGGCGATGTGGGTGCGGCGGATATCGCTGACGCCGGCATAGCCGAAGTACATGAGCGCGGCGATGCTCACGGCACAGAGCGCGGCGAGGATGGACTTGTACCTGCCCTCAAACAGCGGCGGGAAGAGTATGACCACGGCGCACAGGAGAAGGATAAGCCCTATGTAGGTGCTGCGCCCCGTGCAGTACATCGCGAAGGTCAGCACAAAGTGCCCCGCGAGCGAGCCAAGCAGGAGAATGAGCGAGGCGATACGCAGCCGCAGCTCCGCTCTGTTTTTCACCGCGAGGTAAAACAGCAGTGCCCATACGAGCAGCAGCGGCCAGAAACGCAGATAGTACGAACCTGTCTCGACAAAGTTTGAGAACAGCACCGAAAGGGAAAACTCCGCCGACTTATTCACGCTCTCCGCCGGGGCGAGCATCATATACATGAACCCCGCGAAGGCCGCGAGCAGCGAGAGATACATCCACGGCGAAATGCGCTGCTTGAAGTAAAAGCGGCACCCGGCAATGACAAGCATCACCATGAATATCACGGAGACGGAGGAGTTTTCAGAATATGCGCCGACAAGGGCGGAGAAGATGACGAACAGCACACGCACGGGCTTTGACGGTTCACGGTCATGCAGGAGCTTGTCGAGATACGGCAGCATGAACACAAGGCACAGCACCCCGCACCAGAGATAGTTTATCGCGCCGGTGAGCCAGAGAAAGACCTGACCGAACTCCGGCTGAAGCACCCAGGTGCAGCCGAATATCGCGAGCAGGCCGAGCGCGTTATGCTCTCCGCCTTGACGCGCGATGGAGTATATGAGCCAAATCAGGGCAATAAAGACCATGGAATTGACAAGCTTAAAGACGATGGGCGGCAGAAGCAGGAAGAGCTGCACAAGAAAATGCGCTATGACGCGGCCGTTCATTATGTGCCGGTGCGCGGCCATGGAAGGAAAAATATCCGCAACGCTCTCTATGCGGCTCTCATCGGCGTAGCTGAAAAAGTAGCGGTAATCGTCCGCGAGGAGATCAGTCCACAGGTTGCACACGAGCATCACAAGAAAAATGCCGAGACACACCGCAGCGACGGTGACGCGGGAACGGTTGACTCTATCAAAAATTCCGGATTTGTTCATAGACAGCTCCAATGGAAAATTTACATAACTTAGTTAACATAATTATTTGCCGAACACCCAGAGGTGCGTTACGCCGAAGGCTTCGCGGATAAAGCAGTTGAGGGTATATATCGGGTAGCCCAGACTGCCCGAGACGCCGGAGGCCTCCGCGCCGAGGAGCTTTGCCATGCACTTGGCACGGTAGAGATGGTAGCAGCTGGAGACGATGGCGATGTTGCCGTCAGGCGTATCGCCGCGGCTCTCGATGATGGCAAAGGCGTTCTGGAGATTCTCCATCGTGGTGGTGGAACGGTCCTCTTTGATGAGCCGGTCGGGATCGACACCCTGCGCGGTGAGCCAAGTATACATGCAGTCGGCCTCGGTCATGCTCTCGCCATTGCCCTGACCGCCGCAGAGTATCGCGGTGCTCCCGGGGTTAGAGTCCAGGTATTTCATCGCGCCCTCCATGCGGTGGATAAGCGCGAGGGACGGCCTGTCATCCAGCACAGCGGCGCCGAGGACGACGATGTATTTCTTCTCGTCGGCGTTCCTATCCGTGCGCGCGCTGCCGATGATAAGTCCCTCGACGGCGCAGAAATACATGAGCCCAACGGTCGTGACGATCACGGCGGCCTTCCACAGCGCGTCGGGTGCGAAGCGGCAGAGTGTGACGAGGGCCGCCGCATAGATAAGCGCGAAGGCGATATATCCATAGCCGCGCATGGCGAACTTGAAGAACAGGGCGAGTATAAGAAGGATGATATCGGCAAGCAGCCAGTGCGGGATATGTTTAAGAAAGCTCATGCGTTCAGCTCCTCCCAGCGTTCGTACAGCGTGAGGAGCTCTTCGTCAAGCGTATCCTTCTGCTGCTGGATATCCATAAGCTTCTGGTAGTCAGAGGAAAATTCTTCGGCCTGACGGTCAAGCTCCGCTGACTGCGCCTCAAGCTTTGCGATCTCCTTTTCGAGCTTGGCGATGGACTTCTCATTGTTCTTCGGGCGCGGGGGGCGTGACTTCTTTTCTTTCTCAAGGGCCTTTTCCTGCTCGCGCTCTCGCTGACGGTCGTTCTGCGCGAACACCGCCTGACGCTCGCGCCAGTCGCAGTAGTCCCGGTAGCTGCCGCGAAAGTCGGTTATCTTCCCGTCGGCCAGCGCCCAGATGCGCGTGGCGAACTTCTCTATGAAATAACGGTCGTGCGAGACGAAGAGCAGAGTCTGCTCATAGTCCGAGAGCGCGTCCTCCATCCATTCGCGGCTGGCGATGTCGAGATGGTTCGTCGGCTCGTCAAGGATGAGGAAGTTTATATCCCCGCCCATGAGCATGCACAGGCGCAGGCGGCTCTTTTCGCCGCCGGAGAGCGCGCCGACCGGGGTCAGTACGTCCTCGCCGCGAAAGCCGAATGCAGCAAGACGGTCGCGCGCCTGCTGCGGCAGACAGCGACAGTCATAGAGCATTGTGTCAAGCGCGCTGCGGCTCTCGTCGGTAAAGCTGACGAGCTGCGGCAGATACGCTGTGCGTATAGCGGGGCCGAGGTAGAGGTAACCGGAGTCTGGCTTTTCTTGATTCATTATGAGCTTCACGAGGGTGGACTTTCCCGTGCCGTTATCGCCGATGAGGGCGATGCGCTCCCCACCGGTGACGGACAGGTCAAGGTCGGAGAAGAGCTTTTTTTCGCCATAGCTCTTGGAGATACCGTCCATAACAAGGACTTCGTCCCCCTCGAAGCTGCGCTCTTTAAACTTGACGGTGAGCTTCTTCTGCTCGGTTGGGCGCTCGGTGCGGCTGAGCTTCTCGATGCGCTTTTCCATAGAGAAGGCGCGCTTGTGGAGCTTGTCATTGCCCATGAATGCCCAGAGGTGCATCTGCGCCGCGGCGCGCTCAAGCTGTTCTATCTTTGCCTGATCCTTCTCGTATTTCTTCAGCTTCTCCTCAAAGCGGCGCTGCCGCTCCTCAACGTAGAAGCTGTAGTTGCCGGAGTAAAACTCCGCCTTGCCGTCGACGATCTCGATAGAGCGCTCGACGACGCGGTCAAGATAATACCGGTCATGGCTGATGGCGAGCACCGTACCCTTGAAGCGCAGGAGATAATCCTCCAGCCACTCCGTTGCATGCAGGTCAAGGTGGTTTGTAGGCTCGTCAAGAAGGAGAATGTCAGTGTCCTCAAGGATAAGGCGCGCGAGGTTCACGCGGGTCTTTTCCCCGCCTGAGAGAGAATCAAAGGGCTGGGCGAGCATTGCCGGGGGAATATCCAGACCGTTTGCCACGCGGCTGCGCTCAACGTCCATCTCGTACCCGCCGAGGCGGACAAAGTCTGCCTGAAGCTTATCGTATTGCTTTAGCAGCTCAGGGGACTGGTCGTGCTCCATGCGCGCTTCAAGCTCGTTCATGCGCGCGGCGACGGCGTAGATATGCCGGTGCGCATCGCGCAGCACCTGCTCGACCGTCCAGCCCTCGGGGTAGACGGGTATCTGAGAGATAAGGCCGAGGCGCTTTGACGGAGCTATCGCGACCTCGCCCTCGTCATAGCCTATTTCTCCGACGAGGATGCGAAAGAGCGTGGTCTTGCCGCAGCCGTTATGGCCGAGGATGCCGACGCGCTCACCGCTGTTGACTGTGAAGGACAGCCCATCCAATATGTTTTTGCCAAGCTCAAAGGATTTGACCAGCGAGCTTACGGAAATATCTATCATTTCTGTGTTCCTTATATCTATTTGTCTATTTGAATTACTCTATATTTTCAACTGCCCACTGCAGAAAGCCGTTGGTGACTGCACCGGCAACGGTGATGCCGTAACCGCCGCGCTCAACGAGCGTTACAAAGGCGTAGGGGTGCTCATCATCCGCGAGGAAGCCGACGAACCACGAGTGCGAGTCCCCGTCACCAAGCTCGGCGGTGCCGGTTTTGGCGCAGAGCTTCAGACCGGGAAAGTTTATATCGCCGTCGTAGTGGTCGACAACATTGTAATTCATCATCTGCGTGAGCTGCTTTGCCGTGGCGGGATCGACAAGTGCGGTAGTAACCGGCTCATCACCGGAGATCATGTGCGGCTCGATGAGCGCGCCGCCGTTTGCGATGGCGCAGACATAGCGCAGCATTGCATAAGGGCAGATCGTATCGGTCGACTGGCCGATGCCTGACCAGCCAAGCTCGGGGTCACCGACGAAGTCGAGCGGGTAGGTGCCCGAGGCGCAGCCGATGCCGTCAAGCTCATGTGATGAGAGAAAGCCGTATTTCGTGACGTAGTCGATCATGGTCTCCTGACCAAGCATAACAGCGATCTGAGCGAAGGCGATGTTGCAGGAATTGGAGAGCGCCTGCTCAAAGGTCTGCGTATAGTGCGCGGCCTTGCAGGTAATGGGTACGCCGGCTATTTTATATTCGCCCTCGCAGTAAAAGGTGCGCTCGTTTATGTCGGGGATGTTCTCGATAGCGGCGGCCGCGGTGACGAGCTTGAAGGTCGAGCCGGGGGTGAAGGCAGCGGAGAGGCAGCGGTTGAGGTACGCCCCGTCGGGAACGCCGTTTTCTACATCCAGCGGGTCGACCGTCGGAGTCGAGACCATGCCGAGCAGCTCTCCGGTTTTATAGTTGCAAACAAGCACCGCAGCGTTATGCTCCGTGTCGAGCAGTTCATATATTTTATTGTTTAGTCTTGCGTCGACGGTAAGAGTAAGCGTGCTGTTCTCGGTGCGCGTCGTGCCTGTGAGGAGGCTGAAGCCGTTCACATCGCGGCGGTAGCGTGAGAGGATGCCCGTGCCGGTGCGGCCCCAATAATCGCCGGTGACGTGGTAGTTTGACATCCGCGTCTCAGCGTCGGGGGAGAAGAACTCGTCCGCCCCGCCGAAGGAGGCGAGGACTATACCGCTGCGGTCGAGCAGCATGCCGGTGGAACCGGAGTTCGAGCGGGAGAAGTACAGCGCCCAGTCCTGCCCGTGGTCGATGTAATTGAGGACGTACACGATCATGCCGAAGATAACGCCCGCCGCGATAAGCAGCACGCAGAAGGCTCGGTTGGTTATTTTTCGCACGGCTGCCACACCTCCCAGTTTGCAGGATCGTCATCCGGAGCAAAGCCGTTGTCAGACATACCATTGGTATCGTCCTCATCTTCATCGTCCTTGCCGCGCCCCGGACGGACGGCAAAGCTCGCATTGCGCCGGGTGTCGGAGCTTTTGATAAAGGCCATGAGCATCCAGCAGGAGATAAGCGAGGTGCCGCCGCGGGAGACGAATGGGAAAGTGACTCCTGTAAAGGGCAGCAGGTCGAGCGAACCGAAAACATTGAGCGCAAGCTGTACGAGCAGCATGCTCATCGCAGCGCACGAAGCGATGGAATAATACGCCGAGCGCCCGCGACGAGCGCTGCGCACGGCGAAGAAGGCCAGCACCAGCACCGCGAGCACCATTATGAGCCCGATTATAAGCCCCTGCTCCTCGCAGATAACGGCAAAGACCATGTCGGTATTCGCGGCGAAAATATCCTTGAGCCAGCCGCCGCCCGCACCCTTGCCGTACAGGCCGCCGGAAGCGGCGGCGGACATGGCACGCGTCTGCTGGAAACCCTTGTCGTAAATATCCTCCCACGCGTGTCCCCATGTGGCAAAGCGCTGGGCGATATAGGGCTTGATGCTGATGGCAAGAAAGCCCGCGAGCCCCGCGCCGGTCACGGCGAGGAGCACGGTCGCAATTGAACCGGAGCGCAGATAGGAGATGACAAGGAAGGTCGCAAAGAATATGAGCGCTGTGCCGAAGTCCCCGATGAGGGCGAGGGAAATGACGCAGAAGGCCGAGAAGCCGATGAAGGTATAGAGGTTATTACGGCGGTAGAGCCTATCGAGTGTCGAAGCGCCGGCGTAGATATAGCCGACCTTGACAAGCTCGGACGGCTGGAACGAAAAGCCGCCGAACTCGAGCCAGTTGCGCGCACCGAGGACGGCATCGCTCGCGACGATGTTGACGACCATCAGCAGCACCGCCAGTGCCGCGATCGGGATGCGCGCGGCAGCCGTGCGGCCAAGCTTGCGCAGCCACCAGCCCATGAGCAGGAACAGCAGCACCGCCGCTATGGTGAGGACGATCTGCTTATACATATCGGCCGGAGTGGATGAGGCTGCGACGGACATGCCGAGAGTGGTGAGGTAAAAGGCGAGAGTTTCTATCTCAAAGCCCGAGCGGTTCATGACGCGCATGGCGTTATAGCAGCACCACTCAAGCGCGATAAGCGCGAAGAAGGCAAGCGCTATGGCAAAGAGCTGCTCACCGGAGGAGGTGATGCAGTGCTGAAGCAGCAGCGCGAGCTGGAACAGAGTAAGCTCAAAGAGCGTGACGGCGGGGGAGACGCCCTGACCCGCGGCGGTGCGGACGGATTCATAGCTTTCCTTATCGTCATGGCTCAGCTCGTGAAAGCGCAGGGACTCACCGGCGATATTGATAAGGTCGCCATGCTGCACGGGCAGGCCGCGCCCGCCGGCCTTGACGCCGTTGACCCAGACGCCGCCCTTTGAGAAGATATCATAGATACGCCACAGTCCCGCGTCATTGCGAGTGAGCACGGCATGGGTGCGGCTGACGTTCGGATAGATAAGGCGGACATCGCACGAGAGCGTGCGGCCGATGATGTTCTCCCAATGCGTGAGGGTATAGGTCTGCGATTCATGCCAGAGATATCCCCAAACCTCGGACTCATATCGGTCGGAGAGCATGGAGCGGATGCAGCGGACGATGATGACGAGCGAGAGGATGATAAGCGCGTACTTGCTCGCGGCAAGGGTATATTCGGTCAAAGCGTCCACCGTATCACTCCTTTCAAACGGACATACACATACTAACTCCAATAATATCACAGTATAGCACAATCGACTGCCGGTTGACAACTGCCGCGGCATAAACTACAATACGCTTATGGACAGAAAAACGAAAAAATGGATAATCATTCTTGCAGCCGTGATGATAGCAGGGCTGGTGTCGTACTGCCTTGCGATGAGCATGGGCGGCGGTACTGTTGCGGTGATCTCGATAGACGGAGAGGAGTATGAACGGATTGATCTGTCGAAGGTCACGGAGAGCTACGATATCGAGCTGAGCACGCAGTACGGGCACAACACGGTACATGTCGAGCCGGGAGCAATATCGGTCACTGCGGCGGACTGCCCTGACCGCGTCTGCGTAAGCCAAGGGCGGATAAGCCAGAGCGGAATGCCGATAGCCTGTGTGCCGCACAGGCTCGTGATACAGATAGAGGGAGGCGGGCTTGATGGCTAAGACGAAGAAGCTCTGCTTCATGGCGGTGCTGACGGCGATAGCGCTGACGATATTCATGATAGAGAACCAACTGCCGTCTCCGGTGCCGATACCGGGAATAAAGCTCGGCCTTGCAAACATTATAACCCTCACGGCGATGGCGATACTCGGCAGGAAGGAGGCCGGGGCGATACTTGCGGCGAGGATAATAATGGGCGCGATATTCGCAGGCAGCCCCTCGACGCTCATATACAGCGCCGCTGGGGGAATACTGGCGTATATCGTGATGTGCGTGACGATAGGACTGTTTAAGGAAAACCAGCTCTGGATAGTCAGCGCACTCGCGGCCATTGCGCATAACGCCGGGCAGCTCGGCGCCTGCGCGCTCATAGTAAAGACGCCGGGAATCTTTGCCTATGCACCGATACTTGCGGCGTCCGGAGTTATAACGGGCGTGTTCACGGGCTTTGCGGCGATATATCTCATCCGCGCGGTGAAGAAGCTGAAGTTATGATTCAAGCTATGAATTTTATTAGTTTGACTATTTGCGCGAAACGGGTATAATAAGCGTACATATATAATTTGAATTGGAAAGGCAGATTATTGATATGAGCGAATGCACACATGATTGCTCCACATGCGGCGAAGCCTGTGCTTCCCGTGAACCGGAAAGCTTTCTCAAACCGCTTCACGAGGGCGCGAGCGTAAAGAAAGTCATTGCCGTCGTCAGCGGCAAGGGCGGCGTCGGCAAGTCCCTTGTCACGAGTCTGATGGCTTCCGAGATGCAGCGCCGCGGTTACAACTGCGCGGTGCTCGACGCGGACATTACCGGCCCGTCGATACCGAAGTCCTTCGGCATCCACCAGCACGCGACCGGCACCGAGGAGTACCTTATCCCCGTCACGACGCACTCCGGAATACAGGTCATGTCCATCAACCTCATCCTCCAGGATGAGACGGAGCCTGTTGTATGGCGCGGCCCGGTCATCGCGGGCGCGGTCACGCAGTTCTGGACGGACGTGATGTGGACGGACGTGGACTATATGTTCGTCGACATGCCTCCCGGAACGGGCGATGTGCCGCTGACGGTGTTCCAGTCCCTGCCGATAAGCGGGATAGTTATCGTCACGACGCCGCAGGATCTTGTCGGGATGATAGTCGCAAAGGCCGTGAACATGGCGGATATGATGAAGGTCCCGGTGCTCGGCATCGTCGAGAACATGAGCTACTACAAGTGCCCGGACTGCGGCAGCGAGCACTCTATCTTCGGAGAGAGCAAGGTCGAGGCGCTGGCAAAGCAGTATAACATCCCGCACTTTGCAAAGCTGCCGATAGACCCCGTTATCACCACGATGGTGGACGCGGGCGAAGTTGAATCCGTGAGCGGGGAGCATATCGCGCCGCTGATGGACAGCATTGAAAAGGAGATATGATATGCGCATAGCAGTTGCATATAAGGACGGAGAAATTTTCGAGCATTTCGGCCACTGCGAAATGTTCGCGATATACGACTATGAAAACGCGGACGTGAACAAGTGCACCAAGCGCCTTGTCGAAGCGGCGGGACGCGAGGGACACAAGGCCATGAGCGACCTGATGCGCGAGGAGAAGATCGACGCGGTCATCGCCGGGAACATGGGCGGCGAAGCAAAGGCGCTCCTGCTCAGCTACGGCATAATCCCGATAGTCGGCTACTGCGGCAGCGCGGACGACGCGGCTGACCTGCTCATCACCGGGAGACTGCCGATAGTCGACCCGGGCGCGGGCATGGGCTTTGGCGGCGGCTGCTCCGGAAGCTGCGGCGGATGCAGCGGCTGCGGAACGAGCGACGAGGGCTGCGCCTGCGGCGACGACAGCGGAAGCTGCGGCTGCGGCTGTCACTGAGCAGAATAAGAAACTATACGCCCGCTGCGATGCTGCAGCGGGCGTTAACTTGTCAAAGAAACTCTGAGAGTTTCTTTGACAAAAAAGATTGCACTCCGTTCTGTGCCTCATTGTCCGCTTTCAGCGGACAATTCGACACTCACTCCGTGAGAAGTATTTTCTCCGACGTACACGCCGCCGGAGAAAATGTATTTGATTTTTTTCGCCGTGAGCGGCGAAAAACTCTGCGAGGCTTTCAAGATGAAAGACATTACAGAAGTCATGAATATGCTCGATTGGCATAAGCCGCCCGAAGTCCAGACCAAGGGAATAGCACTGGCAAAAGATGCAGAAACGATTCGCCCGTTTATACAGCCGATGACACCGGAACACAATAAAAATGTCTGGGAAAACTGCGCAACTGTCATAGCGGGAAAGTGCGATGAAAAGCTTGAACCTTATTTGTCTGAATTGCTGGAATGGGTGCAGGACATGAACTGGCCGGGTGCTTTCCGCATCATGGACAGGCTGCAAAAATACTCGGACGATGCTGCTTTGCGTAGCGCGGTAAACGCTTGCATTGCAAGAGCAAGGGAGTGCGGCGATGAGGTTTGGGAGAGCAATTTATGCATGCTAATAGATAGGCGGTAGTATTACCACATAGCCTGCACTACGCATTATTTCTCAAGCATGACCACACATTCGATGTTCTCGGTATAGGGGAACATATCGACCGGCTGGATGCGGCGGAGCTTATAGCCTCCGGAGAGGAGCACATCGAGGTCGCGGCGCTGGGTGTCGATATTGCAGGAGATGTAGGCGATGCGCTTCGGCGCGCATTTGAGCAGCGAGGAGAGAAAACGCTCGTCGCTCCCGGCACGGGGCGGGTCCATGAAAACAACATCGGGCTTCACCTTGTCTGCGGCCATCTGCTCCATGTACTTCCCGGCGTCGCCGACGGTGAACCAGCAGTTTTTGACGCCGTTCAGGCGGGCGTTTGCTATCGCGTCATTCACCGCGTCGCGGTTTATCTCAACTCCTATGACCTGCTTCGCCTTATCTGAGGCGCTGAGACCGATGGTGCCGATGCCGCAGTAGGCGTCGAGCACGGTCTCATTTCCGGTGAGACCCGCAAGGCCGATGGCGGCGGAATAGAGCTTCTCGGTCTGGACGGGGTTTATCTGATAGAACGAGCGGGAGGAAATGCGGAAACGCTTGCCGCAGAGCACGTCCTCGATATATCCGCTGCCGTAGATGACTTTCTCGCGCGCACCGAGGATGACAGGGCCGAAGCGGTCGTTGATATTGAGAACGACGGTGGTGATCTCCGGGTGCTTTTCCAGCAGCTTTTTTAGAAATGGCTTCTGGAGCTTGAATATCGGCGAGACGGCGACGAGCACGACCATGACCTCGCCCGTCGCAAAGCCGCGCCTGATGAGGATGTGCCGCAGCCAGCCGCAGCCGCCGCGCTCATCGAACACCTGTATTCTGAACTCCGGGAGCATGCGGCGGATATCGACGATGATCTCATCAGCGAGCTTATCTTCGATCATGCACTCGTCAACCGGGACGATGCGGTGACTGCCGGGCTGATAGATACCGGAGATGGTCTTATTCTTCGCACGGTCATAGGCGAGGGCGGCGTGGACTTTATTGCGGTAGTGCGTCGGCTCATCCATGCCGATAATGTTTTCAACGTGCCCAAGCTCGCCGAGTACCGACACGGCGCGGCGCTGCTTGTGCAGGAGCTGCTCGGCATAGGGGAGGTTCTGTAGCTGGCAGCCGCCGCACTTGCGGAAGTTCGGGCAGGGAATATGTTTCTGATCCATTGTGATCTCCAAATAAAAATAGTTTATTATACAATATACCACATTAACGGGGCTTTGCATAGCGCAGGGCGGAGGATTTATGGATATAATTTACCGGGATGAAAGCATAATAGTGTGCATAAAGCCAGCGGGCGTGCTGTCGACGGACGAGCCGGGTGGACTTCCGGAACTGCTGCGCCGCGAGCTTGGGGACGAAAAGGCGGATGTGCGCACGATACACCGGCTAGACCGCGCGGTGAGCGGACTGATGGTGCTCGCACGCGGCACGGCGGCGGCGTCAGAGCTGAGCCGTCAGGTGCGCGAGGGTGAGTTTGAGAAGCACTATATGGCGGTCGTCCACGGCGAGGCCGCGGAGCGCGCGGTGCTTACCGATCTGCTCTACCGTGACAAGGCGCGGAAAATGACCTTCGTCACCGATATCCCGGCAAAGGGTGTGCAGAAGGCCGTGCTCGACTATGAGCGGGAATGGTACGTGAAGGGACTGAGTAAGGTTTACATAATGCTACGCACAGGGAGAACGCACCAGATACGCGTGCAGTTTGCCTCGCGCGGTCTGCCGCTCGTCGGGGAGCGTAAATACTGCGAGCTGCACGACGAGTGCCCGCTTGCGCTGTTCTCCTGCGAGCTGGGATTCACCCATCCCACGACGGGAGAACGGATGCACTTCAAGGCGGAACCGCCCGAAGAGTGGCCGTGGACGGCAAATGTTTGACATTTTGTAAATTAGTGTATAATCCTATTGCCAAAGGCAGGGAGTGCGTATATAATAAGCTTAAAATTTTTGAAATAGTTTGATTGGAGCGCTGAATGGAAACTCTTGAATTCATCCTTGTGATCGCTGCCGCCTATGTTATGGGCTCGCTCAGTATATCGATATTCATGTCGAGCCGCGTGCTCGGCAGGGATATCAGAAGAGTCGGGAGCGGCAACGCCGGGGCGACCAATATGGCGCGCGTCTACGGAATGAGCGCGGGCGTGCTGACCCTAGGCGGGGACATGTGCAAGACGGCGGCCGCGATGCTGCTGGGATATCTCACCCTCGGCGACAGGGGCATGGCGGCGGCAGGCATGGCCTGCATGGCAGGGCACTGCTACCCGCTGCTGCACGGTTTCAAGGGCGGCAAGGGAGTTTCTGCGGGCGCGGCGATGGCGCTGTGCATCGACTGGCGCGCGGGGCTATTGACGATAGCGGTGTTCGCCATTGCGGCGCTGTGCTCAAAGAAGGTCTCCTTCGGCTCGATATGCGCGGCGCTGTCACTGCCGGTATGGGCGCTGGTGCTTGAGCTGTCACAGCCGCGGTGCGCGCTGGCAATAGTTGGGATGTGCCTTGTCGTCATACGGCACAGGGAAAATATAAAGCGCCTGATAAACGGGACGGAACCGGATTTCAAGCCCGGCAAGAGCAAAAGGATAGAAAGAGACTGAATGACGACATAATTCAGTTGACATAACTTCAAAATCAAAAGCCCTGCATAGCGTATGCGGGGCTTGAAAAATTCTGGGAAAAATAGTATATTTGTCTCATCATAAATAAAGGAGCCAGAGCAATGGATAATAAGTACACTGCCGGTATCGACAAGTTCATAAATGACAACAGAGAGAACATCATAAGAGATATCGCGCGCCTTGTGGCGATAGACAGCGTTGAAGGCAAGGCAGAGCCCGGCGCGCCCTTCGGCAAGGGACCGAAGCAGGCGCTGGAGCTGGGGCTTGAGATATGCCGCGAGCTGGGGCTCAAGGCAGTTAACTGCGAGGATAAAATCGGCTACGGACAGATCGGCGAAGCAGAGGATTACCTCGCCACCATCACGCATCTTGACGTCGTCCCTGTCGGCGAGGGCTGGACGGGCGACCCGTTCACGCTGCGCGAGCGCGAGGGCTATCTTATCGGCCGCGGCGTAATGGACGACAAGGGACCGTCCGTCCTGTGCCTGTACGCGCTCAAGTACCTCAAAGATGCGGGCGTTCCGCTGCGCTACAGCATCCGCGCGCTGCTCGGCACTAATGAGGAGACCGGCATGGGCGATGTGGAATACTACATTGACAATTACAAGGCTCCGTTGTTCTGCTTCAGCCCGGACTCGGGCTTCCCTGTCTGCAACGGCGAGAAGGGCATATGCAACCTGCGCATCGTCTCAAAGACGAAGCTTGACAAGATCGCGGATATCCGCGGCGGCGTTGCGGGCAACGTCATCCCCGGCAAGGCCGAGGCATGGGTGAAGGGCGCAAAGCCTGCTTCTACCGAGAGCGTCTCCGTCGAGGCCAACGGAGAACTGTGGCACCTCACCGCAAAGGGCATCGGCGGCCACGCATCCAAGCCAGAGGGCACGGTGAACGCGATAGGCGTGCTGATAAGCTACATTCTTGAAAATAAGCTTGCGGGCGAGGAGGAAGGGAAGTTCCTGCGCCTGCTCATGAAGCTGCACGAGAGCTGGGACGGCAGCGGCCTCGGCGTTGATGCCGATGACGGCAAGTTCGAGCCGCTTACGATAATCGGCGGCGTGATAGGCGTTGAGGACGGGCACATCTTCCAGACCGTCGACAGCCGTTATCCCACCAACACCAGCAGCAAAAAGATCGCCGACACCATCTCCGCACTCGCGGGAGAGCTTGCAGAGATCGAGCTCAAGAGAGACACCGCTCCGTTCTACATGAGCATCGATAACCCTGCAGTAAAGGTCTGCATGGACGTTTACAACGCCGTTACCGGCGAGGACGCGAAGCCCTACACGATGGGCGGCGGCACCTATGCGCGCGATTTTCCGAACGGCGTTTCCTTCGGTCCGGAGCATCCCGAGCGTAGCTATCCCGACTTCTTCGGCCCGATACACGGCGCGGACGAGGCGGCAAGTATAGACGAGTTCATGGAGGCGCTGAAGATATACATCCTCGCACTCATCGAGCTTGAAGAAGTAGAGTTCTGATACGACAGATCATAACATCCGGGGAAGTCTGCACGGCTTTCCCGGATGCCGTATAGACGGACTTTTCCGGCAGTATTTAACATTTTTTTAACCTTTATTTTATGCTGACGGGTATAATCTATATCGGTAAGAAAGCAAACATATATTATGAAAGAGAAGGGCAGAATAAGCTATGAGTAAGAGAGCTCTTGTTGTTGAGGACGATGCGAACATTGCGGAGCTGCTGAGACTGTATCTGGGTAAGGACGGCTTTGACGTCATGATCGCCGCCGACGGTGGAAAGGCAGAATCCAGCTTCGATCTTTTCTCCCCGGATGTAGTCCTGCTCGACATTATGCTGCCGGTCAAGGACGGCTGGCAGATATGCAGGGACATCAGGAAGAAGTCCTCGGTGCCGATCATTATGCTCACCGCAAAGGGCGAGACCGCGGATAAGATAAACGGACTTGATATGGGTGCGGACGACTATGTCACAAAGCCCTTCGACGTCAAGGAGCTGCTAGCCCGCGTACACGCGGTAATGCGCCGCACTGACGCGGATGCGCCGGTAGAGAAGAAGCTCACCTTCGATAAGCTGGTGATAAACCTCGAGTCCTACGAGCTGATAGTCGACGGTGTGAAGATAGACACTCCGCCTAAAGAGATGGAGCTGCTGTATCATCTGGCGGCTTCCCCCAACCGAGTTTTTACGCGCAATCAGCTGCTTGACGAGGTATGGGGCTTTGACTACTTCGGCGATTCCAGAACTGTCGATGTACACGTCAAGCGCCTGAGAGAGAAGCTTGAGGGCGTATCCGACAAGTGGTGCCTCAAGACCGTGTGGGGCGTGGGCTACAAGTTCGAGGTCCACGAATAAGGCTTCACCATGAAGAGTATCTACCTCAGAAACTTCACCGCGACGGCGCTGCTGGTGCTGACCTGCTTCATCCTAGTGGCGTTCTCGTTCGTGGGGATAGGCAGGTTGTACCTCATACGCGAGTACAAGAGCGACATGGTTGCAAGTGCCGAAGAGGTATCGCGCACGGCGGCGGCGGTGAGTCAGAACGACTCGATGAACAGCTGGCTGCTGAGCATGATAATAAGCGCGATATCGCGCTCGACCGGGAACCATATCTTCATCACCGACGCGAACGGACTTGTCATGTCCTGCTCCGACCAGACGCCGATGTGCAAGCATTACGGGACTCTGCTGCCGGAAGATATCATGACCGAGATAAAAAGCGGTCAGGAGACGGAGATAAGCACGCTCGGCGGAATGTACACAAATCCCCGCTATATCGTTACCCACGAGATAACGCGGGAGACGGACGGCGAGCTCATGGGCTATGTGTTTGTGACGAACGCGCCGGATAATATACTCAGCAACTGGTCGACCTTTGTGCTCATCGCGACGGTGATTGCAGTGCTCGTGCTGTGCATGTCGCTCGCTGTGTCGCTTGTTTACTCAAAGCGTATGGCACGGCCGCTGGACGAGATAGCGGCGGCGTCGAGAAAGTTTGCGAGAGGTGACTTCTCCGTGCGCGTAAAGCAGCAGGAGGACCCGACAGACGAGATGGGCGCGCTTATCGACTCGTTCAACAAGATGGCAGATTCCCTCCAGAACGCGGAGAACCGCAGGAGCGAGTTCATTGCAAACGTCTCGCATGAGCTGCGCACACCGATGACAACTATCGCCGGCTTTGCCGACGGCATACTTGACGGGACCATCCCGAAGGATCAGGAGACGAAGTACCTCACCTCAATAAGAGACGAGACGCGCAGGTTATCCCGCCTTGTGCGCGATATGCTGGACGCTTCGCAGACGAGAGCCAGGGCCGCTGACCCGAGCAAGCGCACGGTGTTTGATCTGACGGAGCTTGTGCTTCAGACGCTGCTCAGCTTCGAGGCGCGCGCGACGCAGAAGAACCTTGACGTCGACCCGCAGCTGCCGGAGAACCACATAATGGTCATCGCCGACAAGGACGCGATCACGCGGGTAATATACAACTTGCTTGATAACGCCGTGAAGTTCGCAACTCCCGGAAGCTGCCTCACGCTGAGACTGTACAGAGATACGCAGAAGGCCTACGTCTCGATAAAGGACATAGGCGAGACGATACCGCCGGACGATCTGCCGTTTATCTTCGACCGTTTCCACAAGTCCGACCGCTCGCGCAGCCTTGATAAGGATGGCGTCGGGCTGGGACTGTATCTGGTGAAGTCGATAATCAACAGCCATGACGAGGACATAGCCGTGAAAAGCGAG
Organism: uncultured Oscillospiraceae bacterium; assembly: GCA_934590505.1. Taxonomy (GTDB): domain Bacteria; phylum Bacillota; class Clostridia; order Oscillospirales; family Oscillospiraceae; genus Limivicinus. The sequence continues at coordinate 17,428 of CAKTPC010000023.1, forward strand.
GACGGAGCAACTGAGTTCGTCTTTACGCTCAAGCTGGCTGATAAATAGAAGGATTAAAAGATATGAGCAATATGCAGGACTGGTATGCCCCGCTTGAGGAGCGCACTTCACCGGAGAATGAACGGAAAAAGAAAAAGCCAGGAAAAACATCCTGGCGTATCGGCGGGGCGATACTGCTGGTCGTGCTGCTGATCGCGGCAAGCTCGCTGATATTCTCCGGCTCAAACCAGAGAAGCGAGTCGCCTTATATCGATGGCGGCGGTATGCCTGACGACTGGAACGATTACCTTGACAACTATTATCAGGTGACCGAAAGCAATGACGCGGATATAAAGCTGCCGCGCGCGGAGCTTGTACCGGACTTCAAGGTGACGATCGCCAATGAGCGCGGCAAGGAGCTTAGCCTTCAGGAACTGTATGACCAGTGCTCAAAGTCGATAGTTGCAATAAAGGGCTACAAGGACGGGATTGACGGCTACTACTGGGGCAGCGGCATCATCCTTTCCGAGGACGGCCTGATACTCACGAACACGCATGTCATTGAAACCTGCGATACGGCAAGCGTGACGCTCTATGACAACAGCAGCTACACGGCGACACTTGTTGGAGCGGACAGCACAAGCGACATTGCGGTGCTCAAAATAGAGGCGACAGGCCTGACACCGGCGAGCTTCGGCGACAGCGCTGAGCTTGCCATCGGCGACAGGGTCGCGGCGATAGGCAACCCTCTGGGCGAAACCTTCCGTATGACGCTGACCGACGGGATAATCTCCGCGATAGACAGGGGCATCAGCTACAACGGCCACAGCATGACGCTGCTGCAGACCAACACCGCCATCAACGAGGGCAACTCCGGCGGCGCTCTGTTCAACATGTACGGTCAGGTGATCGGCGTGACGAATATGAAGATGATGTCCTCTTATTCAAGCATTGAAGGCATCGGCTTTGCGATACCGTCGGCAACAGTCGTGACGGTCGCAGATTCGCTGATGCAGTACGGCGAGGTGCGTGGCCGCCCGGCGATAGGCGTCACCGTCGGCGCGATACCGGATAACGTCACGAGCCACTATGATCTGCCCAGCGGGCTCTATGTCTCGGCAGTCGAGGAGAAGTCCGACGCTGCGGCCAAGGGCATACAGCAGGGGGACATCATCACGGCTGTGAACGGAAATCCAGTTGTTGTGACAAACGATATCCTGACTGTGAAGAACACGCTCAACGTCGGCGACACGATCACCTTTACGATCTGGCGCGACGGAGAGACCTTTGATGTTGACGTTACCCTGGTGGACGAAAACGATCTGAAGTAAATAATAAGGCAGCAAACACCACTGAACCGCATGCGGTTCAGTGGTGTTTCAATTTATCAGTGGTGTTTCAATTTATTCTATATCGATCTGTGTCATCGGCAGACGAAGCAGTGCCACTCCTCTTCAGATTTGTGATCGAGAATTTCAAAGCCGTTGGAGATAAGCGCAGCCTCGGTCTCAGGCCAGCGGTGCTCGATAATACCGGAGCATATAAACACTGCGCCCGCAGCCATGAACTGGCGCACGACGGCGGAAAGGGGAATGATGACATCGGCAACGATGTTTGCAAGCACGAGCTGGTACCCGTTGCCGATGCGCGCACGGAGGGAGGCGTCGGCAATGATATCGCCCGCCCATGCCGTCATTGTATCTGTGCCGATGCCGTTGAGCGCGGCGTTTGACATCACGACGTCCGGAGCCTTGGGGTCAATGTCCACACCGAGGCAGCTTTCACAGCCGAGGATGAGCGCGCCGATGCCGAGAATGCCGCTGCCGCAGCCGAGGTCGAGCACACGCACACCGGGCTTTGAAAACTTCTCAAGCGCGGCAAGGCACATGCGCGTGGTCGCGTGGCTGCCGGTGCCGAAGATAAGGCCGGGGTCAAGCCTGAGCGGGAGCCGCCCGTCCTGCGGCGCTTCCTCCCATTCGGGCACGACGACGAGCTTTTCGCCGACCTCGATAGGCTTATAATACTCGCGCCAGTTGTTCTCCCAGTCGCTGTCCTCAACATAGCT
>CAKTPC010000024.1 GCA_934590505.1 uncultured Oscillospiraceae bacterium
TTCTATATCACCACACCCATCTACTACCCGTCCGATAAGCTGCACATAGGCCATGCCTACTGCACCGTCGCGACCGATGCCATTGCCCGCTACAAAAGGCTCGCGGGCTTTGACGTGATGTTCCTCACCGGCACCGATGAGCACGGCCAGAAGATTGAGGAAAAGGCCAAAGCCGCAGGCGTCACCCCCCAGCAGTTTGTTGACAACATCGTCGACGGCAAGGGCGGCATCAAGGATCTGTGGAAGCTGATGAACATCTCGAACGACCGCTTCATCCGCACCACTGATGATTATCACGTGAAATCCATACAGCGCATCTTCAAGAAGATGTATGACAAGGGCGATATCTACAAGGGCGCATACAAGGGCAAGTACTGCACCCCGTGCGAGAGCTTCTGGACCGAGAGCCAGCTCAAGGACGGCAGGTGCCCCGACTGCGGCCGCGAGGTACATGACGCCGAGGAGGAGGCCTACTTCTTCCGTCTCTCCAAGTACGCAAAGCCCGTACAGGAGCTTCTCGAGAGCGGCACCTTCCTCACTCCCCCGTCCCGCGTCAATGAGATGATAAACAACTTCATCAAGCCCGGCCTTGAGGACCTCTGCGTCTCCCGCACGAGCTTCAACTGGGGCGTGCCCGTGGACTTCGACCCGGGTCATGTCGTATACGTCTGGGTAGACGCGCTCTTTAACTACTGCACCGCGCTCGGCCTGCTCAACGACAAGTATGACGATTTCGACAAATACTGGCCGGCAGACGTGCACATCGTCGGCAAGGAGATCGTCCGCTTCCACTCCATCATCTGGCCGGCAATGCTCATGAGCATGGAGCTGCCCCTGCCCAAGCGTGTATACGGCCACGGCTGGCTCGTCATTGACGGCGGCAAGATGTCCAAGTCCAAGGGCAACGTCGTCGATCCCTACGTGCTGGCGGATATGTTCGGCGTCGATGCGCTGCGCTTCTTCCTGCTGCGCACCTTCCCCTTCGGCGCCGACGGCAACTTCTCCAACGAGCTGCTTATCAGCACCATTAATACCGACCTTGCAAATGATCTCGGCAACCTTGTCAGCCGCACGACTGCCATGGTCGAGAAGTATTTCGGCGGCAGCGTCCCCGCGGAGCGCGAAGCTGACGCGATGGACGATGAGCTCGTCGGCATGATAAAGTCCGTGCGCGGTAAGTATGCCGCACAGATGGACGAGTTCCAGCTGCACCTCGCGCTCGAGGAGGTATTCAAGCTCATCCAGCGCGCGAACAAGTACATCGACGAGACCGCCCCCTGGGTGCTCGCAAAGGACGAGAGCAAGAAGGCGCGCCTTGCCGCTGTCATGTATAATCTGCTCGAGGCGCTGCGCGTATCGCTCATTCTCCTCAGCCCCTTCATGCCCGAAAGCTGTGAGAAGGCCTTTGCGCAGATCGGCGCGGACGAGGCCAGCCGCAGCTGGGACAGCGCCGCCGTTTACGGCGCGCTCCCCGCAGGCACAAAAGTCTGCAAGGGCGAGACGCTCTTCCCGCGCATTGACATGGTCAAGGCTCTCGAAGAGCTTGAAAAGGCCGAGGGAAGGAAGGATGAACCGAAGGCTCCCCCCGTGCTGCCCGATGTGACGATAGACGACTTTGCCAAGTGCGATATGCGCGTGTGCAAGGTCCTCTCCTGCGAGGCTGTCAAGAAGTCCGATAAGCTTCTGAAGTTCTCCCTTGACGACGGCAGCGGCACACCGCGCCAGATCCTCTCCGGCATCCACAAGTTCTATGAGCCGGAGCAGCTCGTCGGCAAGACCGTCGTCGCTATCCTGAACCTGCCGCCGCGCAAAATGATGGGGCTTGAGTCCAACGGTATGCTGCTCTCCGCCGTGCGTGAGATAGACGGCAAGGAGGAGCTGCACCTCATAATGCTCGACGCCTCCGTCCCCGCCGGCTCCCAGCTCTGCTGAAGAAGAATCGGCTCAACCGCAAGAACATGATTGTTTCCTTGAGACTGCCGCAACCGCGGCAGTCTCTTTTTGTCTATACGGCGTAAAGAAGGCGCACGGACACGTACAAAGGTGTTGACAATTTTGGAAAACAAATTTATAGTATCAGCATAAAGATGTCCGACAAGTTTCAAACGTACAAAATCAAAAGGATTTCACTGCCGCTCCGCATAATGTTCTGGTCGGATACGGCAGGAAGGTATTGAGTCATGGAAAGAGAAGGTCAGATACACAGAATAGCGCGCAGCAATCTGGTGGACAGTGTGACCGAGCAGCTCATCTCGCTCATTGAGAGCGGAGTGTGGCCGGAGGGAGAAAAAGTCCCCTCGGAAAACCAAATGGCGGCGGAGTTCAACGTCGGCCGCGGAGTCATCCGTGAGGCGCTCCAGCGTCTGCGCAGCCGACATATGGTAGTCACGCACCATGGTCTTGGCTCGTTTGTGTGCAATCCTGACAACTTCAGCTCCAACGACGAGGAGCTGGTCAAGATCAATCTGTCCGAAAATGACTTCAAGAGCTTCTCCGATCTGCGCGCATGCGTGGAAAGCCGCGCAGCCATGCTGTCGGCACGCAGCGCGACCGAAGAGGACTTTACCCGCATCAGGGACGCATTGGCAAAAATGAAGGCCTGCGCGGAGGCCGACGATCTTGAAGGCTTTACCTCGGCCGACCTCGCGTTTCACACGGCCATTGTCGAGAGCAGCAACAGCTCCATGCTCATCAAGGCATACAAGAGCTGCCGGCTGGAGATATACTCCGGGCTGTACGAGCTCAACAGCGTGCGCGGCAGCTACAGCTACGCGCTTCGTTCGCACAGGCAGCTGTGCGACGCAATATGCAGCCGCGACCCTGAGCAGGTGATGAAGGTCATGGAAAAGATGCAGGCATTCAACAGCGTGCGTTACGCGGGGCTTTTCAAGACCGAACAATGACATATGTTGACAAGGAGAAATTATGATACCCAAGAAAATGAAAGCTCTGGTAATGGAGCAGTATAAAGATTTCAATATCCGCGAATGGGACGTTCCGGAAATAACCGACACTCAGGTCCTTGTAAAGCTAAAGGCCTGCGCGATATGCGGCAGCGACGTCGGCGGAAGCGACGGGAAGAACGGCCGCAGGATCCCGCCTATCATCATGGGTCACGAGGCCAGCGGCGTGATAGTCAAAACCGGCAGCGCGGTGAGGGATTGGAGCGTCGGTCAGAGAGTGACCTTCGATTCGACCGAGTATTGCGGTGAGTGCAAATTCTGCCGTGCGGGCATGATAAACCTGTGCAGCCACAGAAAGGTGCTTGGCGTATCCTGCGATGAATACAGACGGCACGGCGCGATGGCCGAGTACATTGCCGTTGAAGCGAGAACTCTCTATGCCCTGCCTGACAGCGTCAGCTTTGAGGAGGCCGCACTGGTCGAGCCGCTGAGCATAGGCGTACACGCGGCGGCAATATCCCCGATAAAAATGGGCGACACCGTACTTATCAACGGTGCCGGAACGATAGGCCTTATGACCCTGCTGGCCGTAAAGGCAAGCGGAGCAAGCCGTATTGTAATGTGCGACAGGAAGAACGACAAGCTCGCCCTTGCCCGTGCGATGGGCGCGACTGACACCGTCAACACTACCGAGACCGACGCTGCGGAATACTGCCGCAGCATCACGAACGGCGAGGGCGCCGATCTCGCGTTTGACGCCGTCGGCATGGAGGGCACCATCAATACCGATATCGCCGCGCTGCGCAAGGGCGGCTGCCTCGTCGCTATAGGGAACATGTCCAAGGAAATAAACTTCCCTCTGCAATACTGCATCACGCGGCAGATCCGCGTTCAGGGCAGCTGCGCGAGCAGCGGAGAGTACGACATCTGCCTTAATATGATCGCCGGGCACAGTATCGACCTTACTCCGTTCCTTCAGGTGACCATGCCGCTGGAGCAGGGCAAGGAGGCCTTCCAGCGTCTGTTCGACCGCGAGCCGGGGCTTCAGAAGATAATCCTCACGATGGATTGATCTCGGCTTGTTGAAACCTCACAAAACGCACCATGCTTTTTTGTCTATAACCCAGATTTGTCTGTTGAGTATTGACAACGGCAAAAAAGCATGGTAAAAATGACTTGAAACTTGTCGGACATCCGCACAACAGACAACCGATGCGGAAATATAAATAATTGGAGGAAACAATGAAAAAAGTAATCGCACTCATTCTTGCTCTGGTCATGGTATTCGCCCTGGCCGCATGCGGAAATCAGGCTGCACCCGCAGCAAGCACGGCTCCCGCCGCAGACGCTAGCTCCGACGCGGCTGCCGACGGCGATATCACTCAGGGCGAAAAGCTCAACATCAAGTGGTACGCAGTCCTTCCCGATAACCACCCCACCATCATGGCTTATGCAGACCTCTTCGATCAGATCGCTGAAGAGACCAACGGCCGCATCACCTTCGAGATGACCGCCGGCGGCATCCTCGGTACCGAGCAGGAAGGCTTCGACATGGTCCGTGACGGCACCGTTCAGGGCGCAATGATGAACACCAGCTACTATGAGAGCTATGTTCCCAACAGCCAGGGCTGGATGATGGCCTACACCTTCTCCGGCTACAAGCAGGCTCTTGCATACTTCAACAGCGAAGAGCTCCTCGACCAGTGGAACGCTGACATTGCAAACACCAACACCATGGCTCTCAACGCAGTCTCCCCCGGCTTCCGCTGCCTCACCTCCAACAAGGCCGTTTATACCCCCGCTGATGCGGCAGGTCTGAACATCCGCTCCATGGAGTCCCCGATGAGCCAGTCCTACGTCTCCATCCTCGGCGGCAATCCTGTTCCACTTGCATGGGCTGAGGTCTACATGGGTCTGTCCACCGGCTCCATCGCAGGTCAGGAGAATCCCATCGCTCACATCCAGTCCTACAACCTCTTTGAAGTCCAGAAGTACCTCTCCTTCACCGAGCACGCACTCGTTCTTTCTTGGTCCATCTTCAACACCGAGTTCTGGAACAGCCTGTCTGCGGCTGATCAGGCATACCTGACCGAGAAGTTCAATAAGGAAGCTCAGATGTCTATCGATAAGGTCACCGAGTACACAGAAGAGACCTTCTCCAAGCTTGAGAGCGAATACGGCATGACCGTTATCACCGAAGAGAACGGCCTCGACAAGCAGGCATTCATCGACAACGCAGCCAAGTTCTATGAGGAAAACTTCACCGCCCCCGAGTACGACGGCTGGTGGGAATTCCGCAATGCCGCTATGGAGTGGTGCGCAGCTAACCCCGTCGACTGATAAACACGACACTTAGACAATGCTCCGCTTATTAGAAAACATAAGCGGAGCATGCTTATAGAAAGAAAGGATGATACACAGCAATGAAGAAAGTATTAAAGTGTATCTGGGACCACTATGACGATGCGCTTGCCTTCGTGACCTTTGTGGCGCTTTTCCTCGTGGTGCTTTTCCAGATGGTTGCAAGATCCGTTTTTAATTTCGGCTTCGTGTGGACAGAGGAGCTGTCCCGCCTGCTGCTGATGTATGCCTGCTTCTCCTCGCTGCCCGTCATCCTCAAGACGCGCAAGGAGCTCAAGCTCACATTGGTGACGGATTACATGAGCAAGCGCAGCCAGATTATCTTCGATATCGCCGTGCAGATCATTTCGATCGTCACCTTCGCGTTCCTTGCCTACTGCGGATATAAGACGACCGTCTTTCAGCGCACCAACATCATGGCGGCGATGCGCTTCTCCATGGCTTACATGTACGCCGCGTTCCCGCTCAGTATGCTCTTCGGCATCTCCCGCGCGGTGCAGATGATAGTTGAGGATATCCAGAAGCTGAAAGGAGTAAACACATGAGTCTCGGTTTGTTTTTTGTTGTCTTTTTTGCCCTGCTCCTGATCGGCGTTCCCATCTATCTTTCGATGCTTCTTCCGTCGATCATTTACCTTGTTTCAAACAACATGTCGCTGCTGATGATCGCGCAGAAGTGCATGAACGGTCTCAACAGCTACACGCTTATTGCCATCCCCTTCTTTATCATGGCGGCCTCCGTTATGAACCACGGCTCCGTTACCACGCGTATTTTTAACTTCTGCCGCGCCCTTGTCGGCCACCACAGAGGCGGCCTCGGCTACGTCAACGTCCTTGCGAGCGTCATCTTTGCGGGCATGTCCGGCTCCGCGGTCGCCGATGTCGGCGGTCTGGGTCAGGTCGAAATAAAGGCGATGCGCGACGCGGGCTATGACGACGGCTTCACCATCGGCATCACCGCCGCGAGCGGCACAATCGGGCCGATCATTCCCCCGTCCATCCCCTTTGTCGTTTACGCGACCTACTCCGGGGCGTCGACCGGCGCGCTCTTCATGGCCGGTATCCTGCCCGGCGTGTTCATGGCTATCGTTCTGTGCGTGATGTGCTACTTCATCGCAAAGAAGCAGAACAGCCCCGCCGACCCGAAGTCCTCCGGCAAGGAGATCTGGAAAACCTTTAAGGACTCCATCCTTGCCCTCCTCATGCCGATCATAATCATCGGCGGTATCTGGAGCGGCATCGCAACTCCGACCGAGGCAGCCCTGCTTGCAACGGTATACGCGCTGCTGGTGTGCAGCTGCGTACTGAGGGAACTGCGTCTCAAGGACCTCTACGAGATCATCTGGGACACCATCTACAACACTATGCCTATCATGCTGGTCATCGCCGGTGCGACGATCTTCAGCTTCATCGTCTCCTACGAGCGTCTGGATACTATTCTGCTCAACTTCTTCGTCGGCCTCACATCGAACAAGTATATCATTCTTCTCTGCATCGACCTGATGGTCCTTGTCATGGGCATGTTCTTTGACTGCACCGTCATCGTCATGCTGCTGACCCCGCTGCTCATCCCCCTGGCCTCAAGCTTCGGCCTGAGCATGGTGCATATCGGCGTTGTCGTTGTTCTCAATGCAATGATCGGTCTGCTCACTCCGCCCGTCGGCTATTCCCTGTACGTGCTCAATTCGGTCACCGGATACCCGGTCATGAAAATTGCCAAATGGTGCATACCGTGGATGATACCGCTTGTATTCACGCTTCTGGTCATTACCCTTGTGCCAGGCATAAGCATGTGGCTCCCGACGCTGCTCGGCATAGCGTAACGGCAGGTACTTTATCAAGCTTCAGAGGTGAATTATGGAAAATCAGTTTGTTGAAATGACGCAGGTCGGCATTGTCGTGCGGGATCTGGACGCCGTGATCGCCAACATGAAAAAGATCTTCGGCTGCGAGCCGAGCTTTGTCGGCGAGACGCTCAAGAGCGGAAGAAAGTATTTCGGCAGGGAAGGCAATTTTGCCGCGCGCATAGCATTGTTCGATTTCTGCAACATACAGTTCGAGTACATGATGCCCACAGAGGGCGAGAGCATATGGCAGGATTTCCTCGATGAGCACGGCGAGGGGCTGCAGCATGTCAGTTTCCGCGTAAAGAGCTATGAGGACGCAGCCGCGCAGATGGCGCAGGCAGGAGCCGAGGCCGAAATGCAGGGCTTGGCTATGGCACGGCCCGTGCGCTGGGACTTCTTCAATACCGAGCCGATGCTCGGCTTCTCCGTGGAATGCTCAAGCCCTATGGAGCGCCCGGAGGATCACCCAAAATACCCGTTCGGGAAAGACTGAAACGGAGAGAGAAAAAATGAAAATAACTTCTATGAAGCTGTATAAGCTTCCGCCCCGCTGGCTCTTTTTGAAGATTGAGACCGACGAGGGCATATCCGGCTGGGGCGAGCCCGTCGTTGAGGGCAGCGCCGACACCGTGCGCACCGCCGTTGAAGAGTTCTCCAGATATCTCATCGGCAAAGACCCCATGCGTATTCAGGATCACTGGCAGGCAATGTACCGCTCGCGCTTTTACCGCGGCGGGCCGGTGATGATGAGTGCGATCGCCGGTATTGACCAGGCCCTTTGGGATATCAAGGGCAAGTACTATAACGCTCCGGTGTACGATCTCATCGGCGGACTGTGCCGCGATAAGCTCAAGGTCTACAGATGGATCGGCGGCGACCGCCCCTCAGATATCAAGGCTAACGTTACCGAGGCATATGAGCAGGGCTACCGTGCCATCAAGATGAACGGCACCGAGGAAATGCACTGGGTCGATTCCTTCAAGAAGATACAGCAGGTCTGCGAGCGCGTTGCGGTCATCCGCGATACCTATGGCTACGATATGGACATCGCCGTCGACTTCCACGGCAGAGTACATAAAACGATGGCAAAGGTGCTGGCAAGAGAGCTTGACCGGTTCCACCTGATGTTCATCGAGGAGCCGGTACTGCCGCAGAACAACGAGGCCATGCGCGAGATTGCGAACAACACCTCCACCCCGATCGCCTGCGGTGAGCGCATGTTCAGCCGCTGGGACTATAAGCCGCTGCTTGAGCAGGGCTATGTCGACATTATCCAGCCTGACCTGTCCCACGCCGGCGGCATAAGCGAGTGCCTCACACTCGCGAGAATGGCAGAGGCCTACGATGTGGCCATTGCGCCGCACTGCCCGCTCGGCCCGATCGCACTCGGCGCGTGCATGGCTATCGACTGCGCTTCACCCAACGCCTTCATTCAGGAGCAGAGCCTCGGCATACATTACAACAAAGGCGGCGATCTTCTTGATTACCTCGCCGATCCCAGTATCTACAAGTACAAGGACGGGTTCATTGAGGTCGTTGACCGCCCCGGTCTCGGCGTAGAGATAAACGAGGACTTTGTCATTGAGACGGCCGCGAAATACGCTGAAGCAAACGGGGATTGGAAAAATCCCGTTTGGCGGAACTATGACGGCGTCATCGCCGAATGGTGAGCCGGCTAACAGCATTTAAACAGCAAAAACACCGGCGGAGCAGGTCGCTCCGCCGGTGTTTTGTCTTGTCTTATTCTTCTTCCCAAGTACGCTCGCTGATTATATAGCGTGGGCGGTGCTTGGTCTCCATGTATATCTTTCCAATATACTCGCCTATGATGCCGAGGCAGATAAGCTGCACACCGCTGACAAAGCAGACTATGCATGTCATGCTCGCCCAGCCCGCGACGGCCTTGCCGCACAGCGCCGTGATGAGTGCCCAGAGGCAGCCGATGAAGCTTATAAGCGCGACGACGACGCCGAAGCCCGTGATGAACTGGAGCGGCTTTACCGAAAGGCTCGTGATGCCGTCTACCGCAAGGGCGACCATCTTCTTGAGCGGGTAGTGGCTCTCACCGGCAATGCGCTCAGCACGGGAGTAGCTCACCGAAGTGCTCTTGAAGCCGACGAGCGGTATCAGCCCGCGCAGGAAGAGGTTTACCTCCTTGAAGTTTGCAAATTCCTTGAGAACGCGCGCGCTTATAAGTCGGTAGTCGGCATGGTTATAGACGACCTCCGCCCCCATCATCGCGAGGAACTTATAGAAGCTCTGCGCGGTGAAGCGCTTGAAGAAGGTGTCCGTCTCGCGGCTGGAGCGCACACCGTAGACGACCTCGCAGCCGTCGAGGTAAGCGTCGACCATCGCGTCCATCGCGTTTATGTCGTCCTGCCCGTCGCAGTCAATGGAGATCGTGATGTCGCACTTGTCCTTCGCCTCCATGAGTCCGGCAAGGACGGCGTTCTGGTGCCCGCGGTTGCGGCTCTGGCTGATGCCTATATAGTGTTCGTCTGCCTTCGCAAGCTTCTGAATGATGCTCCAGGTGTTGTCCCTGCTGCCGTCGTTTACGAAAAGTACACGGCTGTCACTGCTGATCTTGCCCGCGGCGGCAAGGGAATTGAGCTTTTCAAGGAACATCGGCGCGGTAATCGGGAGAACCTCCTGCTCGTTGTAGCAGGGAATTACAATAAATAGTCTTGGTGTCATACGGACCTCCTTGATGTTTCGCTGCCGCCAAGCGCAAAGGCGGCCAATATTATAATGACCGGGATTATCGAATAATGGTAACGGCTCGAGACCTCGACCAGCATGTGCGCCAGCGTAAGCCCCAGCATGTACAGCGGCGGCAGCAGGCACGCGCTCAGCCGCGAGCGGCGGCGGAGCACAAATATGCCGCGGATCGCCAGCAGCATGCAGCCGTAATAGAACACATTGCATATCACCATGCACAGCTTGACAAACAGCTCTGTCCGGGTAAAGCGGTAGGTGTAGCCGCCGAGCTCGTCATTGCCCATGAACGCCATGAGCTTTGATGCGAAGAGCCGGCCGAAATCTATTCCCGAGGAAAGGCGTTCCCTTAGGTGCGGCAGCATTTTCTCCTGGGCCTCGCTCGTTGTTGCGCCGGGCTCACTGAGGTATGAGAACAGCAGATCCATGTCATCGGCGCTCCACTGCCCTTGCGTCTCTTCATTGAAGCCGACATATATGTTGTATACTGGGAAGGATGCGGGCTCCATGCCGAGCACATTTTCAACATGCCTGTCCCACAGCTCCCCCGTTGCCTTGTATATGCCGAGGAGTGCCGCGAGGATAACCAGCCACATTTTCCACTGCGCACCGTTTTTTATGTCGCGCCCCCGCAGGAACAGCAGCCATAGCACGAGCGCGATAATAAGTATCGCCGAGATTGGGCGGACAATATTCACCGCGCGCAGCAGCATACCGAGCGCCAGCCCCCACAGCAGGCAGATGCCGATCCGCCGCGGAAGGCTCTCGCGCTGCTGCTCAACAAGCACGATGAAGTAAAAGAACAGCAGGATAAGGCAGGTATACAGCGGCTCGGAGAACACGAGCGAATTGAGCATCAGCTTTGACGGGCAGACTATCCACAGCAGGTACGCCAGCGCCGCCGTCAATGGGGATGCAAGGCGCAGGCAGACACCGTATATCAGCAGCCCGCTCAGGCAGGTGAGGATAACGTTTATAACGGCGGCGACTATTACGTGCTCGCCGAAAATTTTCAGAAAAGCGCTGAGAAAGGTGGAGCAGCCGAGGATGTGCGGGTACATTGCGATATACCACGGGGCGTCTATCTCCCCTCCGAAGGCCAGCGCGCAGGCTGTCTGCCAATACGTCGCATAATCGCTGAACGGCTCGATGCGCACAGCGAGCACCCACGCGAGGTTCACCGCCGCGCACAGCAGCGTCAGCAGCAGCGCGGTTTTACCTGCGTCGGCCGAAGCCAAAGCTCTGAGCTTACCGCGCACGCACAGCCGGTACAGGATGAACGCCCACACAGCGCCTGCCAGCAGCGCGATCAGATATGAATGCTGCGCCAGTCCGTTCACCGCTGTCAGCAGCAGCGCCGCCGACATGATGATCAATAGGATTCCAAGCATTATTTTTCTGAAAACGTTTGACGCTCGTTCCATCTTTCGGTATAACCGCCTGTAGTTCAATATGATGTAATTATATTCCATCGGGCACGCAACGTCAAGAAATTCGTCGGTTTCGCAAATGCTGCCGGTTCGCCGCGCGGCTCCGACATTCATCCGCACATTGTATAAACTCCCAAAAGCTGCAAACAATATCACGGAAGACAATCTGAGCCAAAGGAGAAATATATATGAAAGCTACCGGAATAGTCCGCAGGATCGACGATTTAGGCCGTGTCGTGATCCCGAAGGAGATCCGCCGAACTATGCGTATCCGCGAGGGTGACCCGCTGCTGAACTCATTGACACCGTGTGAACAGTTCTGCTCCGGCATGCTGGAGCTGGTTAGACGAGCAGGGTGGGAATAGTACATAGTGGGTAAAACATGAGGGTCTGAAAAAGCACACAAAAGCAAGGACTGCCTCTTAGTAAGACAGTCCTTGCTTTTGCTCAAAGCGCTATTACCGGTTGTATATCTGCATGAGCAGCCATGTTGATCCCCCGGGTATCATCAATCTGCTCGCTGCCCCAACCCAGGTTCATAGTGAACTCTTTTGACCGGGAGCCTTTTGCCTGATTTTGTGCGTCCCCGAAGTATTCACCTGTGATATATCCTGCGCACCTCGTCGGTCTCGCCGCCGTCCGGGCGGCGCAGGATCAGCGCTGGCTCTATCTTGAGCCCCGGTCGGCCGCCGCGGCGGCCTTCGACGAGGACGAGGTTCGGTGCCGCGCCCTCCCTGTGGCAGACAAGGCGCAGGCGCTTCGGCTCTATGCCGTGCGCCGTCATGCAGCAGAGCAGCTCCGACAGCCGCTCCGGCTTATGGACGAAATTCACGCTCCCGCCTGTGCGGCAGAGAAAGGCCGATGCCGCGCATATCTCCTCCATGCTGCACTGCGTCTCACCGCGGGCAGCGGCGCGCTCCGCGTCCGTCGGGAGCTTCCCGCTCCCGACCGGGAAATACGGCGGGTTCGCGGCAACAAGGTCAAAGCTCCCGGCTCTGAAAAGCTCCCTGTGCCGCCGGATATCGCCGCAGACGATATCGCTGCGCACGTCAAAGGCGTTTGCGCGCATGTTCTCCTCCGCGAGCGCCGCGGCCTCCGGGACTATCTCAAGCCCCGTCATGTGCAGCTTATCCGTGCGCGCGAGCAACAGCAGCACTATAGCCCCGGAAGCGCAGCCGAGGTCTATGCCGCGCACGGCTCCCGCGGTGTTCACAAAATCCGCCAGAAGCACGCAGTCCGTGCTGAGGCGGAAATGCTCGGCCTGAGCAAAAAGCGGGCCGTTTACCCAAAGCCGTTCAAATCCCGGCATGTCGGCAGCTCCTCCTTTATTAGTAGTACGATGTAGATCAAACCGTAAAAAGCCTCGCAGAGTTTTTTCGCCTCGCAAGGCGAAAAAATAATTCAGATGCATTTTCGCCGGCGGCGTGTACGTCGGCGAAAATACTTCTCGCTCAGAGAGTGTCGAGCGAAGCGAGGCGCGGGTCTGAGCGCAAACTTCTTGGTAAAAGAAGCTCGAAGAGATTCTTTTACCAGTATAAATAATAAAAGGGGCGATAAAAATCGCCCCTTTTATTATTTGGTGCAAGCCTTACTGCTGGACAATAGCCTCAGCGGGGCACTGTGCAGCACAAGAGCCGCACTCGACGCACTTGTCAGCGTCGATCTCATAGTGCAGATCGCCCATGTCGATCGCTTCAGCGGGGCACTGTGCAGCGCAGGAACCGCAGGACAGGCACTCGTCAGTGATAACAAAAGCCATAGTGTTACCTCCGTATGTTATTTGACCATTCACCTCTTAGGGATATAAGGTCTCTACATGCCGTATTGTATCACATCCTGCTCAAAAATCAATTGCAAAATTTGTGAACGATATATTTTCCATTGAAACTGGCAATAATTTTCACGCGGATCACCGGTTTCGCCTGATTCAGCAGGGCTTACGGGTGATAATCAATTATTATAAACAGCGCGCCGAGGGGGTAGTTCATATCAAAAGCAACGAAAAATTCACGCAGCGGGCGGAGCTTGCCATCGAAAACGCACGCACAGCGGCTGGCGAACTGGGGCACGGCTATGTCGGCACCGAGCATCTGCTGCTCGGCATAATCGCGGAGAAGGACGGCCTCGGCGCGCGCATACTGCGCTCTCAGGGGCTCGACAGTGAGCGGCTGCGCGGCATAATCATCCGCCGCAGCGGCGTCGGCAGTCCAGCAAAACCGAGCCAAGGGCTCACGGAGCGGGCAAAGCTCGCTGTGGAGCGCGCCGCGGAGGAGGCGCGCTGTCTCCAGCAGAGCTACATCGGCACCGAGCACCTGCTGCTCGGTCTGCTGCGCCAGAGCGACTGCGGAGCCGCCGCCGTTCTGCGCGAAGCCGGCTGCGACCTCAACGATATTTACACCGACATCATGGCCGTGTTCGGAAATCCCGATTTCCGCGGCAAGCAGCAGACTGGCGCAGTGCGCAGCACGATACGCCGCGCGGACACGCGCGTGCTCGACCAGTACAGCCGCGACCTTACGGACCTCGCAGCGGGCGGGGCCTTTGACCCCGTCGTCGGCAGGACCGAGGAGATACGCCGCGCGATACAGATCCTCTCGCGCCGCAGCAAAAACAACCCCGTGCTCGTCGGGGAGCCGGGCGTCGGCAAGACCGCCGTCGCAGAGGGGCTCGCGATGTGCGTTGCGCAGGGGCAGGCCCCGTCGGAGCTTAAGAACAAGCGCATAGTGTCGCTGGATATCCCGGCGATGCTCGCGGGGACAAAGTACCGCGGCGACTTCGAGGAGCGCGTTAAATCCGTGCTGCGCGACGTGCGCCGCGCGGGGGACATCATCCTTTTTATAGACGAGCTGCACACTATCATCGGCGCAGGCAGCGCCGAGGGCGCGATCGACGCGGCGAACATCCTCAAGCCCGCGCTCGGCCGCGGCGAGGTGCAGATAATCGGCGCGACAACACCGGAGGAATACCGGCGGCACATTGAAAAGGACGCCGCACTCGAGCGGCGCTTTCAGCCCGTAAAGGTCGGCGAGCCCGACCGCGAGCAGACGATGGAGATGCTGCGCAGCGTGCGCACACCGCTTGAGCGGCACCACGGCGTCAGACTCACGGCAGGCGCGATGCGTGCGGCCTACGAGCTCTCTGTGCGGTATATAAACGACCGCTTCCTGCCGGATAAGGCCATCGACCTACTCGACGAGGCGGCGGCCGCGGTACACGTCGCTGGCGAGCGGATAACCGTCGAGACGCAGGACGTGGCGCAGGTCGTGTCCATGTGGACGGGTGTGCCCGTGACAGGGCTCGACGCGGACGAGAGCCTGCGGCTATTAACGCTGGAGAAGCAGCTGCGCGAGCGCATCATTGGGCAGGACGAGGCCGTCTCTGCCGTGGCGCGAGCGATACGCCGCGGGCGCGTTGGGCTCAAGGATCCTGGCCGTCCGGTCGGCTCGTTCATGTTCTTAGGCCCCACGGGCGTCGGGAAAACAGAGCTGTGCCGCGCGCTGGCCGCGACCGTCTACGGTGACGAGGGCGCGATAATACGACTCGACATGTCCGAATATATGGAGAAGCACTCGGTCAGCCGCCTGATAGGCTCTCCGCCCGGCTATGTCGGCTATGAGGACGGCGGCCAGCTCACCGAAAAGGTGCGGCGCAAGCCATGGTCGGTGGTGCTGTTCGACGAGATAGAGAAGGCGCATGAGGACGTGTGGGGCATCCTGCTGCAGATCATGGATGACGGGCACCTCACCGACTCGGCGGGGCGGCGGATCGACTTTTCAAACACGGTCATCGTCATGACCTCGAACATCGGGGCTAAGGCGATAACCGAGAACCGCCCTCAGCTCGGCTTCACCGGCGGCGGAGAGCCTGACGGCGAGACCATGCGCAGCCGCGTCATGGAGGAGCTGCGCGCGACCTTCAAGCCAGAGTTTCTCAACCGCGTTGACGAGACGATAATCTTCCGCAGGCTCGGCGAGGATGACATGCTTGAGATCACGCAGACGATGCTCACGAAGGTCGCCGCGCGCTTCAGCGCCCTCGGCCTTGAGCTGAGCGTGCCGCAGAAGACGGCACAGTGGCTGGCGCATGAGGGCTATGACGAGCGCTTCGGCGCAAGGCCGCTGCGCAGGACATTGCAGCACAGCCTTGAGGACGCCGCAGCGGACATGCTGCTCGACGGACGCATCGCCCGCGGCGACAGGGTCACAGCGGAAGTCACGGACGGCGGGATCATACTGGTCAGGGACGCTGGGACTTGACGCGCTGTGGTGCAGCGAGCATTATCGAGCATTATCGTATAGATAACTTTTGAATTACGGGGAACGCCGAATGAAGAAACAGATGATCTCGCTGCTCCATGCAGGTGTTACGCATCGCAGAGCGCTGTTAAGGAGAACTATACGTGGAAAAGTTCTGAAATTGGCATAACAAAAAGCCTGTAGTCATTGAAACTACAGGCTTCCTTATTGGCAGCGGGAGAAGGATTTGAACCCTCGCATACGGAGTCAGAGTCCGCTGTGCTACCACTACACAATCCCGCTAAACGCAAGGGTTATTATACCTTTTTTTACGGATTTGTCAAGAGTAAATTTCAAGATTCCTCACGTTTTTTTGCCGCCGCGGTATCAATGCTCCCACCGAACACCACAAAACGGTCATAAAGAAACTCCGTGGTAAAGTTCAGCAGCATTGAAACGGCGAGCACCACATACTCGTTCCAGCCCATACCGGTGAGCTTGTCCCCTCCCCATGTGGACAGCGGCGTGAACACAAGATAATAAGCCGCGACCTTGAGCATCGCGATCGGTACATTGTTGGCCGAGCGGAACGTGATCTTGCGGTTGAGCGTAAAATTCCACAGCACCGACAGGATCAGCGCGGTAAGATAGCACACCCAATAATTCCAGCGGAAAACCTCGTTCATCAGCGTGAAGCTCAGAAGCTGAATGATCCCCGCGCTGGCGGAAAACAGCGTGAACTTGACCGCGCGCATAAGCTCCTTCTTGTCCATAAATACCTCCGTGCGGAAGCCGCAATGCTTCAATTTTTTGAACTAATTGCAGTATACTCCAGCCGCGGCATTTAGTCAAGCGAATAATATAAACTCAGTCTTTCTTACTACATATAAACGGCAGAAACAGATATACCGGCAGGCCGAGCGCAAACACGAACACATAGCGCAGGCCGTAGGCAGCCGGGGCGGCGATCATGATGCACAGCCAGTTTGCAAGCGCGGGAACGTACGCGATCCATGCGCCGCGGCGACGCTTTATTATGGTCAGAAGCATAAAGCCGGTAATGACCCAGAAGAGCGTTCCGCTGCCTATCGCCCCTTTGATGTTTTCTATCGGCTCCGCGATCGAAAAGCCGAATATCTGCTTGAACTCATCCCTCATCCTGATGCCGTAGCGGTCAACGTTGTTGATCTCCTCAGGTATGAATTGAATATAGCCGTACCAGTCCTGCACTCCCGGCTTCCAGTAGCCGTGCGTCTCCATAAGATAAGCGCGCACATAGGTGACGGGGTTTTTGATCCCCATGCTTATCCATGTTTTTATGAACTCGGCCTTGGTCTGTTCAAGAAAATCCTCGTCGAAGAAGTAGTTCCATTTTATCTGGTCAACAAGGCAGGGCGCATAATTCTGCTGCCACCACCATTGCAGCATGAGCTGATAAGCATACTCCTCATCGGCCTCGGACATGTTCCCGTCATAATAGATGACCGCGCCCATCTGCTGTATCGGTATGCCGACGCTCTCGACGAACTCCTGCTCTATGCCCCACGCTTTATAGCCGATGCTTGTGACCGTGAAGTAGAGCGCGATGATGCCCGCAAACGACGCGGTCACCAGCTTGCGGTGATTTCTGAGCGCTATCGCCAGCGCCGCCGCGGCCACGATGACGACATATATGCCGTTGTTTCTGAAAAACGCCGCGCCGAGAGCCGTAAGCAGCATGCGGATAAGCATGTGCCGGTCAATGCTCCCGCTCCGCAGGACTGTATAAAGCTGTATCGACAGCAGAAGCAGCAGCGCCGAATAGAGCGGGTCCTTCCACAGCGCGATCGCATATGACGCGAAGAGCGGTTCCAGTGCGTAGAAGGCTATGACCGCCGCTATGTATACCTTGTGCGCCCCGTTCTCCCGCAGAAATCCCACCACGCGGCAGATGACCAGCGCCATAAGCACCGACTGCGCCGCCGAATAGCAGCATATACCTATATTATAGTCGGAGAACAGCTCGCCGATCTTCAGAAATATGCCGAGAAACAGCGTGTAGGCTACCGGGTGATGGTTGTTGTTGGGATGCCCCACATCTATCATCTGTTCTATCGACGAGAAGGAATCGCCCTGAACGCCGCCGGGATAAAAGCTCAGCAGATACGGCGTCCACGCCAGCAGCAGAAGCGCAAAGACGAATATCAGCAGCCTTTTATTTCTGCTGCCGCTGCCCGCCGGGGACTCCAGTCTGTCAATTATAATGCTCATCAGCGCCATTGCGGCATAGCACAGCACAAATGCCGCAAGCAGCCACAGTACATCCGCCGCGTTTGGCGAGGTCATATAGTTCTCTGTCGGATAGCCTTTGACGCCGCCGGTATATACGATATGCCGTCCCAGCACATATACCGCGGCAAACACCGCCGAAAACAGCGCCGCGATAATTCCTTCTCTTTTCCCCCAGCCGAGGGCCTTTTTCAGCTTATTCATACGCATCCGCCCTTTACAGTGTTATACTACCTGGAAAATATAGAACTTCAGATAATCCGTCTCCGGAACGTTCCATAGTATCGGATGATCGGGCGCTTGCTGCCGCGCCTCGATCTGCCGCAGCTCAACATTCGCGTCCTGCGCCGCCGAGCGCAGCATCTTCACAAACAGCTCCGACGGCATGAAATGGCTGCATGAGGCAGTCGCGAAATATCCGCCGCGCGGCAGCGCCTTGAGCGCGCGCAGGTTTATCTCCTTATAGCCCTTCTCAGCACGGCCGACGGTCTTGCGCGACTTCGTGAATGCCGGCGGGTCAAGGATGATGAAATCATATTCGTCCTTCTTCACTTCCGGCAAAAGGTCGAATACATCCGCCGCGACAAAGTCCATACTGTCCTCAAGGCCGTTTCTGCGCGCATTCTCCCGCGCCATCGCAACGGCGCTCTCGGACACATCCACCGCCGTCACGTGCTCCGCGCCGCCGAGCGCGGCGTTGAGCGCGAAAGAGCCGGTGTGGGTAAAGCAGTCGAGCACGCGCCGCCCCTTGGCAAGGCGTGCCACGGCAAGGCGGTTATACTTCTGGTCAAGGAAGAAACCCGTTTTCTGCCCGTTCTCGAAATCGACGGCATAGTATATCCCGTTCTCGCATATCTCGGTCACGGTGCTCTGCGGATGCTCCTCGCCGGGCAGCTCATACCATCCCTTACCCTGCTCAAGTCCTTCGAGCGCGCGGATGGCAACGTCGTTGCGTTCGTATATGCCGTCGATCCGCTCCCCGCTCTCTCGCAGCACCTCGACGAGCAGTGGGAAGATCACGTCCTTGAGCCGCTCCATCCCAACGGAGAGCGTCTGCGTGACGAGGATGTTCGAGAATCTGTCCACGGTCAGGCCGGGAAAGCCATCGGCCTCGCCGAAGATGATGCGGCAGCATGACACGTCCCCGCCCATGACTGTGCGGCGGTAATCCCATGCGTACCTGATGCGCCGCTTCCAGAATTCGGCATCAAAGCGGTCGTTCGCGTTGTGTGAGATAAGCCGCAGGCCGATCTTGCTCACACGGCTGTACAGCCCCGTGCCGAGGTAGCGCCCGTTCTCACTGATCGCATCGGCCAGCGCGCCGTTTTCAGGCTCGGCACTTTTGGAAATTATCTCCTGCGCGTATATCCACGGGTGCCCCGTGCCGACCCACGCGCTGCCTTTCTTGGTGATTATAAAGGAAGGGTATTCTCTTTCGATCTTCATTTCAGTTCCGCCCGAATAAAATATTTTGCTATATTGTAACATATTCAACTGAAAAAGAACAGATAGAAACACCGCACATTTTCACACATTCGCAGCATTACGAATATTGACGGAAACAGCGCGCTATGCTATACTACAGATTAATTTATTAAAAGGAGATGTGTATCCTCTT
>CAKTPC010000025.1 GCA_934590505.1 uncultured Oscillospiraceae bacterium
TTCTTTACGGTGTATGGTCCCGCCGGGCGTCCCGACATGGCGTACTTCGGCTTTACAAACAAGCTGCGCGCCGGTGAGACGATAAAAATTTTCAATTACGGCAACTGCAAGCGTGACTTTACATATATCGACGATATCGTCGAGGGCGTCATGCGCGTCATGGCGAAGGCTCCCGAGCGCGCTGTCGGTGAGGATGGTCTGCCCGTCCCGCCGTACAAGGTCTACAACATCGGCAACAGTCACCCCGAGAATCTTTTGGACTTTGTCCGCATTCTGTCCGAGGAGCTTGTCAGCGCCGGCGTGCTCCCGGCTGATTACGACTTTGAAGCGCACAAGCAGCTTGTCCCGATGCAGCCGGGCGACGTGCCCATAACCTACGCGGACACCGCTCCGCTTGAACGCGATTTCGGCTTCAGGCCGGACACTCCGCTTCGTGAGGGGCTGCGCTGCTTTGCGCGCTGGTATAAGGAATACTACAAGATATAAACGGAGGAGAAAGCCTATGAAAATCACTGTCGCCGGTGTCGGCTATGTCGGCCTGTCTCTGGCTGTGCTGCTGTCACAGCATAACGATGTCTGCGCCGTGAGCACCACACCCGCCAAGGTTGAGCTGATAAACTCCAAAAAGTCGCCTATAAAGGATAAGGAAATTGAAGAATATCTCGCCTCGCGCAAGCTGAACCTCACCGCAACGACCGATAAGGAGGGCGCGTACCGTGACGCGGAGTTTGTTGTCATTGCGACTCCGACGAACTACGACCCAGACAAGAATTACTTTGACACCTCATGCGTTGAGGACGTTATCCGCATCGTCATGGATGTGAACCCTAACGCGATAATGGTCATCAAGTCTACCGTGCCAGTCGGCTATACCGAAAAGATCCGCCGCGAGTTCGGCAGTGAGAATATCATTTTCTCGCCGGAGTTTCTGCGTGAAGGCCGTGCGCTGTACGATAACCTCTACCCCTCGCGCATAATTGTTGGCGCGCCGACCGATGATGAACGTCTCCAGAAGGCAGCTCACACCTTTGCTCATTTGCTCGTACAGGGCGCAATAAAGGAAGATATCCCCATCCTGTATACAAACCCGACCGAAGCCGAGGCTGTGAAGCTTTTCGCGAACACCTACCTTGCTCTGCGCGTCAGCTTCTTCAATGAGCTTGACACCTACGCTGAGGCTCGCGGCCTGAGCACAAAGCAGATCATTGAGGGCGTGTGCCTTGACCCGCGAATCGGGACGCATTACAACAATCCCTCCTTCGGCTACGGCGGGTACTGCCTGCCCAAGGATACAAAGCAACTGCGCGCCAATTATAAGGATGTTCCGGAGAACCTTATCTCCGCCATTGTCGAGAGCAACCGCACCCGCAAGGACGTTATCGCCGACAGCGTCCTGCGCAAGGCAGGTTTCTTTGACGGCAGGAAGGACTGCGTCATCGGTGTCTACCGCCTTACCATGAAGGCCGGCTCCGATAACTTCCGTGCTTCGAGCATTCAGGGCGTCATGAAGCGCATCAAGGCCAAGGGCGTTGAGATGGTCGTCTACGAGCCCTCGCTCAAGGAGGACAATTTCTTCAACAGCCGCCGCATTGACAATCTCGCCGAGTTCAAATCCATGTGCGACGTCATCATCGCCAACCGCTTCTGCGACGAGCTGCGCGACGTTGAGGACAAGGTCTATACCCGCGACCTGTTTTCAAGGGACTAACACAATGTGATATGCAAGCAAGAACCCCACCGGCCAGAGATCCTGCCGGTGGGGTTCTTTTATCTTCTTATTCCTGCCCCGGCTCCTCAGCCTTTTTTATACGCGGCTCGGGTCTGAAGTCTCGTATCGTCAGATTCAGCGCCATGCCGCAGTATATGACCGTGCTGCTCGTGTAGAGCCACATCATCAGCAGTATGATGGATGCGAGAGAGCCGTACACAAGCGAGTATTTGACCGACGCGCCGATGAACACCGAGAACGCGATGCTCACGCCGACGAGCGCCAGCGTCGAGAGAATCGCCCCGGGAAAGGTGTGGTACGTGTCGGTCTTTCTCTTGGGGTACTCATATACGCCCCATAGCAGCAGAAACATTATGCCGCCGAGGATAATAAAGCGCATGTGGTTCCACGATTGGCTGATGTCGATAAACGGCAGCAGCTCATTGAGCTTGTTCATGACGCTCCTGCCGGTGAGCATGACGAGCATGCCGAAGTATATCGCGACTATCAGCAGCAGGGAGATAAGTATGCTCACAATGAAGCCCCATATCCCCTGGAATCGCATTCCGCCCTGCGCATCGCCGATCGTAAACTGCATGGAGCGGATCGCCGCGGACGCTGAGGTGATAAGTACCGTAAGCCCCGCGATCATCATGGCCGTGCTGTTATTCGCCGCGACGTAGCCGAGAAAGTCCCTTATATAGCTGACCGTCTCCTCGGCCATGAGATTCTCCGCAAACGCCACGATGCGCATCGCCTTATCATAGCTGTTGCCCAGCAGGGTATACAGCACTATCACGACCGGAAAAAAAGTCATCGTCATGTAGTACGAAAGAGCCGCCGCCGCACGCGTCAGCCTGTTTCCGTTAAATATATCAATAAATGTGCGAACAAAGCGCACCGCATTTTTCAGCAAGCAGACTTCACCCTCACCGCAAAATTCAAATAGGCCGTGTCGGAATGCCTATACGCGTTTCGACACGGCCTATTATTATACAATGTCCCGGAGCAAAAGTAAATATTCTTTCCCCTGCTCCGTGTCCGGTTATACGGATTTATTTTGTATTGAATATCTTGAAGATGCTGTCAAACGGATCCTCCTCCGAAGCGGCAGGCTTCTCCTCAGCTGCGGTAGCCGCAGGAGCGGCAGGTGCGGCAGCGGCGGCAGCCTTCTCGGCGGCGCCGGTGAACAGCCCCTGGGACGGAGCCTTATTCACTGCGGGGCGAACCGGAGCAAACGCGGAAGCGCTCTTCTCGGCAGTACCGGCGGAAGCGGCAAGAGTGCCGTCGTCAAAGCCGGTGGCGATGACGGTGACTCTGATCTCGTCATCCATGTTCTCGTCGAAGGTCGCGCCGAAGATGATGTTGGCATCGGGGTGCGCTGCCTCCTGAACGAGGTTCGCCGCGGTCTCGACGTCCTCGAGATCCATGTCCTCGGAGCCGGTGATATTTATCAGCACGCCGTGCGCACCGTTGATGGAGGTTTCCATAAGCGGGCTTGCAACTGCCATGCGCGCGGCCTCTTCGGCCTTGCCCTTGCCTGCTGCGTGGCCGACGCCCATGTGTGCAAAGCCGGCGTTCTTCATGATGCAGGTAACATCGGCAAAGTCAAGGTTAATGAAGCCGGTGTTCTTTATAAGGTTCGAGATACTGGTAACTGCCTGGAGCAGAACATCGTCCGCGATCTCGAAAGCGTTTGCGAGCGTGACCTTCTGGTCGGTCGCGAACTTCAGCCTGTCGTTGGGGATAATAAGCAGGGAGTCAACGCAGCCAAGCAGCTCCTTGATACCGGCGTTTGCCTGGTCCATGCGGCGCTTGCCCTCGAATTTGAAGGGCTTTGTCACAACGCCGACCGTGAGCAGGCCCGCGTCGCGCGCGATCTCGGCGACGATGGGTGCTGCGCCCGTACCGGTGCCGCCGCCCATGCCGGCGGTGATGAACGCCATGTCGGCGTCCTCAATGGCCTTGGCGATGTTGTTGCGGCTCTCCTCTGCGGAGCGCTTACCGACCTCGGGATCGGAGCCTGCGCCCTGACCTCGGGTCATCTTCTCGCCTATCTGAAGCTTCTGGTCGGCATTGGAGACCGCCAGAGCCTGCTTGTCCGTATTGATGGCGATGAACTCAACCCCCTGAGTCCCCGCCTTGACCATTCTGTTAACAACGTTGTTGCCGGCGCCGCCAACACCAATGACCTTTATATTGACCACGTTTTCGGGCCCTTCGGCTTTGAAATCCATACGTATGCCTCCCAATGTATTTACGTCGCATAAAATGCTAAGTATCGATATAGTTTCATCGTCGGTATTTTATTACATTTTTCTGCAACAGTCAATAGGCTTTTTCATTTTATAGAAAACTTTTGTAATTTTTTTGTAACTCGTTTTCAGTTTGGGCTGAAATGCGCCGTTGTGCCGTCGCTGACGTCGATGATCCCGATGTCTCCCTCAAGCAGCTGGGACATAACGGACACGACCATTCCGAACTTGTGCTCGATGCCGCTGCTGTCTCCGAGGATCACGGTGTACTTATCGCCGTAGGTGAAGCTGGCACGCTGCTGATCCGAGAAATCCACGCGCCCGACCTGCGTGTACAGTCCGCGCTGCTCAAGCTGATACAGCACCTCGGCTATAAAATCAACTATCGCTGTGTCCCCGTTGTCTGTCTGGAGCGGTTCACCTATAAGCAGTGTTCCCGGAGAAACGCCGATTATCGGGATAAGCCCGGACAACTCGTCCTCAGTCGCCTTGCCCAGCACCTTGCAGCTGTGGTCTATAGTCCAGTCCTCGTCGCCGAGGACGATATACGCCAGCGCCTGGCTTTCCTTCACGGTGATCGTGACCTTGTTCGGCAGCTTTCTCTCGACGGAGACCTCCTCGACATACGGCAGCTTCGCAAAAACACGGCTCAGGGCGGCGAACCTGTCAAAGAAGAACAGGTTGTCGCCCTCCTCGATGTCTATGGCTCTGATAATTTCTTCATCGGTATAGTGTGTGTTTCCTTCGACCTGTATATCCGAAACTCTGAAAAAAACACTCATCACAAAAATTACCGCGACGATAACAAGGAAGAACATCATCGGCCCGCTGAAGCTGCTGAGTATCTTCTGCAGGCTTATGTTCTCCTCGGTATCCGGTCTGCTTCTTTTCGGCTTTATATTGAATGCCATCGTGTATCCTTTCCCGGTCACGCCGTGGGGCGTGACCCGTCAGTGCTCAAGGTAGATATCCGCGCCGAGCGCGCGCAGCCTGCTGTCAAGATGCTCATAGCCGCGCTTGACATGACCGTCATCGCAGATGACTGTCTCGCCCTCGGCGCACAGTCCCGCGATTATCATTGCCGCTCCGCCGCGCAGATCGGTCGCCGTAAGCGATGTGGCGCGCAGGCGCTCAACACCCCATATCTCCGCGGTTTTCCCGGAGAGTGTGATGTCCGCGCCGAGACGCATAAGCTCAGGCGCCTGCCGGTAGCGGTTCTCGAAGATGTTCTCCGTTATCACCGTTTTCCCGTTCGCGCGCAGCAGCGCCGCCATCAGCACAGGCTGTGCGTCCGTCGGGAAGCCCGGGTACGGGCTTGTGGATATCTCCCCTACTGCCGTCAGCCTCCCGTCCGAGCGCAGCCGAACGCTGCGTTTGGAGGATATTATATCACATCCGGCAAGCTTTAGGAAGTGGAGAACCGTAGAAAAATGCGTCGGATCGACCCCACGCAGTTCGACATCGCCGCCTGTCGCCGCCGCGGCACATGCAAGCGTCGAGGCGACTATCCTGTCGGGTATGATCCGGTACTCGGCATGGCTTTCACGTATCGGCCCCTCTACCGTCACGGTGTCCGTGCCGTCCCCCGTTATCCTGCTGCCGAGCAGACGCAGATAAGACGCCAGCGCCGATATCTCCGGTTCGCGCGCCGCGCCCTGTATGACCGTCACGCCCTCGGCGGCAGTCGCGGCGAGCATGATATTCTCCGTCGCCCCGACGCTCGGAAACGGCAGCTTCAGCTCCGTCCCGCGCAGTTTATCCGCGCGGCAGCTTATCTCCCCGCCGTTCTCCTCTATCTGCGCGCCCATCTGCCGCAGTGCCGCAAGATGGATGTCTATCGGCCTTTTGCCGAGCTGGCAGCCGCCCGGTAGGCTCAAGCGCGCCACACCGCAGCGCGCCAGCAGCGCCCCCATGAATATGACCGACGAGCGCATTTCCAGCATCAGCGAATGCGGTATCGTGCTCTCTGTGAGCCCAGTTGAGTCTATGTACACATCGTTTCCCAGCTGCTCCGCCGTGCAGCCGAGGTGTCTCAATATCCGCAGCGCTGCGTCCACATCCCTCAGCTGCGGTACGTTAGTCAGCTCCGAGCGCGCCGGAGCGACGATAGAAGCAGCGATTATCGGGAGGGAGGCATTCTTCGAGCCTTGGACAAAACAGGTGCCCTCAAGCTTATTCCCGCCCCGTATATGCCAAATATCCATAATTAACCCCCCGCATATCAGATCAGTCCATCTTATGCCGGGGGGTTACAGTATGCTATTGTCGGAGTCTTATTCTTTATGGATCGTGTCGAGAATGATGCCGCATATGCGCTCCGTGGCGTCCTCGGCAGCAAGCGAGGTCATTGCCGCGCTCATCGCTCCGAGCTTCTCATCATCTGCGAGCAGCTCCTTCACATCCGCGAGCAGGGAGCATGCGTCAAACTCACCCTCGAGCAGCACCTTCGCGCCGCCCGCTTCCTCAAGTACGCGCGCGTTCTTCTCCTGATGGTTGTTCGTGACGTTTGGGGACGGGACGATGATGACCGGCTTTCCCATGCAGCACAGCTCCGAGATCGTCGATGCACCCGCGCGGCACATCACAAGGTCCGCCGCCGTCATTACGCGCGGCATGTCGTAGATATATTCGCGCAGCTCGACCCCGTGCTCAGCCATATCTGGCGCTGTCTCGCCGAGCTTTGCGGCCATGCCGGCATAGTACCGACTCCCGGCGGCGTGCAGCAGGCGGAAGCCCTGATTGCCGTCGAGCATTGGTATCAGCTCTGTCATGACCTTGTTCATGTGCCCCGCGCCGAGGGATCCCCATACTGAAACCACGAGCTTTTCCCCCGCCGGGATGCCAAGCTCCGCCTTTGCCTGCTCCTGCGTTTCGCAGCCGAACTCGCCGCGCACCGGCGTTCCCGTTACCTCGACTCTGTCCGGGTGCTTATAGTACCGGCGGCTGTCCTCAAAGCCGACAAGCACACGGTCAACATGCTCCGCCAGCATCTTCGTCGTGAGCCCCGGCACAGCGTTGCTCTCATGCACGAAGGTCGGTATATGCAGCTCGTGCGCCGCCGTCAGCACCGGGTAGCAGACATAGCCGCCGGTACCGATCACCGCGTCGGGCGCAAACTCACGTATCAGCTTCTTTGCCTCATGCAGCGATACCGCGACATTCTTGAGCGTGTTAAGGTTGTGCGCAAGGCCGCTCAGGCTGTGTTCGCGGCTTATATTCGTGATCTTCAGCCCCTCGATGCGGTAGCCCTCGCGCGGCACGAGCTCCATCTCCATCTTGCCCTCCGCGCCGATAAACAGCATCTCCGAATCGGGCAGCAGCTCGCGCAGCCGTCCCGCGACCGCGAGCGCAGGATTAATGTGTCCGGCAGTACCGCCGCAGGTAAAGACAAATTTCATATCCGCACTTCCTTTCAAGTAAACGCTCTGTAAATTGTATCTATGTTTCCAATATATCTCTCGACGCACTAAGAACTATCCCAAGCTCGCCGAGCTGTATGAGCAGCGCCGTCCCGCCGTAGCTGAACAGCGGCAGCGATATCCCCGTGCACGGCACAAGATTCGTCACGACAGCGACGTTCAGGAAAACCTGTATCGCCAGCAGCGTCGTGATCCCGGCGCAGACGAGAAAGCTGAACCTATCGCGGCAGTGGAGCGCTATCCAGTAGCCGCGCAGTATGAGCATTGCAAAAAGAACGAGTATGACCGCCGCGCCGATGAAGCCCAGCTCCTCGCAGGTGACGGAAAAGATAAAGTCGTTGTGCTCCTCCGGAAGATACAAAAACTTCTGCCGACTCCCGCCGAGGCCAAGGCCGCTCAGGCCGCCCGAGCCTATCGTGTACAGCGACTGGACTATCTGGTACCCCTCGTCCGACGAGCTTGAAAACGGGTCGCGCCACGTGCTTATGCGCGTCGAAGCGTAAGGGAAGAAGGTCAGCAGCACGGCAAGTCCCGCGCCCGCCGCAGCGAAAGCTCCCGCAAACCACGCAAAGCTCACCCCGCCGAGAAACAGCATGACCGCGCCGACGGCAAGGATTATGACCGACGCCGAGAAGTGCGGCTCCAAAACGAGCAGCCCCACTATCACCGCGAGTATCCCCGCGAACGGCAGCAGCCCATGGCGCACCGTGCGCATCCGCCCGCGAAATCGGCAGATGAGCCATGCGAAGGACAGTATCACCGCAAGCTTCGCAAGCTCCGAAGGCTGGAGCGTGAGTCCGCCTATGCCGAGCCACCGGCGCGAGCCGTTTGCCTTGACGCCGATCACCGGTACAAGCATCAGCAGCACCAGCGTCAGCAGCAGAAAGTGCAGCGCGTAGCGGCGGTAAAAGCCCATCGGCAGCTTAGACGCCAGCAGCATGCAGCCAATACCCAGCAGTGCAAAGATAAGCTGCCGCACGAAATAATATGCGGCGTTCCCTCCGGTCACATTGCCCGGATCGTAATAGGCCCTCGCGTAGCTCGACGAGAGCACCATTATCACTCCGATAAGGAGCAGCAGCATTGAGAGCGTGAAGAACGCTCCGTCAAAGCTCTGCCGCCTTTTGGTATCTCCCGATACCGAAAAGTCGGCGAGGCGGGCACCGTCATAACGCATCTTCCCACCTCCCCGACTTGTTCATTCAATCATTTTTCAGGCGAAACGCTGGTACACCCCTATAAATGATATGATTGCCATAGCCAGAGATATTCCGGTAAAGAGAACGAAAAGCTCTTTTTCGCTCCACTTTTTTCCTGTCCACCCGCCCATCTCAAGATGGTGGTGGAACGGAGCCATTTTGAACACGCGCTTGCCGTGGGTCAGCTTGAAATACGTGACCTGGATAATGTCGGAAAGCGTCTCGATGATAAAGACAAAGCCGAGTGTGATAAGGATCATCGGCATGTCATACGCGAATGCCATCGCTGCGATAGCTCCGCCGAGGAAGAGCGAGCCGGTGTCGCCCATGAAGCATTTTGCGGGGTTGAAGTTATAAACAAGAAAGCCCATGAGCCCACCGACAAGACCGGAAGCGAATATGCCGAGTTCAAGATAATTCTGCCCCCAACGCATCGTGACCGCCACAAAGAACAGACACACGGGGATCGACGTCCCGGATGCGAGCCCGTCAATACCGTCGGTGATGTTCACGGCGTTCACCGTGCCGACAATGACGAAGGATGCAAACACGAAGTAGAGCCACTCTGGCATCGGTACGACCTTATTGGAAAACGGTATATAGAGGTTCGGCCTGACATAGCCTATCTCGCGCATCAGCAGCACAAACACGAGCGCCGCGACGAGCTGGAGCAGGAACTTCATTCTTACCGTAAGGCCGAGGTTCTGCTTCTTCTTGAGCTTCTCCCAGTCATCCAGAAAGCCGATCAGCCCGAACACCCATGCGAACAGCAGCACAAATATGTGCACGAAGTTGCCGTGGAGCATCCCCTCAAAGCCGACGGTCAGGCACACGAACGTGACCGCCAGAATGAACATAACGCCGCCCATCGTGGGGGTGCCGCTCTTGCTCTTATGCCATTCTACCTGTCCTTTTATCTCCTGCCCGGCCTTCTGGGCGCGCAGCCACGGAATGTAATACTTTCCGAACGCCGTTGCAAACAGGAATGCCAGCACGAAAGAAGTGATCAGCTTTATCGTCATAATATTCTCCAGACTACTCAGGGCGCTCGGCGTCCCGTTTTTCTATCTTTAAGATTTTTTCTTTCTTCAAGGAACCGCGCAACGATCTCGCGCTCATCCATGTGGTGCTTTTCATGGCCGATGACCTGATAGTCCTCGTGACCTTTCCCGGCAAGCAATATTACATCACTGGGGCGGGAATTGTCAATAGCCCAGCCTATTGCCTTTATCCTGTCGCATATGACCGTATACGGAGTCTGCTTATCCTTGAGCCCCGCGACTATCTCATCGATGATCGCCATCGGCTCCTCAGTGCGCGGGTTATCGCTTGTGACGATGACAAAATCCGCATTGTCCGCCGCGATTGCGCCCATGATAGGCCGCTTGCCGCGGTCCCTGTCTCCGCCGCAGCCGAAGAGCACTATAAGTCTCCCGCGCGTTATCGGGCGCAGCGTTTTGAGCACCTTTTCCAGCGCGTCAGGCTTGTGGGAGTAGTCGATGATTATCGAGTAATCCCCGTCGGTCGGCACACGCTCCATGCGTCCCTTGACGCCCTTGGCGCTTGAGAGCGCGTGAGCGCACTTTTCAAGGCTTATCCCGAGGCTCAGCCCCGCCGCGATGATGCCGAGGGCGTTGTATACCGAGAACATCCCCGGTATCGCAAGCTCCGTCTGCACGCGCTCCGCGCCGTATATCGCCTCAAAATGCACTCCCTCGCCCGTCAGGCATACATTCTCCGCTTTAAGCTCCGCGTTCCCGCCCGCCGCCGAATAGGTCAGCATCGGGCACTTCGCCCCCTCAAGCATGAACGGCGCGCGCTCATCGTCCGCGTTCACACAGCCCATGCGGCACTGGGAGAAAATTTTCTTTTTCGCCGCAGCGTATTCGTCCATCGTCCCGTGCAGGTCGAGGTGATCCTGCGAAAGATTTGTGAACACCGCCACGTCAAAGGTGATCCCCGCCACGCGCTCAAGCGTCAGCGAATGTGACGACACCTCCATTACCACATGCGTGCAGCCCGCGTCCGCCATCTCGCGGAAGAGCTTGTGCAGCTCGTAGCTCTCTGGCGTCGTGTGCTCCGAGTGCAGGAACTCGTCGCCTATCATGTTGCCGTTAGTCCCTATAAGGCCGACCTTCGCGTCAAGTTCCGCTTCAAGCAGATGCTTCATTATGTAGGTCGAGCTGGTCTTTCCGCTCGTGCCGGTGAAGCCTATCATCTTCATCTCGGACGCCGGGTTTCCGAAGAACTCACGGCTCACTATCGCGAGCCCATAGCGGCAGTCCGCGATCTGCACATACAGCGTTCCGTCCGCCGGGATATCTTCGCACAGCACCGCAGCCGCGCCCTTCTCCATTGCCTTGGGAATATAACGGTGTCCGTCCGTCTCAAAGCCCTTTATCGCGACGAACAGATCGCCCGGGCGCGTAAGGCGCGAGTCATAGCTGATCCCGCTTATCTCCGTGTCCGGTGCCGCGTTTGTGCTCAGCACCTCTATATCCTTTATCAGCTCTTTCAGCTTCATTATCCGTCCTCCCGACTGCGTACCTTATATTTTTATCCTAAGCATTGATTTTAATATTTACCAAGTATCGAATCATCCTGATCGATGAGTGACACTTCTATTATACAACCGTGGTCAACCCCTGTCCCGGCGGCTATGCTCTGCCCGCTCACGGTCTGTGCTTCACCGTCCGTCACGGTGCTTCTCGTCGAAATATACAGCCCATAGTATGACAGCGTATCGCGCGCCTCGTCATAGCTCATCCCGGTGAGGTCGGGCACAGTTTCCGTATCGGCAGATATCTCCGCGTCGAGATACAGGATTACTTCGCTCCCCTCGGCAATAGCCGAGCCCGCTGCCGGCAGCTGCCGCGTCACGGTGTCCCCATAGCCTATCGTGCGGTACCTGAGCCCCGCGTCCTTTATCAGCTCCGCCGCGCCGTGCAGGCTCTGTCCCACAGCCATCGGCATCACGGCCTCGCCGCGCTCCGCGTCCGTCTCGGCTTCAACGCCCATGTACGGCAGAATATCCGCCATCATGCTCCCGACTACCGGTGCTGCCATCTGGCCGCCGCTTATGTATATCCCGGATTTATTAGACGGGGTATCCAGAAACACCAGCAGCGCTATACGCGGCATATCCGCCGGTGCAAAGCCTATGAATGAGACTATGTATTCCTTCTGCCCGGTCTGTGCCTCAAGGCTGACCTTTTCGCTCGTACCGGTCTTGCCGCCGATGCGGTAGCCCTTGACGGCAGCGTTGCGCCCCGTCCCCTCCTTGGAGTCGCCTACCACCTGTTCAAGTATAGTGCGTACCTTCTCGCTTGTGCTCTCGCTTATGACCTGCCGCACGGTGTGCGGCTCGCGTTCGTAGGCGACGCTCCCGTCGGGGTTCAGCATCCGCTGC
The DNA here is from genome assembly GCA_934590505.1 of uncultured Oscillospiraceae bacterium. Taxonomy (GTDB): domain Bacteria; phylum Bacillota; class Clostridia; order Oscillospirales; family Oscillospiraceae; genus Limivicinus. Next base: position 11,991 of record CAKTPC010000025.1, read on the forward strand.
ACGACGTAGGGTTCCATCAGGTACCCGCCGTTCACGCATGCGCTCACGGCGCACACGAGCTGCAGCGGGGTTATCGTAAAGGTCTGGCCGAAGGACGCCGCCGCAAGCTGCGACAGGTTTTTCGGCGAGCAGAAGGTATTCTTGCTCCACCAGATGCTCCCGCTCTCGCCCGACAGGTCTATGCCGGTCCTGGCCGTGAGGTTCACGTCCGGGTCGTCCGACAGGCGCAGAAAGCCGAATGCCTCGCAGTAATCATAAAACCGCGCCGCGCCGACGCGCAGTCCGATATTGACAAACGCGGCGTTGCAGGAATGCTGCGCTGCCTGCGTCAGCGTCTGCGAGCCGTGTCCGGTGGTTTTCCAGCATCGTATCGGGCTCGTGCGCCCGATGACGCTGACGTTTCCTCCGCAGTAAAAGGTGTCGTTCAGGCTCACCGCGCCCTCTTCGAGCGCCATCGCGAGTGTGATTATCTTGAAGGTCGAGCCGGGCTCGTATGTATCAGACAGTGCCTTGTTGCGCCACTGCTTTGCCTGCGCCGCGGCGAGACGCTCCGCCGCCTCTTCCTTCGTCTCGGCCGCGTCTATGTATTCTCTGTCTTTCTCGCTGACCGCAAGGAAATCGTTAAGGTCGTAATTTCCGAGTGACGCCATCGCGAGTATCTTTCCCGTGTTCACGTCCATGGCGATCGCCCCCGCGCCGTTTTGGATATCGTAATCCTCTACCGCCTGACGCAGGTGCTTCTCCACGTAATACTGTATCGTGGAGTCAATCGTCGTCACTATATCATAACCGTCCTCGCCGGGGCGGTATTCCTCAAACTGATTGAACAGCAGCTCCGTGCCGTAGGCATTCGTTGCGCGCACAGTCTTTCCCGCCGTACCGGAGAGCACTGAATCATACCTCGCCTCTATGCCCTCAAGACCGTAGTTATCCGTGCCGACAAAGCCTATGAGGTGACATGCAAGTGACGAGTTCGGGTAATAGCGCTTCGTGTCCGGTTCGAGCCGCACTCCGCGCAGGCCGTACTCTGTCTTGAACGCGCGTACCGCGTCGGCCTTGTCGCTCTCTATCTTCCGCGCGACGGTCACATACCAGCTCCCCGTCCTCCCGGACTTCTCATATATCTCGTCGTAGTCGACTCCTAGTATCTCCGAAAGCCCACGGGCGATGAGCGTGCGGTCCTCGCCGTAGGCCTCGATCTCCGCCGGACTGAGGTATACGTTATCCACCGTTGCGCTGACGGCCAGCGCGTTCATGTTCGCGTCGTATATCGCTCCGCGTGACGCGGAGCCCGGAGTAGAGCGCAGCTGCTGCTCTATCGCAAGCTCTTCATAGAACTCATGTTCCTTTATCTGCAATTGGTACAGCCGCGCCAAAAGCACCGCGAACGCGCCTATGCCGAACACTGCCGCCAGAACGACGCAGCGCCGCAGCATCTGCCTTCCCGGCCCGCTTCTCACCGCGCTGCCGCTTTTTGATTTTTCCATGATACACTCCCGCCTGATGTTTTCGGGGCAGCACCTCATTATGCGGCGCTCCCCCTATACATCATATTCGGCGGCAGATATCCTTATCCCGGCCAGTCCAGATAAACGATCTGTCCCGGCTCCGGCGGCTGCATTCCCAGCACGCCCCGCGCATAACTATCCAGCTCCTCAAGGCTTATGCTGCTCTCGTACCTTGCCGTCAGCACGCGGGCCTCAGTCTCCGCTTCCTCAAGCGCTTCCTCGAGCGCTGCGATGCTCTCCTCTGCCTGCGCAAGACGCACCCGCCACAGCAGGCACAACACAAGCGTACACACCGAGAACACCACGCACACAGCCTTAAAGAGCGCAGCGCTCCTTTTTCTCATATCGTTATACACGCTCCGCCACACGCAGCTTCGCGCTGCGTGAGCGTGGGTTAGCTTCAAGCTCCTCTTCGCTCGGGAGTATCGGCTTTCTTGTGACACTTCTGAGCGTTTTCACAAAGCCGCAGGTGCAGACCGGCGCTTCCCTCGGGCAGGTGCAGCCGTTCTCCCTCGCCGCGATCCCGGACTTGACTATCCTATCCTCCAGCGAGTGGAAGCTTATGACGCACAGCCGCCCGCCGGCGTTGAGCTTGTCCGGTGCCGTCTCCATCATTCTTGCGATTGCGCCGAGCTCGTCGTTCACTGCGATGCGTATCGCCTGGAACGTGCGCTTTGCCGGGTGCTGCTTCTCGCGCAGCGCAGCGGCGGGCATCGCGCCCTTGATGATGTCCGCCAGCTCCAGCGTCGTCTCTACGGGCGCTCTCGCACGCCTTTCCATTATCGCGCCGACGATGCGGCGGGCGTAGCGCTCCTCGCCGTAGTCCCACAAGATCCGCAGCAGGTGCTGCTCGTCCCACGTGTTTACAACATCGTAGGCCGTTAGGCTCTCGCCCTTGTCCATGCGCATGTCGAGCGGCGCATCGTTCATATACGAAAAGCCGCGCTCAGACTCATCCAGCTGCGGCGAGGACACGCCCAGGTCGAACAGCATCCCATCCGCGCCCTCTATGCCGAGAGAATCCAGTATCGCCGCAGCGTCCGAAAAGTTGCCGTGGACGAGCGTCACCTTATCCTTAAAGGGCGCAAGACGCCTTCCGGCGCGCTCTATGGCCGTCTCATCCCTGTCGATACAGATGAGATGTCCCGAGCCGAGCCGGGAGGCGATCTGATATGAGTGTCCGCCCATGCCTAGCGTACCGTCAAGGTACACCCCGTCGGGCTTTATCTTCAGGTTCTCAATACATTCATTGAGCATTACGGAAAAATGCTTTGCTTCCAGCGCTTCGGATCCCTGTGTCAAAATTCAAGTTCCTCCATAACCGCGGCGATATTCTCCGGTGTCGTCTCCTCTTCAAAGACAGCCTGCCAGGCGTCGCTGTCCCAGAGCTCGGCATGGTTGTTGCAGCCGACGACCGTCACGCTCTTTGTAAGGTTTGCGTAGTCGCGCAGGTTCTGCGGCACGAGCACGCGTCCCTGACTGTCCAACTCACAGCGCGCCGCGTGTGCGAACAGCGGGCGCATTTTCCGCTGCTTGACATACGGCATCACGTTCACCCGCTCCGAGAGCGCGTCCCAGCTTTCGCTGCTGTACGCGCACAGGCAGCGATCCATCGATATCGTTATATAAAACACCGCGCCCAGCTCCTCCCGAAGCTTTGCGGGCATGAACAGCCTTCCCTTGCTGTCAAGAGAATGCTGGTACTCCCCAGTCATCAAAATGCCCTCCCCCGACGTGGGACATCTCACCATTTTGCCCCACTTTCTGCCACTTTGATATATATTATAGGGTGGCATAAACGAAAAAGCAAGTGAAACTTTTTGTAAGTTTTTGACATTTTCTTCCTCAAAATCGGTAAAAAAAGTACCCACCCAAAGTCTTGTGCTTTGAGTGGGCTGCCTGTTATGTATATTGTGTCGGCGGCGGAAATTATTCCTCTTCGCCGCGCTGTATCGTCTCGACTCCGGCGAGCTTTACGGTGCTCTCCTTCTGCTCCTGCAGCTGGCCTCCGCCGAGAGCGCGGAAGGAATTGTGCGCGTTCTGTATTGTTGCAAGCGCAGCGTTCATGCTCTCCTCGGTCTGGCGCATGATGTTGTCCACATACTCGCTCGCGACGCGGCGCAGCTGGCTCGACTTTGCCTCGGCGGCGGAGATCATCTCCGCGCTCTTGGCTCTCGCCGTGCGTATGACCTCCTGCTCCTCTATCATGGCGCGCGCCTGCTCCTCCGCGCTTTTGCGCAGCGCCTCGGCCTCGCGCTTGGCGTTGCCGATAAACTCATCCCTTGCCGAGACAAGTCTCTGCGCCTCGGCGATGGAGGACGGCAGATTCGCCTTTATTTCACTTATAATATCTATGGCTTTCTCGCGCTCGATGATGCACTTGTCGTTGCCGAGAGGAACGCCCCAAGCTTCCGTCACCATGCCGTACAGGATATCAAGCAGCTCTATAACGTCGTTATTGTTGGCCATGCGAGGACTACCTCCATTGTTTGGCTTTTTCTTCTATATCAGGGATTATCATGTCCGGCACGAGTCCCTTGAGCTCCGCGCCGTACTGGGCTACCTCCCGCACTATCGAGGAACTGAGGAAAGTGTACTGTTCACTCGCTGTGAGGAACATTGTCTCGACCGATGGGTTCAGGCACTTGTTTATCATGTTCATCTGAAACTCATAGTCGAAGTCCGAGGCGGCGCGCAGTCCCTTGACGATCACAGGCTTTTCAAATCGGCGCACATACTCCGTGAGCAGGCCGTCATATCCATCCACACGCACGTTCTTGTACCCCTCGACGGCGCGGCGCGCCATGCTGAGCTTTTCTTCCAGCGTGAACATGGGTGATTTCTTCGCCGCGTTGTGCATCACGCAGACAACGACCTCGTCGAATATCTCCGCCGCGCGGCAGATTATATCGACATGGCCGAGAGTGATCGGGTCAAAGCTGCCCGGGCAGATTGCAGTAGTCATCAAAGGCTGTCCTTTATATACACGGTAAGCTTTACCCTGCCGTAGTTATACTCTTTCTTTTTTCTGTAAGGAGCGTACATATCCGGAAGCGTATTCTCCCGGCGTGACTCGCATAATATTATACCACCATCCGACAATATGTCAACCGAATTGATGGTTTCCAGCACGGATTCGTACAATCCCGAGTCATAGGGCGGATCAACGAAAACTAGGTCGAACTTTCCGCAGTGCCGCAGGTAGCTCAGCGCGTCCTGCTGCAGCACCGCCGCCGTGAAGCCGCAGGTCTTGAGGTTCTCCTTGACGATCTTCACCGCCGCCGTGTTCTCGTCTATGAACACTGCCTCCGCCGCCCCGCGGCTGAGGCACTCAATGCCGAGCTGACCCGTCCCGGCAAAGAGGTCGAGCACGCGCCTGCCCTCAATGTCGAACTGGATGATGTTGAAAACCGATTCCTTTACGTTGTCGGTCGTCGGACGGATGTCATAGTTTTCCGGCGTCTTGAGCCTGCGCCCGCGCGCCGTGCCTGTTATCACTCTCATTGTTCCTTCTCCTCGTTCTCTTCGCTGCGGAAGTATGCGTATATCGCTGCGGCGGTGTTCCGCGGCACGACGAGCGCAAGCTGCTCCACACTTGCCTCGCGTATCGCCTTCACGGACTTGAAGTATTTCAGCAGGTCCGTCCTCCGCTTTTCGCCGACGCCGGGTATCGCGTCAAGTTTCGATGCGTAGCTCTCGTTTCTCAGTGAGCGCTGATACTCTATCGCGAAGCGGTGCGTCTCCTCCTGTATCGAGCCGACGAGCGCGAACACTGCCTGATTGGTCTTTATGCCCGTCTCATGCCCGGCTGAGTCTATCAACGCCCTTGTGCGGTGGCGGTCGTCCTTGACCATGCCGAACACCGGCACGTTGATGCCGAGGTCGCGCAGCGCGTGCTCCGCCGTCGCAGCATGCTTGTCGCCGCCGTCTATAAGCAGCAGGTCCGGCAGGGTCGAGAACTTCTCGTCGCCCTCCTTGTAGTGGCTGAAGCGCCTGTACACCGCCTGGTACATGCTCGCGTAATCATCCGGTGCGTCAAGCCCGCGTATGCGGAATTTCCTGTAATCGCGCTTTAAGGGTTTTCCGTTTACATGCACCGTCATTGCCGCGACTATGCCCGTCGAGCCGAGGTTCGATATATCAAAGGCCTCTATGCGCTTTGGGAAGTCACGCAGCTCCAGCACCTTCCGGAGCCATTCCAGCGTCTTTGACCGGCGCTGCTCGGCTGTCGTGCGCCGCTGTATCTCCTCGCGCGCGTTGAGCGCTGCGCTCTCGATAAGCCGCATGCGCTCCCCGCGCTGCGGCGTGTCTATATACATTCTGCGCCCGGAGACCTCGCTCAAAAGGCGCTCCAGCTCCTCCCGGTCGTCTATTGTGCAGGGCAGCAGCACCGACTTCGGCCAGCCGCCGCGGTGCGCCGTGTAGTACTGCCGCACAAGGTCGGACACGGCCTCGCCGTCGTCCTCAAGCGGCTCGTCCATCATCTCGACGTCCTTGCCCACGAGACTGCCGTCAACAAAATGCAGCACTGCAAAGCAGGTCTTTGCCCCCCGGCAAAAACCGATAGCGTCAGTGTCGGCAAAGGCCGTGGCGATAACGCGCTGCTTGTTCGTCAGCCCATCTATCGCGCGCAGCCTGTCGCGCAGCTCTGCGGCACGCTCGAACCTCAGCTCCTCCGCCGCCTGCTCCATCTGGCTCCGCAGTTCATCCGTGAGCTCCTTGCTCTTGCCGTCAAGTATCATCGCCGCCTGCGTTATGCGGCGGCGGTAGTCCTCTGCGCTGCTGTCTTTCAGGCACCAGCCCGCGCAGCTGCCCATGTGGTAGTTGAGGCAGGGGCGCTCCTTGCCTATATCCCGCGGGAACTTCCGCGAGCAGTCCGGCAGCAGCAGCGCCTTGGATATCGTGCTTATAATGTCATAGGTCTGTCCGCGCCCGCCGAACGGACCGAAGTATTTTGCTCCGTCTTTCCCCGCGCGGTTCGTCAGCGTCATCCGCGGGTACTCTTCATGCAGGTCCAGCCTGATAAATGGGTAGCCCTTGTCGTCCTTGAGCAGAATGTTGTAGTGCGGCTTGTGCTGCTTTATGAGCGAGTTTTCCAGCACCAGCGCCTCAAACTCGCTGCCCGCGACAATGACATTGAAGTCATGCACCTTCTCCACCATGGCCTCGACCTTCGGCAGATGCTCCCCGTGGAAATAGCTGCTGACGCGGTTCTTCAGCTTCTTCGCCTTGCCGACGTATATAACCTCTCCGCGCTCGTCGAGCATGATGTACACTCCCGGCAGCAGCGGCAGATTGTTTGCTTTTTCACGCAGCGAATCGAGCATGCTTGACCTCCGGCCGCTATCAGGCCTTTGCTTCCTCCGGGGCTTTCTCCTGCCCCTTGATGCACCAGACCGTTATCGTCACGATAACGACGACGCCGCCGATAAGTGCGAACACTCCCGGCTTTTCCCCGTAGAATATCAGCACCCAGACGGGGTTGAGCAGCGGCTCCACCGCGCCGAGCAGACTGCACGCAAGCGGCGGGCAGTATTTCGTGGACTTCACATAGAGTATATACGCAATGCCGAGCTGGAACACACCGAGTATGATTATGCCCGCAGTCGCTGTAAGAGTAAACTCCGGCTTTGTTATTATTATAGACGGCAGCCCTACCAAGAATGTGAGGAACTGACCGATCATAATCGCTGAAAAACGCGTCTCGCCCTCAAGATCGCCGACCGCCATGAACATCCCCGCCATGAACATCCCCGCCGCGATGGCGACGA
>CAKTPC010000026.1 GCA_934590505.1 uncultured Oscillospiraceae bacterium
CTCTCGGAGATATATTTTTCCTCGCAGTCTCTCTGAGCCTGTATCAGGATGTTTATTGCTTTCTCCGTGGCGCGCATGAGCTCAAGGTATTTCTCCTTATAGTTCACATTGCTGTCGTCCATGGCGGCGCTCCTTTCCAGTTTATTTTACCTCTATGTTTTTCAGTCCGTATTCAAGGATCGTGTTTATGAGTTCGTTTCTGGAGTGCTGAGTTTTGGACGCGAGCGTGTCCAGCTCTGACAGCGTCGTTTCCTTTATGCGTAGGCTTATGACTCTGTTGCCGTCCTCGCCTCTTCTTTTTATGATCAGCGGTTTTGCTTCAGCTGCGCACATAGGCTCCCTCCGAATACTGCATGACGTAATTTTACAATATCCGCGCCTTGTAAAATATATTACATAGTGATAGCTGTTTGTATTCACGCAAACCATGCCCAACCGCGGCGGATGGATGTTAATAGATTTTTCGCAGTGTTTCACTGCCGGTCACTCCGTGGGCATACTTTCTGTGTGAACAGAAAGTATGCAAAGAATCACAAAAGGGGCGGGGATTGCGTTTTCCCCGCCCCTTTTGAAACCCCACCCTTGAACCGCCCAAGAGAAACCATTGCGATGGTTTCCCTTGGATTCCTTCCAAGGATGGCAAACCTTCGGCTAACCAGCGCCGTTTTTGTGCCAAGTTATTTTTCGCAGAAAAGTCTGCCGGTAATGTTAAACACTGCACCAACCCCAGGGGGTTCCAGAAGGGGGATCGCAATCCCACTTCTGTCGTTGCGGGTGAGGGTTCACAGGGAGAGGGGGAGTCGAAACACCCTCTCCCTGTGCGACTCTTTGGTGACTTTCTGTTCGCACAGAAAGTCACCCTGCGGAGCATACCGCAGTTGGTTGCTCCGAAAAGCAATATCTAAGACGCCGCAGCGCCCGTTCGCGTCCCCTCTCCCGCAACCTAACATAACAAAACTCCGTAAAATCTGTTACCTGCGGTTGATTGTAAATCGCCGCGTTTGGTTGCATAATTCATACAAGTAGAACTCTCGGGAGGGAACAATATGAGCGTTGCAGAGGTGCATGACCTCAACAAGACCTATCCCGCCTTCGCGCTGAAGGACGCATCCTTCAGCATCGAAGCGGGCAGAATAACCGGCTTCATCGGCAGAAACGGTGCCGGTAAAACCACAACGATAAAATCCATGCTGAACCTTGTCCACCCTGACAGCGGCGAAATTCTCTATTTCGGCAAGCCCCTTGCGGAGAACGAAAACGAGATCAAGAAGCTCATCGGCTATTCCACCGGCGCGGTCAACTGGTACCCGCGCAAGAAGCTACGTGACGTCGTCGCAGTCGTGAAGCGCTGCTATGACACATGGGATGAGGACGCCTACCGCCGGTACCTTGCTCTCTTCGCACTTGATGAAAACAATACCGCGCTCGAAATGTCGGAGGGCATGCGCGTCAAGTATAATCTCCTCGTCGCGCTCTCGCACAACGCCAAGGTGCTGATCCTCGACGAGCCCACGAGCGGGCTCGACCCGTTCTCGAGAGATGAGCTGCTCGGCCTGTTCGCGGAGCTCAAGAACTGCGGCGTCGCGGTGTTCTTCTCGACACATATCATTTCCGATATCGAAAAGTGCGCGGACGACATCGTCTACATATCCAAGGGCGAAATAGTTGCGTCGCTCCCCAAAGACGAGTTCGTCAGGCGCTTCTCCAAAAACGGAGAGACTATCGAGGAAGCCATACTGCGCATGGAAAGGGGCGGGAACAATGCGTGAAATTATGATAAAGGAGCTTCGGCTCAGCGCTTCCGCGCTCTCTTACTTGTTCATCGCCTTCGGGCTTATGTTCTTCGTGCCGGGCTATCCCATCCTGTGTGGCGTATTCTTTGTCACGCTCGGCATATTCCAGAGCTTCCAGAGTGCGCGGGAGGCCAACGACATTCTCTTTTCCGCGCTGCTGCCCTTCGCAAAGTGCGACGTCGTAAAGGGCAAGTACCTCTTTGTCTGCTTTATCGAGCTGTGCTCATTGCTTGTCATGGGCATTGCTGTTATAATAAGGATGACGCTTCTCTCCGGCTCCGCGGTGTACCGGTCGAATGCACTGATGAATGCAAATCCCTTCGCCCTCGGTATGGCATTTTTTATCTTCGCACTCTTCAATGCCATATTTGTCGGCGGCTTCTTCAAGACCGCGTATAAGTTCAGCCGTCCTTTCGTCGCGTATATCGTCGTGTCGTTTATATGCGTCGGTCTCGGCGAAGCGCTGCACCGCTTCCCCGGCCTTGAGGCGCTGAACGCTTTCGGAACGGACTTTCTGCCGCTGCAGCTGACACTGCTCGCTCTAGGCATCCTTGCATACGCGCTCATCACGCGGCTCTCGTTCAGAAGAGCCTGCCGGAGCTTTGAAAAAATCGATCTGTAAAGGACGGTAACCCATGATTAAGGAAAACCTTGTGATCCTCCGCAATATCCACGGCTATTCTCAGGAGGAGATCGCAGAGAAAATAAACATCTCCCGTCAGGCATACGCCAAGTGGGAAACCGGCGCTACAGTGCCGAATATTGAAAAGTGCAGCCTGCTCGCTTCTGTCTACGGCGTGACGATCGATAGTCTCATCAAGACCGAGACTGCCGATGGCATCGGCGCTATCCCGCCAGCGCCGAAGGGCAAGAATATCTGGGGCTCCGTCACGGTGAGCGACCGCGGTCAGATCGTCATCCCCAAGGACGCGCGTGATAAATTCGGTCTCACCGGCGGCACGCGCCTTATCGTCCTCAGCGATGAGGAGGGCATCGCGCTCATCCCGGCTGAGCGCTTCGAGCACAATATGAAAATGGCAATGGAATTTGCCTCTATGCAGAATAACGTGGAATGAGCTCTCCCATAGGAAGAGCCAAGGGCCTGTCCCCGTTACATGGCAGCATGTCAAAAAGTCCTGCGAGGACTTTTTGACATGCTGCCATATTTTTTATAAAAATCTTCTTTTCCCCTGTTGACATTTTTCGGGAGCCGGTTTATAATTCTTCACGTCGCTACAGTACTAATGTGGTAATTAGTTAAACACGGTCGATGAGGAGATAAGGAGAAACAAGATGGCAGTTATTATAGTTATTCTGGTCATATACATGGCCAGTATGCTGGCAATAGGATTTGCCGGAAAGAAAAAAAGCTCGACCATGACGGACTTTCTCACGGCGGGCAGATCCGGCGGTATGTTCGTAATGGTATGCACATATATCGGCGCACACGTCGGCAATGGTATTGTCGTCGGCGGTGCGCAGTACGGCGCGGAATACGGCATAGGCGGCATGTGGTACGGCCTCGGCGCGTGCCTGTCCTATGTGCTCTTCGCGCTGGTAATGTCCAAGCTGCTGTATACCCGCGGATACATCACCATTCCCGATCTCATCCGCGACCGCTATAAGAGCAAATTCGCTTCCGTGCTGATGGCGGTGCTTAATATCTGCGCATCGCTCGGCATCATGGCGGCACAGATAATGGCAGGGTGCGCACTGTTTGAAGCGCTTGGCCTTAACTCGACCCTCGGTGGAATCGTGATGGCGGTGGTCGTATTCATTTACTGCTCGATCTCCGGTATGTGGGGGGTTATGATAACGGACTCCGTGCAGACGCTCGTGATATTCTTCTCCACTGTTTTCTGCATCGTTATCGTTGCGATGCAAGGCGGGTTTGACGCCATATCGGCAGCGCTGCCCGCAAGCGCTTTCGATCCTGTCCCGTTCAGCGGGGAGCGTCTGGTGATGATGCTCGTCCCCGGCGCGCTCAACGGGCTTATCTCCGGTGCGGCCTACCAGCGCACGGCCTCCTGCAAGGATGAAAAGGTCGCGTTCTGGTCGCCGATAATCGCGGCGGCGGCACTGATCCCGTTTGTTATAATGCCGGTCGTTATCGGCATGTACGGAAAGGCTCTTTTCCCGGATGCCCCGACTGCTTCGATTCTCTTCACAGTCGTCCTGCAGGATATGCCCCCCATCGTTGCCGGGCTGATGATCGCGGCAGTTCTCTCGGCGGTCATGTCCACGATGGACATAGGCCTGCTCAACGTCACGGCGAACGCCGTCAACGACATTTACTTCAAGACACTCAACCCCAAGGCAGACGAAAAGAAGCTTGGCCGCCTGTCCGCCATAGTCACGCTCGTATCCGGTGTGATAGCGCTGGTTCTGGCTATCAGCTCTTCGAGCATCCTCTCGCTGCTGGCCTCCACCTACTCGATAATGAACGCCGGTGCGCTCGTCATGGTTCTCGGCGGTATTTTCTGGAAAAAAGGCACCAAGGAAGGTGCGATTGCCAGCGCGCTGTGCGGCATGGCCATGATAATTCTGAACAAGTGCGGTGTGCAGATCCCGTACATTGCCTTTACCTCTCTCATCCCGGCGCTGATAGCTTACATCGTTGTAAGCCTTGCGACGCAGCCAAAGAACGCCGAAGCGAAATGACCGCATGTCAGGAGGAAAAACACGCATGGAGTACAAGTATCCGCATCTGTTCAGTCCCATAAAGGTCGGGCGGCTGACGCTCAAGAACCGCATTGAGGCCGCGCCAGTCAACATCTCGAACCTGCCGATAAGCGGGTATCCGACGGCTGAGAACATCGCGATCTTCGAGGGGAAGGCGAAAGGCGGAGCGGCGATAGTTCACATGGGTGAATGCCGCATCGACATTAAGACAGGCATTTCGCACAAGCTCTGCATCGCGCTGGACGATCCGGAGGTTCTCCCCTATCTCCATGCGGCAACGGACGCGATAAAAAAGCACAACGCCTTTGCGGCGGTTGAGCTGATACATCCAGGCACGCGCGCAAATCCCGAATACTACGACGGGCCTATCTGGGGACCGAGCGCAGGGCCCGGACACCTCGGCAAGGATTACAGCGAGCTTGACCAGGAGACTATAGACTATATCGTTGAGCGATTCGGCGACGCCGCTGAAATGGCAAAGCTCGGCGGGGTGGACATCGTGATGATCCACGCCGGGCATGGGTGGCTGCTGCACCAGTTCCTCTCACCGCTCAACAACCGCAGGACGGACAAATACGGCGGCTGTCTTGAGAACCGCGCACGCATCACAATGGAAGTCATCGCGAACATCCGTAAAAAATGCGGGGACGATTTCCCCATTGAGGTGCGCATGAGCGGCACCGAGATCGTCGAGGGCGGTCTGACGCTCGAAGATCAGATAGAATTCGCAAAGCTTCTGGACGGCAAAGTCGACCTCATCCACGTGACCTCCGGAACATTTCACGTCCCCTCGACCAACCAGCACATGATCCCCAACGGGTTCCTCCCGCAGGGCTGCAACGTCTATCTCGCCGAGGCGATCAAGAAAGAAATGAAGCACACTCCGGTAGTTACGGTCGGCGCGCTCGGCGACCCCGAGCTGATGGAGAGCATCATCGCCGAGGGCAGAGCGGATATCGTCGCGTTGGCGCGGCCGCTGCTTGCAGACCCTGAGCTGCCGAACAAGCTAAAGGCCGGGAGGGATGACTTGGTATACCCCTGCCTGCGCTGCATGGCCTGCATAAGCGAATCCTTTGTGCCTTATGTTCGCCACTGCTCGCGTATACGCCGCTGCCCGGCGAACCCAACGGCATATAAAGAAATTCCGGCAAGTCAGGTCAAAAATACTGACGAGCCGAAACGTGTTCTTGTGATAGGCGGCGGCCCCGCCGGTATGGAAGCGGCGGCGGAGCTTGCCGAGCGCGGCCACAGCGTCGTGCTGTGCGAGAAAGCGCAGGAGCTCGGCGGGGCAATGCGCTATGCGCAATACGTTCCTTTCAAGCAGAAAGTCGACCAGCTGATGCAGGTGATGATACGGCGGCTGGAGCGCAGCGGAGCGGAGCTTCGGCTCGGCACCGAGGCAACACCGGAGCTTGCCGAAGAATTGCAGCCAGACGTGATAGTAGCCTCGCTCGGCGCAAAGGCCAAACGCCCCGATGTTCCGGGCGGAGAAAACGCAATCATGGCTGCCGACGCACTGCGGGATATTGATTCCATCGGGCAGACTGCCGCGGTGATAGGCGGCGGGCTTGTTGGCTGCGAGATCGCCCTGCAGCTCGGGATGATGGGACGGAGCGTGCAGCTTATCAGCCGCAAAAAAGAGGTCTGCCGTGACGCGGCTTATCTCTACCGCGAGGGACTTTTAATGGAGCTGGAAAAGGTTCCCGTAACGATCCTCAACGAAGCGGACTGCGTGGCTGTTACCGGGACCGGAGCTGTGATCCGCACCCCTGACGGCAGTGAATCGGAGCTGAAAGCGGATTCGGTCATCTGGGCAGGAGGTTATCTGCCGATGGACGACGAGGCGGAGCAGTTCCGCGCGCTCGCTTATGACTTCTGGAAGATCGGCGACTGCGCACAGGTCAGGAAAATATTCAATGCCAGACGTGAGGGCTATAACGCGGGCTCAAATATTTGATCAAGCCAAAAGGCTGTGAAGAAAAAATCTTCACAGCCTTTATTTAGTCATATGTATCATATTTGCGCCGTATGTTTAGTCAAAAAGCATAAACAATATGGAAATTTGTTTTAAGCCGCCGCGCGCATTCTGTGATACTGCCAATTGAATCCTGCAGCATTTCTTGATATTATGTGCTCGCATGGGGCAGTTTACGTATCATCAACGCATTTCATGCTTCGGCTGCGGCAGGAGATGTATAATCCCTGTCCTCCGCCGAAAAATAATATGAAAAGATATGCCCTCTGCGCATCGCTTCCCATAATTTTTTAAGGAGGTACAGTAATGGACGAAAGAAAAACCGCCCCGGCGACTGAGCAAGAGCTCGCCACAATGGACGCGTATTGGCGCGCTTCGAACTACCTGTCGGCCTGCCAGCTCTATCTGCTGGATGATCCGCTTCTCCAGAAGCCGCTCACCGAGGAGAGCATCAAGAAAAAGATCGTCGGCCATTGGGGCACCGTTCCCGGCCAGAACTTCATTTACACTCACCTCAACCGCGTTATAAAGAAATACGACCTCGATATGATCTACGTCTCCGGCCCGGGTCACGGCGGCAACGCCATGGTCGCGCAGGACTGGCTCGACGGCAGCTATCAGGAGGTCTATCCGAACATCTCCCGCGACAAGGAGGGCATGCAGAAGCTCTTCAAGCAGTTCTCCTTCCCCGGCGGCATCCCGTCGCACGTCGCGCCTGAGACTCCCGGCTCCATCAACGAGGGCGGCGAGCTCGGCTATTCGCTCGCGCACTCCTTCGGTGCCGTCACCGATAACCCCGGCCTGATTGCCGCCTGCGTTGTGGGCGACGGCGAGGCCGAGACCGGCCCGCTTGCCACCTCTTGGCACCTCAATAAGTTCATCAACGCCAAGACTGACGGCGCAGTGCTCCCGATCCTGCACCTCAACGGCTATAAGATAGCGAACCCCACTCTCTTCGCCCGCATCTCCCATGAGGAGCTGGAGGACTTCTTCCGCGGCTGCGGCTGGGAGCCGCACTTCGTCGAGGGCAGGGACCCCGCCGTTATGCACCGTCTCATGGCTGACACGCTCGATGAGTGCATCGAGGAAATTTTCACCTTCCAGAAGGAAGCGCGAGAGAACGGCAGCACCGTCCGCCCGCGCTGGCCGATGATCGTCCTGCGCAGCCCGAAGGGTTGGACCGGCCCGGCGTATGTCGACGGCCTCAAGGTCGAGGACTATTGGCGCGCGCATCAGGTCCCCATCCAGCCCGACTCCCCCGAGCATATCCGCCAGATCGAGGAGTGGCTGAAGTCCTACCGCCCCGAGGAGCTGTTCGATGAAAACGGCGTACCCGTGCAGGAGCTGCTCGACTTCCCGCCCAAGGGCACGCGCCGCATGGGCGCAAACCCGCACGCCAACGGCGGCCTGCTTCTGAAGGATCTTCGCATGCCGGACTTCCGCGAGTACGGTGTGGACGTCACCTACCCCGGCGCAGTTGAGGCGCAGGACATGTCCGTCCTCGGCACCTTCGTGCGCGATATATATAAGCTCAATGAAAAGGAGCGCAGCTTCCGCTCCTTCGGCCCGGATGAAACAAACTCCAACCGTCTCTCCGCCGTGTTCGATGCTACCGACAGAGCTTGGGACGGCGAAGCCTACGACACTGATGACCATCTTGCTCCCGACGGCAGAGTCATGGACTCCATGCTCTCCGAGCACGTCTGCGAGGGTCTGCTCGAAGGTTATCTGCTGACCGGCCGCCACGGCTTCTTCAACAGCTATGAGGCCTTCATCCGCATCGTCGACTCCATGTTCTCCCAGCACGCCAAGTGGCTCAAGGTCTGCAACCAGCTGCCCTGGCGTCAGAAGATCGCGTCGCTCAACTATGTGCTCGCATCGAACGTTTGGCAGCAGGACCACAACGGCTTCACGCATCAGGATCCCGGCTTCCTCGACCATGTTGCGAACAAGAAGGCCGACGTCGTCCGCCTCTACCTGCCCCCGGATGCGAACTGCCTGCTCAGCTGCTTTGACCACTGCATCCGCTCCAGAAACTATGTCAACGTGATCGTCGCCTCCAAGCACCCGCGTCCCCAGTGGCTGACCATGGAGCAGGCCGTCAAGCACTGCACTCAGGGCATCGGCATCTGGCAGTGGGCGTCCACCGACAAGGGTGAGGAGCCCGATATCGTCATGGCCTGCTGCGGCGATACACCTACGCTTGAAACTCTTGCCGCCGTCACCATCCTGCGCGAGGCCTTCCCGGAGCTGCGCATCCGCGTCGTCAACGTCGTTGACCTCATGCGTCTGCAGAGCAACGAGCAGCACCCGCACGGGCTGTCTCAGGTCGAGTATGACTCGCTCTTCACCAAGGATAAACCCATAATCTTCGCCTTCCACGGCTATCCCAGCCTTATCCATGAGATGACCTATAAGCGCCACAACAAGAACATCCATGTGCGCGGCTACATCGAAGAAGGCACGATCACCACGCCCTTTGACATGCGCGTGCTCAACCGTCTTGACCGCTTCGATCTGGTCATGTCCGCGGTGTATAACCTGCCGCAGCTCGGCAACCGCGGCGCGTACCTCATCCAGCAGATGAAGGATAAGCTCATTGAGCACAAGCAGTATATCGCGGAGTACGGTCTCGACCTGCCCGAAGTCGCCGACTGGAAATGGAGCGACTAAGCTAATAATCGTCTTTAATTGCAAGTCCCGGACGGTTTCAACCGTCCGGGATTTGTCTATATACGAGCAAAAAACACTGTCTTTTTTCCGGTGCATATGTTACAATCGAGACAATACACAAAAACACCGGAGGCAGCCATGAATCAGAGCGATGAAAGAAAGGATAATATTCAGCGCGTAATTGAGACTGCGCTGGATATGTTCATGGAAAACGGCATTGCCGCGACCAGCATGAACCAGATCGCGCGGAATGTAAACCTCTCTCAGATGTCCCTGTACCGCTACTTCGGCAATAAGGAGGAGCTTATCCTCCGGATATGGAAATACGCGCTGACGGAGTTTTACAGATATTTTTATGAAAGGTACGCCGGGGATGAGAATGCATCAACGGGCTACGAGCGCTTTGTGGCCTGCATGAGGGCTTACTATTCCCTGTATGAGGAGTTCCCGAACTGGTATAAATACACGCATGAGATGTTCACCTATCGCTTCAGCCACGACGAGGCCGCTGAGCGCGGGATGAGCAGCGTTTTCTGGAGCCATTACGACAAGGAGATACCGATCCCGGCGCTCAAGGCGCTCAAGGACGGCGTGGAGGACGGCTCCATAAGGAAAGATATAAACATCTATGCCATTTATCAGATCCTTCTCAACGCTTTCACCGGCGTCACTCTGTACGAAAATATCTCCTTCGGCGTCGCCCCGGAAACCATCGTGCATATGACCGCTTCGCTCATATCAAAATATATAAAAAGCGAGCAGTAAGTTTGTTAAAAAATACGAAATCTTTTGTGGGTCAGAAATATGCAAGGTTTATGTAACTTTTGGTACAGAACTCAGCGAGATGTCTGATAAAATATAGACATCATGTCGCTGCTTGTCGAGTTCTGATATTTTTTTAACGTCAGATGTTAATATACTTAACATCTGTTAGAAGTCCTAACCATCGCAAAGAACGAGGTGTGACAACATATGCAGTGTACAAAAGAAGTGATCTCCATTCTCCCGTTCTGGCCGTCTCTGTCGGAGCAGCAGAAGCAGCAGTTTGAGTCCGGTCTGCTGTATAAGCGCTGCCGCGCCGGGGAGTCCCTCACCTTTTCCGGCGAGAAAAAGGACGGGATGCTGATAGTTCTGCACGGCGTTATCCGGGTCTATATGGTATCCGGTATCGGCAGAGAAGTGACGATCCTCATCATGCGCCCCGGCGATGTGTTCAACATCCTCACCGCCGACTGCGCCCGTCCCGGAGATATAATGCCGCAGCTTCAGGCAATGAGCGACGCCGCCGTTGCTCATATACGCCGCGCGGAGCTTTCGCGCCTGGCATACGGCTGCCCGGCAGCAGCGGAGTATATTATCGAGACGTCCTCCCGCAACGCTCAGGACATTCTGAATAACATCAATGAGTATTTCTTCTGTCCTCTGCGCTCGAAGATCGCCGGGTTCCTGCTGAAAATATCCATGCAGCAGAACGGCGACTGCGCCCTTATCACTCATGAGGACATTGCAAACCACCTCGGCACGACCAGAGAGGTCGTCAGCCGTGAGATAAAATACCTGCGGCACACGGGGCTCATCAAGTCCGGCCGCGGCAGGATCACACTGCTTGACAGGTCGGGACTGAGGGCTCTCGCAGGACGCTCAGGGGAGGAGTGACCGCCCCGGAGTCTCCCACGCGTTTATTCTGTACATTTCATTGCGCCGCAATGAAAACACATAAAATCAAATTTTGGGAGGAACAGTCATGTATTACAGCAACGGCAACTACGAAGCATTCGCGCGCCCCGAAAAGCCCGAAGGAATTGAAAAGAAGCACGCCGTGATAATCGGCGGCGGCCTTGCCGGCCTCGCGGCGGCCTGCTTCCTCGTCCGCGACGCCCAGATGCCCGGCGAGAACATCACTGTCATGGAGGATATGCCCGTGGCCGGCGGTGCCTGCGACGGTATCCTGAACATCGACAAGGGCTTTATCATCCGCGGCGGCCGCGAGATGGAAAACCACTTTGAGTGTCTCTGGGATCTGTTCAGAAGCATCCCCTCTATCGAGACGGAAGGCGTATCCGTTCTGGATGAATACTACTGGCTCAACAAGCACGACCCCAACTATTCTCTCTGCCGTGTGACCGAGAAGCGCGGCAAGGACGCACATACCGACGGCGAGTTCGGTCTGTCCGACGCCGCCTGCATGGAGATAATGAAGCTCTTCTTTATGAAGGACGAGGATCTCTACGGCAAGGCCATCAACGAAATATGGACTGACGAGGTGTTCAACTCCAACTTCTGGACGTACTGGCGCACGATGTTTGCCTTCAAGGATGAGCACAGCGCTCTCGAAGTCAAGAAGTACGTCCACCGCTTCATCCACCACATCGGCGGTCTGCCCACGCTCAAGGCGCTGAAGTTCACGAAGTACAATCAGTATGAATCCATGATCCTCCCGATGATAAAGTACCTGCGCGGCCACGGCGTCAACTTCATGTTCAGCACCACCGGCACCAATGTTATATTCGACATCAACCATGCCCGCAAGGTCGCCACAAAGATAGAATATCTTGAAAAGGGCGAGCCCAAGTCCATGGACATCGATGAGAACACCCTTGTGTTCTTCACCAACGGCTCCAACTGCTCCAACGCCACCATCGGCGACCATCACACCGCCCCCGGCTTTGACACCTCCGTCGGCGACAGCTGGAAGATGTGGCAGAACATCGCCCGTCAGGATCCCAGCTTCGGCCATCCGGATGAGTTCCTCAAGGATCCTGAGCTCACCCAGTGGGAGTCCGCAACGCTCACCACACTCGACGAAGAGATCATCCCCTACATGGAAGCCATCTGCAAGCGCGACGTCAGAAGCGGCAAGGTCGCGACCGGCGGCATCGTCACGGCGCGCGACTCCGGCTGGCTCATGAGCTGGACTGTCAACCGTCAGCCGCACTTCAAGGTGCAGCCCAAGGATCAGTGCGTCGTCTGGATATACGGCCTGTACACCAGCCGCATGGGCGACTACGTCAAGAAGCGCATGCGCGACTGCACCGGCGAAGAGATCGCCCGCGAGTGGCTGTACCACATCGGCGTACCCGTGGAGCGCATCGACGAGCTGGCCGCGAAGAGCTGCAACTGCGTGCCTGTTATGATGCCCAGAGTCACCACCTACTTCATCTGCCGTCATAAGGGCGATCGCCCCGACGTTGTCCCCAACGGCGTTGTCAACTTCGCCTTCCTCGGCAACCACGCCGAGACCTTCCGTGACACCGTGTTCACCACCGAGTACTCCGTGCGTACCGCGATGGAAGCCGTCTACACGCTCTGCCATGTCGACCGCGGCGTACCTGAGGTGTTCAACTCCGTCTATGACGTGCGTGTCCTCATGCAGAGCACGAAGAAGCTTATGGACGGCCGCCGTCTGACCGACATGAAGCTGCCGCTTCCCAAGTTCATCACGAAACCCGTCATCCGCGCAATACTCAAGAAGGTCGACAATACCGAGATCGGCACACTCCTGCGCCGCTACGACATGGTCGATTTCGATCTCTAAAGTCCTCCCGCCAGTTTCCCCCGGTTTAATTTCCATTACCCTCGCATAAGAAATGGGTGCAGCCCTCCGAACCGGAGGGTCTGCACCTGTTTTTTATTTTTGAGCAGGGCACTTAAATTTCACAATCAGGAACATTTTCCCTCTATCTTACGTCTAAAGCATATACGGCAAAGGATGATACCCGATATTAAATGCGGCGATACACCTACGCTTGAAACTCTTGCCGCCGTCACCATCCTGCGCGAGGCCTTCCCGGAGCTGCGCATCCGCGTCGTCAACGTCGTTGACCTCATGCGTCTGCAGAGCAACGAGCAGCACCCGCACGGGCTGTCTCAGGTCGAGTATGACTCGCTCTTCACCAAGGATAAACCCATAATCTTCGCCTTCCACGGCTATCCCAGCCTTATCCATGAGATGACCTATAAGCGCCACAACAAGAACATCCATGTGCGCGGCTACATCGAAGAAGGCACGATCACCACGCCCTTTGACATGCGCGTGCTCAACCGTCTTGACCGCTTCGATCTGGTCATGTCCGCGGTGTATAACCTGCCGCAGCTCGGCAACCGCGGCGCGTACCTCATCCAGCAGATGAAGGATAAGCTCATTGAGCACAAGCAGTATATCGCCGAGTACGGCCTTGACCTGCCCGAAGTCGCCGACTGGAAGTGGAGCGACTGATTTTGTCAAAGAACCAAAAGTTCTTTGACAAAAGGAAACTCTGCGAGGCTTTCTGGTATTATTTTACAATCCCCTCGAACGGCAACGCCGTTCGAGGGGATTACTATAATGCAAAAATAACGGTCACATTCCATTTCTGGAATGTGACCGTTATAATTAAATCTGGTGTTTTTCAGGCACTTTTAAGCGTCTGAATTACATCTCCTTGATAGCTGCCTGTGCAGCTGCAAGGCGAGCGATGGGAACGCGGAACGGGCTGCAGGACACGTAGTCCAGACCGACCTTGTGGCAGAACTCGACGGAGCTGGGGTCGCCGCCGTGCTCGCCGCAGATGCCGAGGTGGATCTCCGGGCGGGTCTCACGGCCGAGCTTTGCAGCCATAGCAACCAGCTTGCCTACGCCGACCTGGTCGAGACGTGCAAACGGATCGCTCTCGTAGATCTTGTTGTCGTAGTAAGCGCCGAGGAACTTGCCGGCGTCGTCACGGCTGAAGCCGAAGGTCATCTGGGTCAGGTCGTTGGTGCCGAAGGAGAAGAACTGAGCCTCGGTGGCGATCTGGTCAGCAGTCAGAGCGGCGCGCGGGATCTCGATCATGGTACCGACAAGGTACTTCATGTCGGAGCCGGCATCGGCAATGAGCTTATCCGCAACTGCGGTGACAACATCCTTAACGAACTTGAGCTCCTTGACCTCGCCGACCAGCGGGATCATGATCTCGGGAACGAGGTTCCAATCGGGGTGACGTGCCTGAACGGCGAGAGCCGCCTTGATAACGGCACGAGTCTGCATCTCGGCGATCTCCGGGAAGGTGACAGCCAGACGGCAGCCGCGGTGACCCATCATGGGGTTGAACTCGTGGAGGGAAGCGATGATGTTCTTGATCTGCTCAACGGTCTTGCCCTGAGCCTTTGCAAGAGCCTCAATGTCGGCTTCCTCGGTGGGAACGAACTCATGGAGAGGAGGATCGAGGAAGCGGATGGTTACGGGGTAGCCGCCCATTGCTTCGTAGATGCCCTCAAAGTCCTCCTGCTGCATCGGCTCGAGCTTTGCAAGAGCTGCAACGCGCTCTTCCTTGGTATCGGAGCAGATCATCTCACGGAAGGCAGCGATACGGTCGCTGTTGAAGAACATATGCTCGGTGCGGGTAAGGCCGATGCCCTGTGCGCCAAGCTCACGTGCCTTGCGTGCATCGTGAGGAGTATCGGCATTGGTGCGGACCTGCAGACGGCGGTACTTGTCAGCCCAGCCCATGATGCGGCCGAACTCGCCTGCGATGGTGGCGTCGACAGTGGGGATAAGGCCGTCATAGATGTTGCCGGTGGAGCCGTCGATGGAGATATAATCGCCCTCGTGGTAGGTCTTGCCTGCGAGAGTGAACTTCTTGTTTGCCTCGTCCATAGCGATAGCGCCGCAGCCGGAAACGCAGCACTTGCCCATGCCGCGGGCAACAACTGCCGCATGGCTGGTCATGCCGCCGCGAACGGTCAGGATGCCCTGTGCGGCCTTCATGCCTTCGATATCCTCAGGGCTGGTCTCGAGACGGACAAGAACGACCTTCTCCTTGCGGGCAGCCCATTCCTTGGCCTCTTCAGCGGAGAATACGATCTTGCCGCAGGCAGCGCCGGGGGATGCGCCGAGGCCCTTGCCGATGGGAGTAGCGGCCTTGAGGGCGGCGGTGTCGAACTGCGGGTGGAGCAGAGTGTCGAGGTTTCTCGGGTCGATCATCAGAACGGCCTTCTTCTCATCGATCATGCCCTCGTCAACGAGGTCGCATGCGATCTTGAGAGCGGCCTGAGCGGTACGCTTGCCGTTGCGGCACTGGAGCATGTAGAGCTTGCCGTTCTCGACGGTGAACTCCATGTCCTGCATGTCGCGGTAGTGCTCCTCGAGGATGCCGCAGACCTTGACGAAGTCAGCGTATGCTTCGGGGAACTGCTCTGCCATCTGAGCGATGGGCATAGGAGTGCGGACGCCTGCAACAACGTCCTCGCCCTGTGCGTTGACAAGGAACTCGCCCATGAGCTTCTTCTCGCCGGTGGCGGGGTCACGGGTGAATGCGACGCCGGTGCCGGAGTTCTCATTGAGGTTGCCGAACACCATGGGCATGACGTTGACAGCGGTGCCCCAGGAGTAGGGGATGTCGTTGTCGCGGCGGTAGACGTTTGCTCTGGGGTTGTCCCAGGAACGGAACACCGCACGGATAGCTTCGTAGAGCTGGACCTTCGGGTCGGAGGGGAAGTCCTCGCCGATCTGCTTCTTGTACTCAGCCTTGAACTGCTCAGCGAGCTTCTTGAGGTCGGAAGCGTCGAGCTCGAGGTCGGAGGTTACGCCCTTCTCGGCCTTCATCTTGTCGATGAGCTGCTCAAAGTACTTCTTGCCGACTTCCATAACGACGTCGGAGAACATCTGGATGAAGCGGCGGTAGGAGTCGTAAACGAAACGCTCGAACTTAGGATCGGGGTTGCCCTTGATCATGGCGGCGACGACGTCGTCATTCAGGCCGAGGTTCAGGATAGTGTCCATCATGCCGGGCATGGAGGCGCGGGCGCCGGAACGCACGGAGACGAGCATGGGGTTCTGGAGGTCACCGAACTTCTTGCCGTTCATCTCCTCCATCTTTGCGACGTACTGCATGATCTCAGCCATGATTTCGTCGTTGATCTGACGGCCGTCCTCATAGTACTGGGTGCAGGCTTCGGTGGTGATGGTGAAGCCCTGAGGGACAGGCAGACCGATGTTGGTCATCTCGGCCAGGTTTGCACCCTTGCCGCCCAGCAGCTCACGCATGTTTGCGTTGCCTTCGGAAAACAGGTAAACGTATTTCTTGCTCATCTTTTTTATCCTTTCTATGGTAAATTAAGATTTGGCAGATAACGGTGAATGCAGTATCTTCTGCACTCCTTAGGATATCACATAAAGTGTCATTTTTTCAATAGATTTTAATCACAAATCTGCATTTATTATAGCCAATATTTTGTCTGAGATTTTCGCAAAACCACTAATATCCAATACTTCTCCGCGGATTCTCGTATCGTATCCGCATTCGATCAACGCACGCTCGGCCTGATCCTTGGTGATTTCGCCCAACTGGGAGCTTATCGCGTTTACAAGCGTCTTGCGTCTTTGGTTGAAAGCGGCGCGAATGATACGGAACATGAGCTTCTCATCCTTAACCGCGGCGGGGTGCTCCCCGCGCCTTTTCAGGCGTATGACGCTTGAGGTCACCTTCGGCTGCGGTACGAAGCAGGACGGCGGCACATCGAACAGCAGCTCCGGTTCCATGTACCACTGCACGAAAATGCCGAACGCGCCGTAATCCGCCGTGCCGGGCTTTGAGCATATACGCCGCGCGACCTCGCGCTGGATCATGACCGTGATGCTCTCGAAGCAGCCGGCCTCGATAAGCGCCGTGAGCAGCGGAGACGTGACGTTATACGGCAGGTTTGCGCACACCACGGGTCGCAGCCCATTTAGCTTTTCCGCAGCAAGTGCCGGGATATCCTGCTTGAGTATATCCCCATAGACCATCTCGACATTCTTGCAGCCGATGAGCGTCTCGGCAAGGATCGGTTCAAGCGCGCGGTCAAGCTCGACGCATACTACCTTTCCCGCTCTCGCCGAAAGCTCGCGCGTAAGGCAGCCGACGCCCGCGCCGATCTCCAGCACGCCCGTATTCTCATCGAGCAGCGCGGACTCGGCGATGTCCTCCGGCACCCATGAGGCCGTGAGGAAGTTCTGCCCGAGCGACTTTGAAAAGCGGAAGCCGTGCCGCGCGAGCAGGTCATGTATATAATTGATATCCGTCAGCAGATTCATTTCTTGTCCTTCAGTATTTTTTCAAAGGCCTGCCGGTGCGGGTCGTGCCCCGGCTCGCCGGTGATAAGGATATTTCCCCGGTAGCGGTAGCCGCTGTTTCGCAGCAGTTTCTGCATGGGCTTGTTGTTGCGGTGCGTGTCGATCCTGACATAGCGCCGCCCGTGGCTGCGCGTCAGCTCCTCCACGCATTTGATAAGGTAACCCGACATGCCGCTGCCGCGGTACTCCTCGGCTATCGCGCTGCGGTGCATGACGCAGTATGGTGCATCGGAGCTCCACTTGCCGTCGGTAATATCGGCGTAGGTCGGTTCCTCTCGGTCGGAGAGCATGAAGAAGCCCGCAAGGTCGCCCCCGTGCATGAGCTTATAAAGCTCGCCGCGCTCAATGTCGCCCTCGAAGGTAGCCCTGTCGGGGTAATCTCCCTGCCACTGATCGACGTGCAGCGCTTTGAGGGACTTGCGCGCGTAGGCGACGATCTCCATGATGCAGTCGACGTCCTCTTTTTCCGCCGGGACACACTTTAATTTTTCCGTGAGCTTTATGCGCCCGTCGCTGCGTTCGACGTCCTTCATGAGCTTTCTGTCCGTCTCGTCCTGCGGCTCAAATTTTTCGTACATATCCGGTCTTTTCTCCTTTGTTCTCTCAAGCTGCTGCCGCCGCCGCCACAGCTCTACCCGGCTGTGGTCTCCGTTTAACAGCACCTCCGGCACGGCGCGCCCCTCCCAGACCTCCGGGCGCGTATACTGCGGGTATTCCAGCAGCCCGTCCCAGTGGCTCTCTCCGGTGTAGCAATGCTCATCGGCAAGCACGCCCGGCACAAGGCGGCACACCGAGTCGGCCACGGCCATCGCCGCGATCTCGCCGCCGGTGAGGACGAAGTCGCCAAGGGATATCTCCTCGTCGACGCACTCCTCGATAAAGCGCTCGTCCACGCCCTCATAGTGCCCGCAGACTAACACAAGGTGATCATAATCGCGCTTGAGGCGCTTTGCCGTCTCCTGCGTGTAGGGCTTGCCCTGCGGGGACATGTATATCACTCGGCGGCGCATGCCCTCCGTCTGCGCCTTTATCGCGTCGAGACAGCTCTTGAGCGGCTGCGCCATCATCACGCAGCCGAAGCCGCCGCCGTATGGGTAGTCATCCACCTGGTTCTGCTTGTTCTCGGTATAGTCGCGTATCTGCACGCAGTTTATTTCAACTATGCCCTTCTTCGCTGCGCGGCCTATGATGCTCTCATGGAGCACCGCGTCGACCGTCGCGGGGAAAAGCGTCATTATATCTATGCGCATTGCTTTACATCCCCTCGATGAGCCTCACGGTTACCACGCCGTTCTCCGCATCCGTCGCCAGCACGAACTCCGGCACTGCAGGGATCAGGTGCTCCGTCTCCCCTTTCACGACGTACACATTCGATGCCGGACGCTCCATTATCTCGACCAGTTCGCCTATCTCGTTTCCGTTCTCGTCCACGACGCGCGCGCCGAGGATGTCCTGCAGGAAGAACGCTCCGTGCGGCAGCTCCGCGTCCTCGCGGCGGACGGTGACCTCGCGCCCCTTGAGCGCCATCGCGGCGTTTATATCGTCGATGCCCTCAAGCTTTGCGATAACGAAGTCCTTGTGCGTCCTTGCGGAGGCGACCTTCATCTCCCGCTCGCCGAGGTATATACGCTTGAAGCTCCGGAAGAACTTCGGCGAATCCAGCCAGACCTCTATCTTCACCTCGCCCGCGACGCCGTGCGTGTTCACGATGCG
>CAKTPC010000027.1 GCA_934590505.1 uncultured Oscillospiraceae bacterium
GATACCGTGCGCAGCATTGAGAACAGCGCCTCGCGAATACAGGCCGATCCGTCAATACAGATAGATATCCCCCCGGTAAAGACGGCTCCCGCGGCCCCTACGGCTCCTGCCCGCCAGCGCAAGCTTGACAGCACGCAGCCTTTCTCCCTTTGATCCTTTCCGACTTTTCCAGCGGGGCGAGCGCGACTGCGCGCGCCCCCTTAGACTTTCTGATAAATATATAAGACACAGATAGACAGGAGACTATACAGCTATGTCACAGGATTTTAACGCCACCCTTAATCTTCCAAAGACCGATTTTCCCATGCGCGCGGGCCTGCCCAAGCGCGAGCCCGAGATGCTCAAGCGCTGGGAGGAGCAGGACATTTATAATGAGATGCTCAAGAAGAACGAAGGCCATCCGCGCTTTTCCCTGCATGACGGCCCTCCGTTCTCCAATGGCAAGATCCACATGGGCCACGCGCTCAACAAGACACTCAAGGACTTTATCGTCCGTTCCTACGCCATGCGCGGCTACTACACCCCCTATATCCCCGGCTGGGATAACCACGGCATGCCTATCGAGTCCGCTATCATCAAGGAGCAGAAGCTCAACCATAAGGCCATGAGCGTCGCGGACTTCCGCTCCGCCTGCCATGACTATGCCGAAAAGTATATCGGCCTTCAGATGGAAGGCTTTAAGCGCCTCGGCGTCGTCGGCGACTGGGAGCACCCCTACAAGACCATGAACAAGGGCTTCGAGGCTGATGAGGTCCGCGTATTCGGCAAGATGTACCGCAACGGCCATATCTATAAGGGGCTCAAGCCCGTCTACTGGTGCGCCAAGGATGAGACCGCTCTCGCCGAGGCTGAGATCGAGTATCAGGACGATCCCTGCACCACCGTTTATGTCAAGTTCCCGATGAACGACGATCACGGCAAGCTCGCGAACATCGATAAGAGCAAGCTCTTCTTCGTTATCTGGACTACGACTATCTGGACCCTCCCCGGCAACCTCGCCATCGCCCTGCACCCGGATGAGCAGTATGCCATCGTCAAGGCTCCCAACGGCGAGATGTACATCATGGCCGAAGCGCTGACCGATAAGGTCATGAAGATCGGCGGCTTTGACAGCTATGAGATCATCGAGACCCACCCCGGCCGCTTCTTCGAGAATATGCTGGCCTCCCATCCCTTCCTGCCAAAGACCTCCCGCCTTGTGCTGGCTGATTACGTCACTATGGATTCCGGTACCGGCTGCGTCCATACCGCTCCCGGCTTCGGCGCTGACGACTATCAGACCTGCATGCGCTACGGCATGGAAATGGTCGTTCCCGTGGACGATCAGGGCCGCCACACCGATTATGCCGGCAAGTACGCCGGTCTCAAGACCGATGAATCCAACCCCATCATTCTTAACGATATGAAGGAAAGCGGCGCTCTCTTCGCATCTGAGGAGATCGTCCACAGCTATCCGCACTGCTGGCGCTGCAAGAGCCCCATTATCTTCCGCGCAACCCCGCAGTGGTTCTGCTCTGTTGACTCCTTTAAGGACGAGGCCATTGCCGCCTGCGAGAACGTCCGTTGGCTGCCTGCATGGGGCAAGGACCGCATGGGCGCGATGATCCGCGAGCGTAAGGACTGGTGCATCTCCCGTCAGCGCCGCTGGGGTCTGCCCATCCCCGTGTTCTATTGCGAGGACTGCAAGAAGCCCGTCTGCACCGAGGAGAGCATCGATGCTGTCGCGAGCCTGTTTGAGAAGGATGGCTCCAACGCATGGTTCGAGAAGGAAGCAGCGGATATCCTGCCTGCCGGCTTTAAGTGCCCGCACTGCGGCGGCACCCACTTCACCAAGGAGACCGACACCCTTGACGGCTGGTTTGACTCCGGCTCTACCCACTATGCTTCCATGCAGCGCGATCAGGGCTTCTGGCCGTCCGACATGTACCTTGAGGGCGGCGACCAGTATCGCGGCTGGTTCCAGTCCTCCCTGCTCGTCGCGGTCGGCGCGCTGGGCAAGGGCGCACCGTATAGGGAGTGCCTGACCCACGGCTGGACGGTCGACGGCGAAGGTCGCGCGATGCACAAGTCCCTCGGCAACGGCGTCGATCCTGCCGATATGGTCAAGGAATTCGGCGCGGATATCGTCCGCCTCTGGGCAGGCTCCGCCGATTACCATGTTGACGTCCGCTGCTCCGAGACCATCTTCAAGCAGCTCAGCCAGAACTACCTCAAGTTCCGCAACACCGCGCGCTACTGCCTCGGCAACCTCGACGGCTTTGATGCCGACGATCTGGTCGCGCCTGAGGATATGCTCCCGCTCGACCGCTGGGCCATCACCAAGCTCAATGAGCTGATCGGCGAGGTCGCCAAGGGCTATGACGATTATGAGTTCCATACCGTCTCCCACGCGATCAATGACTTCTGCGTTGTAGAGCTTTCAAGCTTCTATCTCGATATCATCAAGGACCGCCTCTACTGCGAGGAGAAGAACGGCCTCAAGCGCCGCAGCGCCCAGACCGCGCTGTACCTGATCCTTGACAGCATGACCAAGATGTTCGCCCCGATCCTTGCCTTCACCTGCGATGAGATCTGGCAGGCTATGCCGCACCGCAAGGGCGACGATGAGCGCAACGTGCTCTTCAATGTCATGAACAAGCCCTTTGAGGACTACGCCCTGAGCGATGAAGAGATGGCACGCTGGGATAAGCTCATCGCCCTGCGTGACGATGTCAACGGCGTGCTCGAAGCCGCCCGCGGCGCAAAGCGCATCGGCAAGCCCCTTGAGGCCGCCGTCACCCTGCGCGTGAAGGACGAGAGCACGAAGGAAGTGCTGGATGAGGTCCGCTCCATGAATCTCTCCGAGCTCTTCATCGTCTCCAAGTGCCTTATCGCCGAGGACGGTGAAGCCGATGCTGACGCTGTCACCGGTACCGGCGTGAAGAACCCCGGCCTGGAGATCTCCGTTACCGAAGCGCCCGGCACGAAGTGCCCGCGCTGCTGGATGCACTCCGAGGCTCCGCAGGAGGGGACCGGCCTGTGCCCGCGCTGCGCCGCAGTCGTGGCGAAGCTCTGAGCCGCCGATAACCGGCTTCATCCATTCCACGCGCCGGTCTTTCCGCCCGGCAGATAGGAGATCAATATGCTGTATTCAATAGTCGGCCTGCTTGTCATCATTCTGGATCAGGCAGTGAAGTACTGGGTCCAGAACACCCTGTTCGGTACCGATGTCGTCAAATTCATCCCCGGCGTCATAAGCCTTGTGAACGTCCATAATGACGGGGCTGCCTTCAGCTTCCTGAGCGGCAGCGGCGCACGCATCTATTTCATCATCGCCACCGGCGTGTTCACCGTGCTTGTCATTATCGCGCTGGCAACGAACTTCATCTCCGGCAAGGTTTCCCGCTGGAGCCTTGTGCTCGTCACTGCGGGCGGCCTCGCTAACTGCATCGACCGCGTTATCTACGGCTACGTGCAGGATATGTTCAAGGTGGAGCTGTTCAATTTCGCCATCTTCAACGTCGCCGATATTTTCATAACCGTGTTCGCCATCGTGTTCGTCATTGCTATGATCTTTGAAAAGCCCGAGGATGACGATCTTGAGGACGAGGAATTCGAGGATGAAGAGGACGAGGAGGATGCTCCTCCGCGCCAGAGTCTGCGCGAAAAGCTCAGCGGCATGAAGAAGGAAAAGAACGCCGCTCCCCGTGCCGCGAAGAAGAGCCGTCAGGCCGAGTATGAGGAAGAGTACGAGCGCTATAAGACACAGCGCGAGACCCGCTCCGCGAGACCGGCAGCTCAGACGTCCGCGCCAAGAGCGCAGCAGGTCGACCAGTCCGACCCCTTTGCTGAGTGGGAAAAGGCCAATGCCAGAGTGGAAAACCAGCGCTCGAGCAGCTATGCCGCAAAGGCCATGGGCAGCGAAGCACCGAAATATACTCCGCCCGCAAGACAGGCAGCAGCGCCGTCCGCGCCGCAGCGGCGTCCGGCGGCTGAGGCACAGGAGCAGATACGCACTGCCGCCCGGCCCGCGCAGAGCTATACGCGCCCCGCGGCGCAGCCTGCTCAGTCAGCGCAGCCCGCACGGCAGCCGGTCCAGCAGCCTGCCAGACAGAGCTCACCCGCTCCGCAGAGACCCGCGCAGCCTGCCGCACCCGCGAAGAGCAGCACGGACTTTGACCTTGACGATATACTCAACGAGTTCAAGTAATGGACGAGGGCGTAATACAAATAACAATCGAGGAGAGCGGAGAACGTATCGACGCTCTCCTTGCCCGTATTCTGCCGCAGTATTCACGCAGCCAGATCCAGAAGTGCTTGGACTCCGGGGCGGTATTGCTTGACGGCCGGCCGCTGAAGAAGAATTACCGCGGGAATGCCGGTGATGCTATTGAGCTGTTCCTCCCGGAAACGCAGGATATTCCGCTTGAAGCGCAGGATATCCCGCTCGATGTAGTCTATGAGGACGCGGATATCATTGTTATCAATAAGCCGCGCGGCATGGTGGTCCACCCGGCTCCGGGGCATCCGGACGGCACGCTCGTGAACGCGCTGATGTACCATTGCGGGGACAGTCTCTCCGGTATCGGCGGGGAGCGCCGGCCCGGCATAGTCCACCGTATCGATAAGGATACATCGGGGCTCATCGTCGCTGCAAAGAACGACGCGGCGCACAAGGGCCTGTCGGCGCAGCTGTCGGATCACACCCTGTACAGAGAATATGAAGCGGTGGTCACCGGCCACATGCGTGAGGACTCCGGGATCATAGACAGGCCCATAGGCCGCCACCCGGTCGACCGCAAGCGCATGGCCGTGACGGAAAAGAACTCAAAAGCCGCCGTCACGCACTGGAAGCTGCTGGCGGAGTACAGGGGCTATTCGCATATTCAGTGCCGCCTTGAGACGGGTCGGACGCATCAGATACGTGTTCACATGGCCAGCATCGGCCACCCGCTGCTCGGCGATGGCCTGTACGGCGCGAAATGCCCGGATAAGGGGCTGGAGGGTCAGTGCCTCCACGCACGCCGGCTGCACCTGACACACCCGGTGTCAGGTGAGGAGCTGCGCTTTGAATCGGCGCTGCCAGAATATTTCACCGCGGTGCTTGATAAGCTCGGAGCTATAGAAAGAAAAGGGGAAACGGAATGAACAAGAATAAGATCATCAGCATCGTCATTGCGTTGGCAGTCATGACCGGTGTGCTCATACTGGCGGCAAAGCTGATAAGCGGCGCGATAAGCATCGTCAGCGGCGCGTTCAACGCGGTGCTCGGCATAATCGTCATCTTTGCACTTGTAGTGATCGTCGTATGGATGTTCCTCTATGCGGCGAAGAAGAGATAAGCACAGGAAACGGCTCAGCTTAAGAGGTCGAAAAGGCGCCCGCATACTTGAAGGTATGCGGGCGCCTTTTTGGTATCTGCAGCAACAGCTGCGTCAGAGGTTGTTTTACTTCCCGACGAAAAGCGCCTTTTCGCGGTTGAGCACGAACGGACGGTAAAGTCCCGTAAGATTGGAGAGCGGAAGAATCTCGGGTCTGATCTGGATATTCAGCACCTCGCGCATGAAGCGGCGGCGGCCCTCTATGCGCTCGTACACGTCGGGATACAGCTCCTTGAGTTCGCGGCGGAGGTTTTCATCAGCAATCGCTATGCCGTCCTCGCAGTTGGGGGGAGCATAGTCAGAGCTTGTGGAGGGAATGATATCCATCTGGAGGCACATTCCGCTCTTAAGGCTGATCTGCGAATTTTCATAGATCGGGGACGCCATCCACTCTTCGGTCGATGTATAGTGCCCCGGATTCAGGAACCAGCCGTACTTCTCCTTCGGGAAGGTCGTATCGACCATCTTGTAGATATCACCGCAGGACACGTCTATGCCGACCATCTCATACCAGTTTGCGACAAGCGCGAAATAGGGCTTCACATACTTGTCGATATAGTCCCTTGACTTTTCTGGGATATCCTCTTCGGAATAGGCAAGGAAGCCCTTGCGGTTCGTCAGACCGCCGATGAGCCCTATGCTGACCTGGAAGCGCTCACCGAAATGCGCAGGCTTCGTGGAAGGACTTGCCATGCCGATTTCAAGACGGCTGCCGGAGAGCACCTTCGGGAACATAGTCGTCGGAAGGAAGCCGCAGGTCGCGAGCTGAGATATCTCTACCTCGGTCATCTCTGGCCGGACTTCCTGAAGGATCTGCTGGACACTGTCGGACGCATAGGCTGCGCCATATTCAAAGTATGCGATCTCATGAGCATCATTGATAGTGCGCATGCCGTAGGCCGGGTGAATGAAAGCGTCAGTGGCATTCTCTGTCTGTTCTCTGCCGACGATGCTGCGTATGCTCTCGACGATATAAGAGGGGATATCGGAATCATAGATCGTCCCGTAAACCGGATATATAAGCTTCCAGCCTACCAGACCGACACGGCACTGCGCCGTCACGCCGATCTCGCGGAAAACTTCCTCGAGTTCTCTGTGCTGCTCCATAGGCTGGTTTGGCAGGGACAGAGTCTGGGCAAGGATGCCGTGGCTGCCGGGGATGCGGTTGAACCTGTTGAGCCCTATGCACTCATTGCCGAGGAAGGTATACGCCTCCCCGGTCTTGGATATCAGAAGGAGCGCTTCCTCAAAACGCGGGCCGAAGCCGGTGAGATAATCGAAGTTGCCGTAATGCTCTCTGTCAGCGTAGACGAGCATATAATCCAGCCCTCTGGCGTTTATTATCTCAAGGGTGTTTTTGAATCTTCTTTCATAGGTGCTGTCCGGGATCGTGGGCATCTCTTCCGGCACGCCGAAGTACGGCTCCTGCACATACGAATACTGTATGTCCTTTGCTTCTATCATAATAAAGATCCTTTCGTACCATCAGTTGACAAGGACACACACGGTTTTGACGGGCAGGAATGCGTCCATACTTCTTCAAAGCCCTTGCCAATACATAAAGTATTGCCTGCGGGCTTTTCATCGCCTGAACGCTTTTCTGCTCCGGCAAAACTGCTTGCACCTGACAGCGATGGATTTTTTGTGTGATTTTTGGTTTTTGAGACGCAGACGGGCTGACGCCCGTCAAGGCGAAAAGGACAAAAAGCACCGGAAGGACACGCTGTCAGGCGTGTGTGCTCTTGCCAATTGATGGTAACAAAACAAGCATATACAGCGTTCCGCGATATATGCTTGTTTTCTGATTTACTTGTCCAGAGGATACATGGGACGGAGGAGATTGTGGAACTCCATATCCTCAACAATCAGGTTGCATGCGCCGGGAGTCAGAGCCATGATGTGCAGGGAAGCGATCGCTGCAAGCTCGACAAACAGGTAACCCTGCTTGACGATCACAATATCGTAATCGTTGACGTCCAGACCGGCCTTGGTGAAATGGTTTATCGTGGTATAGGAATCGCTGGCGTTTGCGACAACGACATCGATATCGCCCATTGAAACCGTGCAGACATGGCCGGTTATATCATTCTTGGAGGAATAATAACCCATCAGGTCGCCCTTTGCCTTGAGAGTTCCCTCGACGAGCACGGGGGCGCTGTCGCTGTCATAGCCGATACCGACCTCGACGGAGACCTTATCGCCGACCTCATGAGCGGCGAGCTTTTCATACGCGTTCGTGTCCAGAATCGCGGCGACGATCGCCTTCTTGCCCTTGAGGTCCCTCTGCATGAGCTTGCGGAGCATGAGGGTGTTGATACCGGAGGCACCGCCGGTGGTGTTATCGCCGGAGTCAGTGATGAACACGGGCTTTCCGACATGCGCAATGGCACGGTCAAGAGACTCGTCGGGGTCAAGCGTGAGCTGGTGGAACACGAACTGCTCTCTTACGGAGAAAGCATATTCTGCCAGTTCGTTCGCGGCCTTCTCCGCCAGATCGTTATATTCGGGCGATGCGGGAGTGACGATGGCACCGGCGGAGGTGTTCGGACGGTCGGTCCAGGCATGGCCGTTGACATAGCTGACCTGCATGATCCCGGGGAGCTGCTCGAGCTCTCTGGCCTTTGCGAGAACGGACATCATCGGTTCGGTGTCGGTAGTCGATTTCTCGCCGGGAGTGATCATCATAACGCGCTTGAAAACGGGATGGACGATGTTCTTGTTCTTGATGCAGTCTACCAGAAGCTGGGCGGTAACGCGTTCACACTCTTCCTGATCGACATGCGGCGCGGTCCTGTAAGAGCGGATTATGTTAGCGTACTTGGGAACATCGTCATGGAGATTTGCATGGAGATCGCATACCATAGAGATCGGAGCATCCGCGGGGATGACCTCTCTGATGCGGCGGAGCAGATCAGCCTCGGCAGAGCCGAAGTTTTCGACCTCCATAGAGCCGTGCAGGTGGAGCCACACGCCGTCTACCTGTTCCTTCTTCAGAACATCGATGATCTTATCGGATATGTACTGATATGCCTCCAGAGTGACGCAGCCGCCGGAGTTTGCGTTTGCAAAGACGGTGGGGACGACGGTGATACCCTGATCCTCAAAAACCTTTGAGGCAGCGAAACGGTACTTGGAAGCCTCACCCTCAACGACAGTGAAAGCATTCAGCCCCATCACGAACGGATTGAAGGTAGTGGATTCCTGATAGAAATAGCCAACTGCAATTTTCATATTTACTCCTTTCTGCCGATACGTGCCGGCAGTTTTATTTTTGCCGCAGATATACCAACGGTAGCTGCGGCATTGAATTTACATCAGTCCGAGCCAAGTCGGGAGCGCCAAGCTCAGTGCCGGGATATATGTCACG
Source organism: uncultured Oscillospiraceae bacterium (assembly GCA_934590505.1). Lineage (GTDB taxonomy): Bacteria > Bacillota > Clostridia > Oscillospirales > Oscillospiraceae > Limivicinus. The sequence continues at coordinate 8,728 of CAKTPC010000027.1, forward strand.
AGCAGGAGCACGGCAATGATCGCGATAAAGAACGGGAGCATCGGCTTTATTACCTTCTCTATCGGCATTTTGCTGACCGCGCAGGCAGCAAACAGAATGTTTCCGACCGGCGGGGTGATACCGCCGATGCACATTGCATAGGTGATAAAGATACCGAAGTGGATAACGTTCATGCCGAAGCCCTTGCAGACAGGGAGGAAGATCGGCGTGAAGATAAGCACGGCGGGAGCGATATCCATGAAGGTGCCGACAAACAGAAGAAAGACAATCAGCAGAAGCATTATGACATTGGGATTGCTGCTCACGCTCAGGAGAGCGTTTGCAATTGCGTTGGGGATGTTTGCGATCGTCATGATGTGGATCATCATGGAAGAAGCACCGATCAGCAGCATGACGGTACCGGTAGTCTTTGCCGTCTCGAACAGCATTGTAGGAAGGTTCTTGAGAGAGAACGTGCGGTAGCAGAGCATCAGCAGGAACGCATACAGAACCGCGACTGCGGAGCCCTCGGTCGGGGTGAAGAAGCCGAAAATGATACCGCCGACGACAATGATTATGAGCGAGAGCGCGGGCAGAGCCTGGAAGGTTATTTTAAGACCTTCCTTAAAGCTGACTCTTTCGCTGACAGGGTAGTTGTTCTTCTTTGCGAACACGTATGCCACAACCATGCAGCTCAGACCCCAGAGGATACCGGGGATGTAGCCGGCAACAAACAGGGTCGCGATAGAGGTGCCGCCGCTGACAAGTGAATACAGGATCAGCGTGTTGCTGGGAGGAATGAGCAGACCGGTGGGAGCCGACACTGCGTTTACCGCAGTGGAAAACTCAGGCGCATAGCCCTGCTCGTCCTGAAGAGGCTTCATAACGCCGCCGATGGAGGTCGCACTGGCGACTGCGGAGCCTGAGATCGCGCCGAAGAGCATGTTGGCGACGATGTTGGTGTGGGCAAGGCTGCCGGGCAGTCTGCCGATGAGCAGGTTCGCAAAATTTATGAGCCTTCTCGAAATGCCGCCGTGCGACATCATTACGCCGGAAAGGATGAAGAAGGGAACAGCGTTCATGGTGAAGCTGGACATGTTGGTGAACAGCGCCTGCGAGCTCGAGAACGCCACTGCGGGAAAATCATATACGGTGAGCATGGCCAATATAGAGGGGATCGCAAGGCTGATTGCGATAGGCACGCCCAGGAAGAGCAGGATAAGGAATCCGATCAATAGAATTAATCCAACTTGAAGAGTCATATTATTCTCCTTGTTCTAGTATTTATTATTTTCGGGAAAAGCCGGTTCAGTCTTTTTTTCTGAAGAGATCAAGCAGGTTGTCAATGGAATAGAAAACAATAAATACGCCGGAAACAGGCAGTACGGTATAGAGATATCCGACCTTGAGATAGAGCGTGGGGGATATCTCGTTCATGCCGAGCCTGACGCCCTGGATACCGCCGTAAATAAGCACGGCCGCGGCGAAGAACAGAATTGCAAGTTCGGTAAAGATGTTCAGAATAAGGAGCCCCTTACCCTTGAACTTATCTTTCAGGAAGGTGATGCTGATATGTCCCTTCTCACCGAACCCGTAGGCTGCCGCGAGAAGCGAGAGCCAAAGCAGAGCATACCTCAGATACTCTGTGGTAAAGCTCGGCTGCTTTCCGACGACAAGGCGCGAGAAAACACCGAGAAGGGCGACGCAGACCATGCTGAAGATCATTATGCTCAGCAGCACAGCCAGCACTTTGTCAAAGACTGATTTGAATGCTTTCATGAAATCACTCCAATGTTACTTTTGATTCTTTACGCATCGAATACAGCAGCGGCAGTAAGCCGCACTGAAGAGATACCATTGGCTGGCAAGAACACCCACGAAAAGTGCGTGGGAGTTTTCTTTGACCATGCCCGGTAAAACCGTGTGCATCCTTGCCAACCAACGGTAAAGTGTGTGCCGGCAAACGGGATGGATCGATCTGCAGACTATGGGAAGCTATGCCTCCCATAGTCTGCTCCGCGTCCGTATCTGAGATACAGCGCCGGATCACTTCATCTCGTCAATGATCTGAAGGTACTCTGCGACCTTCTCGTTGGTGGCGAGCTCTGCCTTAAGGGGCTTGAGTGCCTCTGCGAACGGAGCCAGGTCGGGGTAGTAGATGTTCACACCTGCGGCTTCGCACTTTTCGATAGCGGCCTGCTCTGCTGCGCCCCAGATTTCATCGTGGAATGCGCTGGATTCCTTAGCCGCGTCGCGGATCGCCTGCTGCTGCTCTGCGGTCAGCTTCTCAAAAACGCTGTTCTTGATGAGAAGGATGTCGGGAGACAGAACATGCTGGGTGAAGGAGAAGTGCTTTGCGACTTCGCAGAGGTTGTTGTCTGCGAAAGCGACGATGCCGTTGTCGGCGCCGTCAACAACACCCTGCTGGATGGCGGTGTAAAGCTCGGACCAGTCAACAGGAGTTGCGCTGCCGCCGAGAGCTTCAACGGTCTTTATAAGGATCTGGCTGGACTGAACACGCATGGTCAGGCCCTTCATGTCGTCGGGGGTGAGGATAGGAGTGCTCTTGGTGTAGTAGTTACGGCCGCCGGCATCGTACCAGGTCAGACCGAGGATGTCCAGGGTGTCTACAGTAGAGGTGTAGAAGTCCTGCATCTTTTCGCTGTCCATGAACTTTCTGCCATGCTCTGCGCCTTCAAACGCGTAGGGGATGGAGAACACGGAGTACAGCTCTTCGAAGTTTTCCATGGAGTTCACGGAGACCTTTGCCATGTCTATAAGACCGGTCTGAAGAGACTCGATGTACTTTCTCTCGTCGCCGAGGACGCCGTTGGCGTAGATCTCGACCTTGACGGTGCCGTCGGTCTTTTCTTCGACGAGCTCTGCAAACTTTTCAAGGGACTTGTGTACGGGGTGCTCGGTGGACTGGGTGTGTGCAAGCTTCAGGGTCACGCTTTCGGGGGCTTTTGCTTCGGTTGCGGATGCTGCGGTACCGTTGCTCTGGGCGGGGGCGCTGCCGCATGCGGTCAGAACCATTACCATTGCCAGGCAAAGTGCCAGAAGTGAGTAGATTTTTTTCATTAATGAATCCTCCTCTGTTTTTCTTTTTTTATGCCATGAAAAGCTATACGGGCATTTGGCGATGCGTCCGTATACTTTTCATAGAATACATGATGTTGGCTGAGCCGCTTTCGGGGCACAGCATTATGAGGGCGCTTCTTAAATGTCTTTGCTAAAGAGCATAATACTTCAGCAATTTGAATCATAAAGCTATTGAATAGTTTTCTCAAGCGTGGTATACTAATAAACAAGTTGGTAAATGCGAACACTGAACCGATTCGTAATTCTCAAATATAACTTGATAGAGGTGTTGACATGCAGATCACAGGCCAATTACCGAGAGAGACCGGACGCGACTATGCACTGCGGATTTTACGCGAGAACATTATTAGTATGGAGCTTCAGCCGGGCAGCACAGTGAGCGAAAACGAACTGGCATCCGCTCTGGGGCTGTCGCGCACGCCCGTAAGAGAAGCGCTGATCGAGCTTGCTGCGGCAAAAGCGGTCAATATCGCGCCGCAGAAACGCAGCACGATCTCCTACATAGATTACGATCTGATAGAAGAATCGTCCTTCCTGAGGAACGCACTGGAGTGTGCCGTGGTCGCGCTCGTCTGCGAGGTACGCACGGATGAGGACATCACCTGGCTGGATAACAATATAAAGCTCCAGAAGTTTTATATCGACAACCACTCGCCCTCAATGATGCTCGAAGTGGACAATGATTTTCACAGAAAGCTGTTTGCCATCGCGCAGAAGCAGAACCTGTATACATTGATCCACAACCACGGCATCCATCTTGACCGGGTGCGTAATCTGGCCATGGTCAGCGTAGAGGAGCTCACCATAGTTCAGGAGCACTCGCTTGTCCTCGAAGCCATCAGGCAGCGGGACAAAGCCAAGGCCAGGGAATCAATGGAACAGCACTTGCAGCGGTACCTTGTTGACCGACTGACGATCGAAAAGAAATATCCTCAATATATCAGGAAGAACGGCAGAACGTAAGTTCTGCTTTTTTTGCCGTTTTTTCTGAGAGACCGTGTGCCGGTCAGGTCACAGCGTCACGCCGCCCTTCCAGATGGCGATCCCATGCTGGCTATTCATCTCGGAGCAGGTGTGTCTGCCGTTGGCGACCTCAAGAATGTATGAGAGCAGACGCTCCGCGGCGGAATCTATATCTTCTCCAACCGCAACGCTTCCTGTATCTATATCTATCCAATGCGGCTTTTCCTCATACAGCGCCGAGTTCGTGGATATCTTTATCGTGGGTGACGGAGCGCTGAACGGAGTCCCGCGTCCCGTGGTGAAAAGGATAAGCTGCGCCCCGGCTGCGGTCAGCGCCGTGGAAGAGACCAGGTCGTTTCCCGGCGCGCACAGGAGATTCAGCCCCTTGCACACCACACGCTCGCCGTAATCCAGAACGTCGGAGATCGGAGCCTTTCCGCCTTTCTGGATGCAGCCCAGGCTTTTGTCCTCCAGCGTTGTGATCCCGCCGGCCTTGTTTCCGGGAGAGGGGTTCTCGCCCACCGGCTGTCCGTTGGAGATAAAGTATTCCTTGAAGCCGTTGACCATCGCCGTCGTTTTCTCAAACAGCTGTCTGTTTTCACAGCGATCCATAAGAACGGTCTCCGCGCCGAACATCTCAGGGACTTCGGTCAGAATGCTCGTTCCGCCCATTGCGACGATCATGTCGCTCAAGCGTCCCACGACCGGGTTCCCGGTTATGCCGGAGAGCCCGTCGCTGCCGCCGCATTTCAGGCCGATCACCAGTTCGGCTGCCGAGCATGGCTCTCTGTGAAATTCAGATGCGTACTCGGCCAGTTCGCGCAGCAGCGAGAGCCCTTCCGCAAGCTCGTCCTTGACGTCTTGGCAGACCATATAACGTATCTTATCGTCATAGTCCGTGCCAAGCTCCTTGCAGAAGCTTTCAAGCGTATTGTTTTCACAGCCGAGGGACACCACCAGTACACCGCCCGCATTCGGGTGGCGGCAGAGCTGGGCCAGAAGCCTGCGCGTATTGCTCAGGTCGGAGCCGAGCTGGCTGCATCCGTATGGGTGAGGGAAGTGGTGGACGCCGTCGAGTGCAAATTCTTCGGCAAGCGGCGCCGCCATTGTCTCCAGCGTTTTGCAGACATCATTGACGCAGCCGACAAGCGGGATTATCCAGAGCTCGTTGCGTATGCTGACCCGCCCGTCTTTGCGGCGGAAGCCATTGAAAAATCTCGGCTCGAGCGGAGCAAGCTCTTTGACGTTCGGCTCGTATGTATACGAGAGCTGCCCCTTTAAATTAGTCGTCATATTGTGGCTGTGCACCCATTGGCCGGGGAGAATAGCCTCCGTTGCCGTACCGATGGGGTAGCCGTATTTGACCACTGTTTGGTTTTTTTCTATATTTTCCAGCGCTATCTTGTGGCCGAATGGGATACGGTCTGCCGCCGTTACGCCCAGCGCCGCATCTCCGCAATTGATAGTCTCGAGCGCAACGGCAACATTATCCGTCGGGGTAATACGAAGGGCATTTCCCATTATTCGATCTCACCTTCAAGCTGTTTGAGCGCTTCTCTTGCTCCCAGTGCGCGGATGTTCCGTATGTTGGCGATCAGGGTGTCGACAAACCCGTCTATATCGGACAGGTCCTCGCCCCAGAAGGCGCGCTCTCCGCAATATGCCGCGCAAAGCTCTTCTATGCTGTCGTCTTTGTGCGCGGCAAAGAAGTCAAGAACTTCCTTGTCGTCCTTCACCTCAAATCTGCCGCAGACCCCGAACTCAAGGTTTGCCGCTAATCCGAAGCAGAGATGCTTCGGGAGCTTATGGAACGCCGCTATGTAGCCGCGCAGCGACGGAAGCACTCGAGCCGTCCACTTTGACGTTGTGTTAAGAGTGATGCTCATCAGCTCGTGCTTGACAAACGGATTGCGGAAACGATCCATAACGCTGTCGGAAAATTCTATCAGCTTGTCCTGCGGGAGAGAATTTGCCGGGATGATCTCGTTATAGACAGCGCTCTTCAGGAACTGCGAGACATCCTCATCCTCCATGCACTGGCCGACTGTCTCAAGCCCGCACAGGAGCGCCGCGCAGGTCATGGACGTATGTCCGCCGTTCAGGCAGGCGACTTTCCGCTGCTTATAAAAAGAAATATCGGGAGTGACAAGGATGGGAAGGCCGGCGCGCCGGAAGGGGAGTATCTCGTTTATGGCTTCGTCGCCCTCTATTGCCCAGAAGCCGAACGGCTCTGCTGTATCAAGCAGATCGTCCTCATAGCCGTTCTCGGCGTTGTAGCGCGCGGCGTCCTCTTTCGGGAAGCCCGGGACGATGCGGTCGACCAAGGTGGAGCAGAATGTATTCTTTTCGTTCAGCCATGCCTCAAAGCCTTCTCCGAAGCCCCAGTGCCTGCCATACTGTATAAGGCGCTCTTTCAGTGCCTCTCCGTTATGCTCGATCAGCTCACAGGGCATCAGGATAAAGCCGGGGGCGTTATCCATGCCGCACTTGCTGTAGCGCTCATAGAGGAAGCGACAGAGCTTCCCAGGATACGCGGCGGAGCCTATCGCATCAAGGCTGTCGGTATCGCGGAAGGTTATGCCTGCCTCGGTAGTGTTGCTGACAACGAACTGCAGCTCGGGGTTGAGGGCGCATTTGAGGATCTCATCGAACTGATCCGGGCCGCTCAGGCAGCGGGAGATAACGCTTATCAGCCGGCGCTGTTCTACGGTTCTGCCGTTTTCAACTCCGCGCAGATAAAGCGTATAAAGGCAGTCCTGCGCCTCGAACCGCGGAATATTCCGGCCCGAGTTCGGGGTGACAACAACTATCTTGCCGTTGAACCCGCCGCGCTCATTTGCGAGATCAAAAAAGTAATCCACAAATGCACGCAGGAAGTTTCCTTCTCCGAACTGGATGACCCGCTCCGGAGCGCTGGGGAGAATATAATCCTGAGAATCGATTTCTTTCAGGGTGCGGTAATTAAGTCTGTTCATCTTTTTCCTTTCAGCGCGGCTGATATGCCGCCGTGCAGGTACGTAGCGGTTTAAAGCTTTTGCTCAGATGCCGAAGAAACGCTCGGCATTATAATAGCAGATACCCTCAACGATCCGCTTTAAAGCCGCTTCGTTATTGGGATACTCGCCGTTTTCTACCCAGCCGCCGATAATATTGCAGAGGATCCGACGGAAGTAGTCATGGCGGGCATAGGACAGGAACGAGCGTGAATCTGTCAGCATGCCGACGAAGTTGCCCAGAAGTCCCAAGTTTGCGAGCGAGCAGACCTGCTCTTCCATGCCTATCTTGGTGTCGTTGAACCACCATGCGCTCCCGTGCTGTATTTTTCCGGGCAGCTCATCCGACTGGAAGCAGCCTATGATAGTTCCGAGCTGGGCATTGTCTGCCGGATTCAGCGAATAGAGTATCGTCTTGGGACACTCACCACTGCTGTCAAGCGCGGAAAGCAGGGCGGCAATGTTCCCGCCGCAGCTGTTCTGCGCGATAATATCGAAGCCGGTATCGGGCCCCATCAGGGAATACATGCGTTCATTAACATTGCGCAGACAGGAATAATGCAGCTGCATGGCAATGTTGAGACGGTGATAAGCCTTCCCCAGACAGAGCAGGACCATCGTCTGGTACTTCTCAGCGTCCTCAAGAGTCAGAGCTTCTCCTGCCATTGCCTTCCTGAACGCGGCGTCGGCCTCGGCCATAGCGCAGGGGCGATACGGAATGTAGTCCAAACCGTGGTCGCTGGCGCGGCAGCCCATCTCCGCAAAAGACTCCAGCCGCTTTACAAGAGCATCGCAGACGTCCTGCGCGGAATTGATCTCAATGCCTGCTGCAGATGCAAGCTTCGCGATGTACTCTGCAAAACCTGGCTTGGAAATATTTATCGCCTTGTCCGGCCGGAAGGAGGGACACACCTTGACCTCAATGGTCGGGTCGTCCGCAATCTTTTTGTGCCATTCCAGAGAGTCTATAGGATCGTCCGTAGTGCCGATGAAAGCGACGTTCGACTGCTTGATAAGCCCGCGGACAGTCATGCGGTCATCGGTGCGGAGCTTCTCATTGCAGAAAGCAAAGACCTCGCGCGCATTGTCCGCGGTCAAGGCGTCCGAAACGCCGAAAAACTTGTGAAGCTCCATATTTGTCCAATGGTACATCGGGTTGCCGATGGCCATTTCAAGCGCCTCGGCGAACCTGACGATGCGCTCTTCATCGGGCGCAGAGCCCGTTATATATTCCTCACTCACGCCGTTGGAGCGCATCACGCGCCATTTATAATGGTCGCCGAAGTAGGTACCGTCGGGGTTCCTGCCGCCGAGCCATACTTCCGCAAGGCTGTTGAAGCGGCGGTTTTCATAAATCTCACGCGGGGAAATGTGACAATGATAGTCTACAATCGGGAGAGCCTCTGCGTAGTCATGGAACAAATGCCTGGCAGTCTCGGTTTCCAAAAGAAAATCGTCATTCATAAATTCTTTCATATCCGCCCTCACAATCAAAGCGCAAATATTTGCTCACACGGTTCCTGTAAACTAGTATACAAGTATTGCCACAAAATAAAAAGCCGTGTGCGCCGTGGCTCTGTACTATGTTTATCACAGTTTCATACAAAAAGCAAGCCCGATCTGCGCAGTAAAAGATTTTTTAGACATTTAACCAAGTTTGAGGCATACTTTTTGTGCTAGAATACTAGTAGCTTTTAGAACCTAGGCAGATACTTATTCAAATTAAAGGACCCGGACCGGATGAACAGGCTGCTCCACCGACGAGACATGTGCCTGTATTAAGAAGGCTGCTCATGAAAAAGCCACAAGAGAACGGGCGGCTGTGTGAAAAATAACAAAAATCCGGTTTAGCAACAATCCACAAAAAATGTTGGGAAATTGAGAAAAAGTACCAATTGACAGGGTAATTCAATACAGGTAGTGTATTTATAGCTTCGACAAAAAGCACGTCGGCACATGACGTGCGGAAACACGGTTAATAAAGACACAAAAGGAGAAGGTATGTACACAGAGTATCTGGAGCACTTTAAAGAACAGATCGCCGAAAACGGACACCTTGTGGGCGTGGCCGTCGGAAGCGGAATGACTACGAAATATGCAATAATGGGCGGGAGCGATATGATCATGGCGCTCAGCTCAGGAAAATACAGATCCATGGGCCTGAGTTCCATGGCGGGATTCATGAGCTACGCGAACAGCAACGACCTTGTCATGGAGTTTGCCTGCAAGGAACTGCTGAAGCAGGCGCGGGACATGGCAGATGCGTAGAGAAGATCAAAGCCATCATCGCTGCCGGCCGCTCTGTGCGCCCCGACATTATGGTCATCTGCCATGGCGGTCCCATTGCCGAGCCGAGCGATGCTGCGTATATCATCCAGCAGATCCCCGAGATCGACGGCTTCTTCGGCGCCTCCTCCATCGAGCGCTTTGCGGCAGAGCGCGGCATAAAGGCTCAGGCCGCAGCCTTCAAGGCAATCACAAAGTAAAAAGGATTCCTAAGCCAATAGTTGACTTAGAGCTGCCAAATATAATAGTAAGAGCGTACCGCGTTTTGCGGTACGCTCTTACTATTATATTTATATGCAATGTCCTATCAGCCGCCGAGATATGCCTTGCGTACCTCATCGCTTTCGGCAAGCTCCTTGCCGGTGCCGCTGAGAGTGATCTTTCCCGTCTCGAGCACGTATGCGCGGTCAGCGACGGAGAGCGCCATCTGCGCGTTCTGCTCGACGAGAAGAATCGTCGTCCCGTTCCTGTGGAGCTGGCGGATGATGTCAAATATCTGCTCGACGAGTATCGGCGCAAGACCCATGGACGGCTCGTCCAGCATTAAGAGCTTCGGGTGGCTCATGAGCGCCCTGCCCATTGCGAGCATCTGCTGCTCGCCGCCGGAGAGAGTGCCGGCGATCTGCTTCTTTCTCTCGCGCAGACGCGGGAACTGCTCATAGACCGACTCGAGGTCAGCATCGATACCGGCATTTTTCTGCGTGAACGCGCCCATTTCGAGGTTCTCCTCAACGCTCATCTGAAGGAAGATGCGCCGCCCCTCGGGGACCTGCGCAAGCCCCTTGTACACGAGCTTGTGTGCCGGGACGTGGCTGATGTTCTCGCCGTT
>CAKTPC010000028.1 GCA_934590505.1 uncultured Oscillospiraceae bacterium
ATTGAGGAAGCCGTCCACCTTGAGTATCCCGCCGGGCAGCACCTTTCCGTCAGTCAGTATTCTCTGTTCAAGAAGCTTCATGTCATGTTCCTCCGCTCAAAATTTTATGCCGGAATGGGCAGATGCGTGTATAAACATGTCGTGTATTCTATCCCAAATTTCCTGGCTTTGCAAGTGGCTTTATTCAGATTGACACAGAGCCCCCTTCAGAAGTATAATATAGTGATTTTTTATTCCCATGGAGGAGCAAATGGGCAGCAAGGAAAGAAAGATAATCCTCATTATTGCGCTTATCGTCGCGGCGGCGGTCATCGCGGCCGTGTGCATATATAGGTCACCCGCATCTCCCACGGAGGAGCCCGCGGCAGAAAGCCCCGCCGCAGCCACTCCCGCGCCGCGCACGGACGATGACGGCAGCATTGTCATCAGCGAGCTTATGGAAAAAAACCGCGCCGTAGTGCGCGACGAGGACGGGGACTTCTCCGACTGGATAGAACTGCATAATGTCTCCGGTAAGGCCGTCAGTCTCGGCGGCTGGCGCATATCAGACAAGTCCGGCGCTCCGGGCTGGGCCTTCCCCGACGTCACGATAGAGCCGGGTGAATATCTCCTCGTCTTTGCCTCCGGTAAGGACAAGACCACCAGTGAGCTTCATACGGACTTCTCCCTTTCCGGGGATGAGACGGTCTATCTGCTCTCCCCTGCCGGCAGTGTCGCCGCGCAGTGTGCATGCGGCGGGACGGAGGCCGACGTCTCCATGGCCCTCGGCAACGGCGGTGAATGGGCGCAGTCCCTGTACCCGACGCCCGGCTTTGAAAACAGCGCTGCCGGCTATGAAGCCTTTCAGGAGACCCTTGCTCCCGCGGACGCGCTCGTTATAAGCGAGGCCATGGTCGCGAACACCAAGACCTATTCCGACGGCACATTCGGTTACTGTGACTGGGTCGAGCTTAAAAACATTTCCGATTCCACCCTCTCGCTCTCGGGCTATTATCTGTCCGACAGCCTGAAGGACCTCGGCAAGTATGCCCTGCCAGACTCCACCCTCGCCCCGGGTGAGACGTTCATTATCCTCTGCGGCGCGGAGAGCGGCACAGGCGCAAATAACCTCGCTTCCTTCTCGCTCGACTCCTCATGCGAGCAGCTCTATCTGAGCCGCGGCGAGGAGATCGTCGACTTCGCCGCCCTGCGCGATATCCCCTATGAGTGCAGCTTCGGCCGCATGGACGGTGAAAACGGCTGGTTCTATTTTGCGCAGCCCAGCCCCGGCAAGGCAAACACAAACGGCGCGCGCCGCGTGTCGGCAAAGCCGGTGAACCTTACGCCCGACGGTGTTTTTGACGGGGTCGACAGCGTGACTGTTGAGCTGTCCGGCTCCGGTACCGTCCGCTACACGCTCGACGGCTCGACGCCGACAGAGCGCAGCCCCGAATACAAGGAGGCTCTGACCATCAGCTCAACGAGTGTCGTTAAGGCCGTCTGTTTCGAGGAGGGCGCTCTGCCCAGCCGCGCGCTTGTGCTGAGCTATATCGTCAATGAAGGGCACAGTCTGCCCGTCGTCAGCCTTGTCTCTGATAGCGCCGCCGAGTTTTCGCTGATGTATAACGGTCCGGAAAAGGGCGTGGAGCTGCCCGCGAGCATCTCTCTTTACCGCGACGGCGGAGGCTTCACCGCGCCCTGCGGCGTCTCCCTCAACGGTGAGACGAGCTTGGTTCTGTCAAAGAAGAACATGTCGCTGCGCTTCCGCGGCTCTTACGGGCAGGAGACGCTGCAGTATGACATCTTCGGCGGGGGAGCCACGGAGTTTACAAATCTGCTGCTGCGCGCCGGGCAGGATCAGGCACAGGCCATCATCCGCAATGAACTGAGCCAGAGCCTGTGCGAGAAGGCGGACATGGACGTTGTCAACCAGCGCAGCATTTTCTGCGTGCTGTATGTAAACGGCGAATACAGCGGCATATACACGCTCAAGGAAAAGGCGAACAAGTACCTCTATGCCGCCGTCGCCGGGGTCGATCCTAACAGCGTCGAGGTCATTGAGGCCCCCGCCGAATACGGCACAGCCTTCTACGATGAGGTTGTCAGCTTTGCCCGCATGAACGACCTGAGTCTTGACGAAAACTACGAACGCCTTGCTTCACTCGTCGATATGGACAGCCTTATCGACTGGCTGCTGATAGAGGGCTTCTGCGCAAACACAGACCTCACGAGCGGAAATCTCCGTTACTGCCGCTCGGATGACGCTGACGGCAAGTGGCATTTCATGTTTTATGACCTTGACGCGACCTTTTCCTCCCCCATCACTACATACTCAAACCTTATGAGCGGCTATGGGCTGGACCATATTCAGGTGTCCTCCCTCGCGTATCGGCTCATGGAAAATGCCGGCTTCAAGGATCGCTTTCTCACCCGCGCGGCAAAGCTTATGGGCGATAAGCTCACGAATGAGGCCGTGATAAATGAGATAAACGCCATGGCTGAGGAGATCTCCGGCGAGGTCGAGCGCGATTTTTCGCGCTATGGCAAAAGCCGCGGCGACTGGGAATGGAACATTAAGCAGCTTATTCAGCTCGTCGGCGACGGCGACTGGCGTCAGCAGAACATCGACGCGATCTGCTTCACCTTTGAGTTGAGCGACAGCGAGCGCAGCCATTACTTCGGGAGCATCGACGGCGAATGAAGAACACAAGGCTGAACTTCAAAAGAAACGAAAAGAAATATCTGCTCTCCCCGGAGCGCTATGAGGCGCTGTGGTCAGAGCTTTCGCCGCGGCTCGTCCCGGACGAGTATTTCAGCAGCACCGTGTGCAGCGTCTATTACGACAGCGGTGATTACGAGCTTATCCGCCGCTCGATAGAGGCGCCTGTATACAAGGAAAAGCTCAGGGTGCGCAGCTACGGCGTGCCCGCGCCCGACGGCAAAGTGTTCGTCGAGCTCAAGAAAAAATTCAAGGGCACGGTCTACAAGCGCCGTGTGCAGACCACCGCGGAGTGCGCCGAGGCGTGGCTCTCCGGGCTCTCTCCCGCACCGGAGGACGGTCAGGTCTGCCGGGAGATAGACTGGTTCCTGCGCATGCACGAGCCGGTGCCGAAGATATTCATCGCCTGCGGCCGCGAGGCCTACGTCGCCGACGGCGCACCGGAGCTGCGCTTCACCTTCGACCGCGACATACGCTGGCGCGAGGAGGAGCTGAGTCTCTGCGCCGGTACGCACGGCACTCCGCTGCTCGGCAGCGGGCAGGTGCTCATGGAGATAAAAATACCGGATGCCGCCCCGCTGTGGCTGGCCGACATGCTCAGCCGCCTTGAGGTGTTCCCGACAGGCTTTTCAAAGTACGGCAACTGCTACAGGTCCGGGCTCATACAAAAATATTTCGATGGAGTGATCACAATTGCTTAACAGCGTCATTACCGAAAGCATCACCCTGCAAAGCTTTCTTATCTGCATTTTTTCCTCACTCGCGCTCGGAGTGCTTACGGCGCTCGTTTTCACCGCGCACGGCCATCACACCGGCTCGCTCACGCTGTCGCTGGCAATGCTGCCGCCCGTTGTCGCGCTCATAATCATGCTCGTCAACGGCAACATCGGTGCGGGGCTTGCCGTCGCGGGTACCTTCGCGCTGGTGCGCTTCCGCAGCGTGCCCGGCAGCGCGAAGGAGATCACGGGGCTGTTCTTCTCTGTCGCGCTCGGCCTTGCCTGCGGCATGGGCTATGTCGCCATAGCGGGGCTGTTTTTCGTGATAATCTCGCTGTTTCTGCTGCTGCTCGAGCGCTTCCGATTCGGACAGAACAGTCCCGCCGAGCGTCAGCTCAAGATAACCATCCCGGAAAACCTCGACTATGACGGGCTGTTTGACGACCTGCTCGATGAGTACACGCTGGAGCATGAGCTTGTCCGCGTGCGCACCACCAACATGGGTACGCTCTATGAGCTGACCTACAACATCCGCCTGCGCGGCAAGGACATCAGCAAGGACTTCATCGACGCGCTGCGCTGCCGCAACGGCAACCTCACCGTCAGCTGCGGGCGCGAGGCCGACAGGGACATGATGTAAAATCGCTTGTCAAAGAACCGCGGGTTCTTTTGCAAAAACTCTGCGAGGCTTTTTACTCGGTTAAAGCTTCAAGCCTCGCTGCGGTATATACTGCAGCGAGGCCTTTTCACATGAGTTTCTGGAATAATATGGTAATTCGACAAGTTTCGACGCGTTTTCTAAAAAACATCATACCAAATTGTCGAAATTACTTGAAATACATACCAATATGCAATATTATGTCAACAAATATTCTTGGTTGTTCGACAAAATTCTGTTGTCGCAAAAGTGTTAACTATGGTAAATTTAATGCGACATGACGGTGGAACCTACATTCAGAAGTACTGAATTGCTCCGCATATCGCATAACGGGAGGATAAAATTATGGAAACCAGAACTCGCATTCTCGCAGCAGACTCGAACAAGGATTTTTGCAGACAGCTCACGGAGCTTATCGCCCAAGAGGGCGATATGGAGATCGTGGGCACGGCATCAGACGGCACGGAAACGCTGGCGCTACTATCTGAGGAGAAGCCCGATATCCTTCTGCTCGACCTGGTGCTGCCAAAACTCGACGGGCTTGAGGTACTGCGCCGCCTGCCGGAAACAGGCGCAAAGTGCCGCACGATCGTGCTGTCGGGCTTTGTCAACAGCAAGGTGATCAGTGACTGTACCAACTACGGCGTTGATTATTTCATGCCGAAGCCCTGCGACGTGCCGGCTCTGCTGACGAGGATCAGGCAGCTTGCCGGACGGGAGAGTTATTCCATGCCCGCAGCGGGAATAGACTGCCGCGAATCGTCCGTGGCCGCACGCGACGACGCTCAGCTTGAGGCTGTCGTCACGGATATAATCCATGAGATAGGCGTACCCGCGCATATAAAGGGCTATCAGTATCTGCGCGAGGCGATCATTCTCACCATCAAGGATATGGACATGATAAACGCCGTGACCAAGGTGCTCTACCCGGAGGTCGCGAAGCGCTACAACACCACTCCCTCACGCGTCGAACGTGCGATACGCCATGCCATAGAGGTCGCGTGGGATCGCGGAGATATCGAGACTCTCCAGAAGTTCTTCGGCTACACGGTTTCCAACATAAAGGGCAAGCCCACAAACTCGGAGTTCATCGCGATGATCGCCGACAATCTCAGCCTGCGGCGAAAGCACGCGATAAAATAAGAAAACGGCGGTATACCAAAGCGACACCAAACGCAGTAAAGCGACGGTCAAAAAATGACCGTCGCTTTGTTGTTTTGAATGCGCCCTATTGAAGCGCAGCAGGGTACAGGATAATGCCCGGCGAGGCCCATCCGTCACACGAGGCCGAAGTGTGCAAGCGCCGTGTTGTAATAGTAGTTCACCAGCAGGTCGACGCAGGCGCCGTAGCTCCTCATGCCGAGCTTCTGGTCATAGCTTTGCAGGAAGCCCTCGTACACGGTGTTTGAAACGCTCTGCACAGGCGTCTCGAACTGCGCCCAGTATTCGCGGCTCGCCGCGAGGTCGGCAAGCACGCCATCACTCAGGCCGCGGTAGACCTCCTGCCACGCTCCGGGATCGGCGCTGTAAAGGGCGTTGCCAAGGTGTGTATATGCGAGCAGGCAGGCCGAGTAGCAGTAGTCGGCGTCGCCGTATTCAAGGCAGGCCAGCACCGCGGTGAAGTTTGCCTCCTGTTCGCGCGCAACACCGCGCTGGTGCGACAGCTCATGTGCGATCGTTGAGGCGAAGAGCGCGCCGGGAAAGTCCGTGTTGACGTTTGCCTCCGCCGTGAACGGGAAGAAAAAGCCCGTGAAATCCAGATAGCTCATTACACGCGAGAAGTGCACGCCCTTTGCGCGTATATCCGGTCCCTCAAGGCAGGGAAACTCCTCCTCGGCGGCCTTAAAGACCTCGTCCGAGCGCGCCAGCAGCGCTGTGCGGTCAGCGGCATACTGCCCGTTTTCGTCACGCTCCACCTCGCGCCCATATTTGTTGAGCAGGTCAGCAAAATATACCGTCACCGTCTCCAGCTGCTCAGCGGAGATCTCCCCGCTCTCAAGCCCGCTTGCGTCGAGGAAGCTGTCGCCGTAGTAGTAAGTGCCCCACAGCAGGCAGAACAGCGCGTATATCGCAAGCCCCGCCGAAAGCAGCCGCAGCACCAGCGTATAGAGCCTTTGCAGCCGCCCCGGGCGCACGATCAGCAGCACGAGCGTTACAAATATGTACCCCGCTATACTCACGGCAAATATGCCTATCAGCAGTTCCGCCAGCGAGAACTCGAACTTTGCCGCGAAGGTCGCCATGACCCGGTGCAGCGGGCGTATGGCCTTCTGCGACATGGACTGCATCAGCGCGTAATTACCCCGCAGCAGCAGGTGCAGCGCAATGATGAGTGCGCTTATCAGGGCAACGATGTGTGCCGCCGGACAGAGCCGGTACAACGCGGCGATCCCGCGTCTTTTTCTTGTCTCGGTATCCATAGTACCATAATACTACAAACCCCGTCCCCCGGCAAGAAAGAATACTTGGAAAAGCACCGTGCCGCTGCCGGGGGCAGAGGAAGGCTCGGTGCTTTTCTCCCGGCACGTCATTCACTGCCGCTCCTGTTCGAATCCCGATTTAAAAAAGTAATCCGGATACCATTCGGTATCCGGATTACTGGCACGCCGTAAGGGATTCGAACCCCTGACCTTCTGGTCCGTAGGTTGTCTCAAGGGCAAATTGGAACCGTTTTGGCTCCAATTGGTGCTTTTTACCACTGTTCGCTCGGCAAACTTTCCGTTGTCTCCATCCAGTCCTACCAGCTCCAATCCTATTCTGGGTCAAAAGTGGGTCAAAAAAGAATTTTATAATTACAAACTGGAATTGACTTACTTGTTATCTCCCAAAAGCGTGATAGAATTTACCACAATAGATATGATGACACAAATCCATAACATTTTGCTCATAGAAGGCAATACATCCATAAGGCCGCCCCAATCTTCATTGACAACTTGCATAGCAGCATCCGAATAAAATGAGCATGCAGTTAATGCTGTCAACGATAAGCTTAAGAAGCCAAACCATTTTGATTTTTTCTGTTTAGCCGCCCATGCTAAATTTAGGATTGCAAAAACAATTGCGCCAGCACCCATTACTAACCACATGTTTTAACCTCCATAAATTCAAATTCGAATTTGCTGAATTTAGCATACCATAACGCAAAAGCGTTTGCAACTGAATTTGCCGACAGAGCTGCGCAGTCCAGCGGGGCCGCGGTGCCGGAGGAAGCGTACACACGCCGTAGGCGTGCATCCGTTTTCTCCGGCTTTCCTCTGTCGTGGAGTTAAACGCTCCACTCAGCGGCAAGAGTAAAGCCCCGTGTTTCGGCGTGTAAGCCGCCGTGTGCGTTTTTTCTCTGAGATTCGAGTGTGTACCCGCTTTCGTGAGTAAAAGCGAACGTGAGGCATTTGCGGGCAAAGTAATAAACGAGATGTGCAACGGTTTTCAGAGTGTTTTTCACGGTAGCTTTTTGATGAGATTCATAGAAATGGTTTTAAGTGAAAAATCGAACTTTTTAAGCCTGATTTCCGGATGTTTATAGCCGTTCGATTTTAGCACTATGATAAAGGAAGGTGGTCGCAAGCGACCTCCTTCCGCCCACAAAGCCCCGCAATGCGGGGCTTTTCAAGGTTTTGAGGCCGCAGTCTTATGTGCACCTTGAAGGAGATTTTCGCAGTCAGGGGTGACCGTGAGGGACGGCAAATGCTAGGGATAGCAGCCTTTTCAAGGTTGCCGTTCCGCAGACGGTTGAAAAATTCGATGTTTTCAACCACTCAAGAAATTTCTTTCCAAGTAAGAGCAATTTTCAGCACAAAGCGCACATATCTACGCTGCTGTATCTACTGAAAAGCGCTTCTCCGCCGTTCCGAAATTGCACTGCTGTAACCAAATAGAGCCTCCCTCGGCGGTGCAAGAATTGCGCCGCAATAAACAATGAAAAAGGCGGCGCGGCTCCAAACGCAAATGATAATTTTCTGATAACAGTTCGGTTTCATGGTAGCTTTTCCCTCTTGGTTACGGTATTGTTCATTGGCGAAAGGAGTTGATACCATGTCAAAACGACGAGCAAACGGCGAAGGCAATATCCGAAAACGTAAAGACGGGCGCTGGGAGGGACGCTACACCGTCGGTCACGATCCAGAAACCGGAAAAGCCATCATCAAGAGTGTCCTCAGCAAGACGCAGGCAGAAGTCAAGGAAAAACTGAAGAAAGCCATCGAGGAAAATACAGGCATCGACTACGGCAGAGCCAAGACCTACACCGTGGGGAGTTGGCTGGAAGTGTGGCTGGAGAACTACGCCAAGGTGAAGCTGCGTCCATCCACGTTCAAGACCTCGCAAGGCTTCCTCAAGAACCACATCAAGCCGCAGATTGGCAGCATTCCGTTGGCGGAATTGACCTCTCTGGACTTACAACGATTTTACAAGCACTTGCTGGATGGCGGGCGGGTAGACCGCATCGAAGCGAAAAAGAAGCCGAAAGGACTGGCACCGAAGACCGTGCGGAATATCCATCAGATGATCGGCTCGGCATACAACCTCGCTATCGAGCAGAAGCTGGTAAACAAGAATCCGACACAGGGCTGTGCACTGCCAAAGGTTGAACACAGAGAGATGAAAACGTTGACCGCTGACCAACTCAGTGCCTTCTTCCAAGAAGCCAAAGACAGTGGCGTGTACGAGCTCTACTACCTCGACCTTGCCACCGGACTACGCCGAGGTGAACTGCTGGGGCTGAAGTGGCGGGACGTGGATTTCGACCGTAGTGTGCTGAAAATTCAGCGAGCCATCTCTAGACAAAATGGCAAGGTAGTTGAAGCACCGCTGAAAACGAAAAACGCCTACCGCGCTCTGCCGCTGTCGGCGGACGCAATAAGCGTACTGAAAATGCAAAAGTGCAAGGTGGGCGGCAGCGAATGGGTATTCCCATCGCCGTCCGGAGGTCCCATGTCCCCAGACAGCGTCCTGCACATGTTACAAAGAGTCCTAAAACGAGCAGGGCTGCCCCGCATCCGTTTCCATGACATGCGCCACACTTTCGCAACGATGGCGCTTCAGAACGGCGTGGACGTGAAAACGGTGTCCTCCATGCTGGGTCACTACTCCGCAGGCTTCACGCTGGACACCTACGCCCACGTGACTACCGACGCGCAGATGAAAGCAGCCCAAACGATAGGCTGTATCCTATCCCGTGCGGTATAGACCTTTCCGCTATCCGCTCCTGTTGGGGTCAGCGTTTGGGTCGGGATAAAGCAGCATCCGGAAACGGCAACTTATGAAAAATAAAACTCCTCGAAATCAGACGATTTTGAGGAGTTTTGGCACGCCGTAAGGGATTCGAACCCCTGACCTTCTGGTCCGTAGCCAGACGCTCTATCCAGCTGAGCTAACGGCGCAAACTCTTGCTCTCACCCGAGAGCCTGTTTATATTAGCACAGTCGGAAAAATAATGCAATACCTTTTTTAATTTTCTTGGGGAATTTTTGTCTGGCGGCGTTCCGCTGCGTGCTCTTACCAGCCCATGGAATCGCACACGGAATCGGCAATGTCGCCGACGGCCTTGAGCGTGCGGCCTACTGCGCTCTTCATCGGGTGCTTCTTGGGACGCATCGCGATCATGGCCGCACTGCCGACGATCAGCCCCATACCCATACCGACATAGAAATTTCTTTTATTCATTTTTTACACCTCCATAATCAGGTATCTATATTATGTGCGTAAAATGCGTTGATACATCGAGGCAAATTGTGGTAGAATAAAAGCATGAAACAACTCTCAGTCAAATCGGAGGGATATATATGAGCGTAAGAATACTGGCGGTCGGCGACGTGTGTGGCCAGCCGGGTCTGGATTTTTTGGAAAAGCGCCTGAAGGAATACAAAAAGGAACAAAACATCGCCTTTGCCGTCGTTAACGGTGAAAACGCAAACGTCGTCGGCATCACGCCGCGGCAGGCCGACGCGATCCTCCGCGCCGGTGCGGACGTTATCACGCTCGGCAACCACACATGGACACGCACGGAGCTACAGCCATATCTTGACGAGCGGCGCAAGATCCTC
This sequence comes from uncultured Oscillospiraceae bacterium, assembly GCA_934590505.1. Lineage (GTDB taxonomy): Bacteria > Bacillota > Clostridia > Oscillospirales > Oscillospiraceae > Limivicinus. Next base: position 10,114 of record CAKTPC010000028.1, read on the forward strand.
CGCCCGGCAAACTTCGGTCCGCAGTGCCCTGGGCGCGGCATCAACGTATACTCCACGCCCTTCGGGGACGTCTGCGTGCTGAATCTGATGGGGCGCTTCACGCTCGACAGCAACACCGACAACCCCTTTGTCATCGCCGACGGGTACATGGCCGAGATAAAGGAGAAGATCATCCTTGTGGACTTCCACGCCGAGGGCACGAGCGAGAAGCGCGCGATGGGCTATATGCTCGACGGCCGCGCCTCTGCGGTCTGGGGTACGCATACCCATGTGCAGACATCGGACGCTTGTGTGCTGCCGAAGGGCACGGGTTACATCACCGACCTCGGCATGACGGGGGCAGTACACTCCGTGCTCGGCATCGACCCGGAGCAGAGCATCGGCAAGTTCATGGGCGACCCGCCGCGGCGCTACGAGGCCGCGAAGGGACCGGTAAAGCTTGAGGGCTGCATATTCGAGATAGACCCGGAGACGGGCAGGTGTCTGAGCGCCGAAGGGATAAGACTGACATGAGCAAGATAAAGATCCTCCATGCTGCCGACCTGCATCTGGACTCCCCATTCGAGGGGCTCCCGGCAGGCAAGGCTGCCATACGCCGCGGAGAGCAGCGCACGCTGCTGTCGCGGATCGCCGAGCTTACACGCCGCGAGAGCGTGCAGCTTGTTCTGCTCGCTGGCGACCTGCTCGACAGTGAAAATACATATTACGAAACCGGCGAGGAGCTCTGCCGCTCGCTGAGCCAGATCGCAGCTCCGGTATTCATCTCCCCCGGCAACCACGATTTCTATTCGCCGAAATCTGTCTATGCGCGCCTCAAACTCCCTGAAAATGTGCACGTGTTCACTTCGGGGGACATTGAATCGGTCACGCTGCCGGAGCTCGGCGTGCGCGTGTTCGGCGCGGCGTTCACGGATAAACGCAGCGGTGCGATGCTGCGCGGCTTCCGCGCAGAGCACAAGGATGGCCTGCTGAACATCCTATGCATCCACGGCGACATGGGCGCAAAGGACTCGGTCTACGCCCCCATAAGCGAGGACGAGCTCAGAACCAGTGGCATGGACTATGCCGCGCTTGGGCACGTCCATAAGGCGAGCGGACTCAAAAGGGCTGGGGACACATGGTACTCATGGCCGGGCTGCCCGGAAGGCCGCGGCTTTGACGAGACAGGGGAAAAGACCGTGAGCCTCGTCACACTCGGTGACGGCGAATGCAGCATAGAGCCCGTATGCATCGCAAGCCGCCGGTACGAGATATTGAAGATCGATGTCACTGGCACCGACCCGCTGCTCGCGATACACACCTCGCTGCCCGATGAGACGGTGAAGGATGTCTACCGCATCATCCTCACGGGCGAATCGGACACGAGCCCCGACCTGAGCCGCCTGCACTATAACCTTGAGGAGCTGTTCTTCGAGCTCCAGCTGCGCGACGAGACGCATCTGCGCCGCAGCGTATGGGAGTGTGCGGGAGACGATACGCTGCGCGGGCTGTTTCTCAAGAAACTCTGGGCAAAATACGACACGGCACACGACGATGAGCAGTGCCGCCGCATAGAGCAGGCCGCCCGCTGGGGGCTCGCCGCGCTCGACAACATGGAGGAGGTCGCAAAGCATGAAGATCAATAAGCTGACGGCGTCCTTCGGTAAGCTGGAAAACGAAACGCTGAGCCTGCACGACGGGCTGAACGTCATATACGCGCCGAACGAAAGCGGCAAATCCACATGGTGTGCATTCATCATGGCGATGCTCTACGGTGTGGATTCCTCGGAGCGCGCCCGCGCGGGCTACCTGCCCGATAAGCTGCGCTACGCCCCGTGGTCCGGAGCGCCGATGGAGGGCAGCATGGAGCTGACCGCCGACCGGCGCGATATCACCATCACGCGCAGGACGCGCACAAAGAGCGCGCCGATGAAGGATTTTTCCGCGGTGTACACCGGCAGCAATGTTCCGGTGAAGGAGCTCAACAGCAGCAACGCCGGGGAAATGCTGACAGGCGTATCGCGGGACGTGTTCCGCCGCAGCGCGTTCATCGCGCAGGGGACGGTCGCCGTCTCGGGAAGTCCGGAGCTTGAGAAGCGGATAAATGCGATAGTCTCCACCGGCGAGGAATCCGGTTCGTTCAGTGAGGCGGACGAGCGGCTGCGCGCATGGCAGCGCAAGCGGCGCTACAACCGCAAGGGCATGCTGCCGGAGCTTGAAGCGAAGATGGACGACACCCAGCGCCGTCTCGACGACATGGGCGGCTCTATTGAGGACGTTGAGTCACTCGAAAAGCAGCTTGAGGATACAAAAGCGCGCTGCACTGCGCTTGAGCAGGAGGTCACGGACGCGCGCCGCCGCCAGCGCCGAGAGGCGCTCGACCGGCTGAACGCCGGGCGCGCAGAGCTTCAGCGCAGCAGCGAGGAGCACGACGAGGCAATGACTCTGCTCTCGAACCGGCGCGAGGAGCTGAGCGCAAGCCCCTTCGGCAGCCGCGAGCCGGGAGAGCTCGGCGCGGAGGTTCAGGCCGACCTTGACGAACTTGCAGAACTCCGCGCAGCGGCGGCAAAGAAACCGAAGCCCATGTGGGGCATAGTGCTGATGGTGCTGGCAGTCGCAGCGGCGGCACTGTACACAAGCCTTGACATGCTCGCGTTCATGATCGCGGCGGCGGTGTTCTGTGTCGGCGCGATAGTAATGCTTCTGCGCTACGGCAAGGAGCGCAGCGCAGCGGCAGCGGCACTTGAACGGCAGGCGGCGCTATTAAGGAAGTACCAAGCGCGGTCAGGCGGAGAAATAACGGCGGCGCTTGATGACTACAAACAGCTTTGGGCAAGCGCGAAGGACGCGGAGCAGCGGGAGCTGCACACGCGCCGCGCTTACGAAAACGCGCGCAATGTGCAGAGAGGGCTCGAAGAGTCGGCGCTGGGCGAGCTCGACTTCGCTTCCGGCGACTCCGAGGCCGCACGGCTCGGACGCGAGCTGACCGCAGCGCGCGGCGAGGCTGAACGGCTGAGCCAGCAGATCGCCGGGATAAACGGCCGCCTTGCCGCAATGGGCGACCCGCTCGTCCTCTCCAGCAGCCTGAGCTGCATGAAGGAGGAGTACGAGCTCATCTGCGACGAGTACGACGCGATAAACCTCGCCATCGACACGCTGCGCGAGGCGGACACCGAGATACAGAGCCGATTCTCTCCGGAGCTCGGGCGCGTTGCCGCGGGCTACATGTCCGCCGTGACCGGCGGGCGCTATTCCGACGTGCTCATAAACCGGGACTTCACAGCGAAGGCGCGCACGAAGGACGACGTTGTGGCACGCGACGCGGAATACCTGAGTGCGGGCACGCTGGACATAATGTATCTGGCAGTGCGCCTTGCGGTGTGCGAGCTTGCGCTGCCCGAGGGTGAGGCCTGCCCGCTGATAATAGACGACGCGCTCGTGAACCTTGACGAGACGCGGCTCGAACAGGCAATGGCGCTCCTGCGCGAGATTGCAAAGGAGCGGCAGATAATACTCTTCAGCTGCCGCAAAACGGACGGCAGATAAGCAACACAGAGAAAGCGAGGCTTACTGATGAAATACGATTTTACAACAGTGCTCGACAGGCACGGAAAAGACTCCCTGGCCTTTGACAAGATACCATTCGACGGTGTGAAGCCCGACGAAGGCTTTGACACGATCCCGATGTGGATCGCAGACATGAGCTTTGTCGCCGCACCCCCGGCTACGGAAGCGATACTCAAGCGCATGGAGATGCCGAACTTCGGCTACTTTGCCCTGCCGGACGAATACTTTGACAGCATCATAAACTGGCAGCGCACGCGCAACGGCGTCGAGGGGCTGCGCCCGGAGCACATCGGCTACGAAAACGGCGTGCTCGGCGGCGTAAGCTCGGCGGTGCAGAGCTTCACCTCACCCGGGGACAAAATACTCATCCACTCCCCCACCTACGTCGGCTTCACGCACACAATGGACGACACCGGGCGCGTCATAGTCCACAGCGAGCTCAAGCGCGACGAGCAGGGCATCTGGCGCATGGACTATGAGGACATGGATCGGAAGATAAAGGAAAACAACATCCACTTTGCTATCTTCTGTTCGCCGCACAACCCCTGCGGCAGAGTATGGGAGCGCTGGGAGATTGAAAAGGCGATGGAGGTCTACGCCGCGAACGACTGCATCGTCATCTCCGACGAGATATGGTCGGACATCATCATGCCCGGGTACAAGCATATCCCGACGCAATCCGTCTCCGATGACGCAAGGAACCGCGTCATCGCCTTCTACGCGCCGAGCAAGACCTTCTCTCTGGCCGGGCTTGTCGGCTCCTACCATATCATCTACAACAAATACCTGCGCGACCGCGTCGTCCGCCGCGGCGAGATGAGCCACTACAACGAGTGCAACGTCCTGTCCATGCACGCGCTTATCGGCGCTTTCAGCCCGGATGGCATGGCGTGGGCGGACGAGATGTGCCATGTCATTGACGAGAACCTTGAATACGCCTGCAATTTCATAAACGCGAACTTCAAGGGCGTGCGCTGCCAGCGGCCGCAGGGGACGTACATGCTCTTCCTCGACTGCGCGGGCTACTGCGCCGAGCATGGCATAAGCATAACGGAGCTCCAGCACCGCGGTGTGCGCTGCGGCGTTATATGGCAGAACGGCGAGGACTTTATCTACCCCAAGTCCATCCGCATGAATCTCGCTCTGCCGAAGTCACGACTCATCGAGGCCTTTGACCGGCTGAAGAAATACGTGTTCATCTGAGAGGAAACCTCTCCGCTTGGCGCAGGCATATAACGAGCACAAAAACAGCACTGCGGCATGCCGCGAGTCCAAAGCAAACACCGCCGACACTCACTGGAGTGTCGGCGGTGTTTGCTTTTTGAAAATTTTCAGTATTCAGCTATGGGATGCCGCGCAGCGGCGAGCTGCCGGGTCAATCAGTATAGAGCGCTACAAACTCCTCAAAGCAGAGACCGTTCTGCTCGATATACTGTGCAGCCTCGGTGCCGACATGGCGGAAATGGAACGGCTCATACATGACGCCGGTCACATCCTCCTTGCCGGAGGGGAAGCGGTGGATAAAGCCGTACTCCGCGCAGTGCTCAAGCAGCCACTTATAGGTATCGGTATTCTCGATCTCGGAGTTTTTGATCTCATGGTAGACATCGGTTATATCGCAGGCAAGCCCGGACTGGTGCTCGCTGCACCCGGCGGGCATAGTGATGTAATGCCCGTTTGAATCCTTACCGTCGCTCACGCCGTTATTGTTGCACACGCGCGTGAAGTTCGCGGCCTGCTCGGAATAGCTGCGGTAGCCTGAGGAGAGATACACGGGCAGCCCCGCATCCTTGCAGCCGAGCGCCATGTCGAGCAGCGGCTGGGCGATGCGCTCATCCACCGCGCAGCGGTTGGGGTTATAGTCGGTCTGTATATCCGTCTCGTCGGCCGTCATGTTCAGGTAGGCAAGCTGCGCAGGCTCATACTGATCTATGGAATTATCGCCGTTTACAAGCATAAACTCCCAGCTGCTGATATCGATATCCGGCGGGGCGGGGAGTCCAAGCGCCGCGGCTCTGCCTTCGGGCGAGTTCGGATCAACGGCAGGTTCCGGCGTCGCTTCGGGCGTCGGCTCCGGTGTCGGGTCGGATGCGGCAGCGTCCTCGACAGTGCCGTCCGAGGTATAGCCCTCCGGTTTGAGTCCGCCGGCAGGGCCCCAGGATTCGACATCCACGCTGTGGGAATGGATGCCCTCCTGCCTGTAGGTATAGAACATAAATCCAGCGAGGAATATTATTGCTATCACGATTCTTGCAGCACGGTTTTTCATAGAGTTCCTCCATGTGCGCGCGTATACTTGGGTTCACGTACACAGCTTATAATACCATTTCAGTCCGTGCGGGTCAACACATTTTAGTTCACAGGTATAACATTACCGCCGTCTCAGTTGAGACGGCGGTAATAGTTTTCTTATTTTAATCTTCGTCCGAAACCGCGCCGGGGATATCGCCGACGCCGTTGAGGACGAGCCGCGGCCGGTACGGGAACTTCTTTATATCCTCGCGCGCGGTCACGCCCGAGAGCACGAGCACCGTATCAAGACCGGTCTCGATACCGGCGACCATATCAGTATCCATCCTGTCCCCGATCATGGCAGCCTCCTCTGAGTGCACGCCGAGGATACGCAGGCCGGTACGCATCATGAGGGGGTTCGGCTTGCCTATGAAATACGCGCTGACGCCGGTGGCCATTTCGATTGGGGCTATCATCGCGCGGCAGGCGGGGATGATCCCCTCCTCCGAGGGGCCGGTGAGGTCGCTGTTCGTGCCGATGAGCTTTGCGCCCTTGTTCACGAGCTGCACGGCCTTGAGTATATTCTCATAGTTATAGGTATTGCCCTCGCCTATAACAACATAGTCGGGATCGATATCGTTCATGGTAATGCCTTCATCGTGCAGGGCAAACATTATGCCGGGGCCGCCTATGACATAGGCGCTGCACCCGGGCGCCTGACGACGGATAAAGCGCGCGGTCGCCTGAGCACTGGTGTAGAAATGCTTCTCGTCAACGTCCAGCCCCATGCGTCCGAGCTTCTGCTGAAGCTCCTTCGGCGTGCGTTCGGATGAATTGGTGAGGAAAAGGAAGTGCTTATCCTCTTTATAAAGCCAGTCGACAAATTCCTTGACGCCCGGCAGCAGACGGTTGCCGTGATAGATCACGCCGTCCATATCGCATATAAAGCCCTTTTTGTTTCTCAGTTCTTCCATAACTGACTCTCCTTCATTCTTATTATCACGCCACTATAATAGCATTCCCATGCGGAATACAAAAGTCAAATATTTGTAAAATTTTTAGAGCCAAAGAACCACAGGTTCTTTGGCTCTAAAATCTGCGAGGCTTTTGGGATCACTTCGGGAACGTCACCTTTACTGTCGTGCCCTCGCCGGGGGTGCTCCTGAGGTCTATGCTGCCGTGGTGGTACTGCACGGCGTGCTTCACTATCGACAGCCCCAGTCCCGTGCCGCCCGATTCCTTGGAGCGGCTCTTGTCCGCGCGGTAGAAGCGCTCGAACACACGCGCCTGATCCTCAGGCGCAATGCCGATGCCCGTATCCGCAACGGTGACGGCAGCTTCGCTCTCGCTCTGCGTGACGCACACCTCGACGCTGCCGCCGGAGCGGTTATACTTTATGCCGTTGTCGCAGAGGTTATATATTATCTCATACACCAGACGACGCACACCGGATATCTCCGCGCCTTCGCCGGTGAGGCTGAGCTTCACGCCCTTTTCCTCCGCCGCCGTGCGCAGGTTCTCCGCGGCCTCCTCGGCCTCGGCATAGAGATCAACGCTCTCGCGCGGCATCTCCTCGCCCTCGTCGAGCTGGGATAGCCTGATGATATCGCTTATCAGTGCCATAAGTCGGCTCGCCTCGCTGTGGATGTGCCCGACAAAGCGGGGCATGTCCTCCGGCTTCACAAGGCCATTTTCAATAAGCTCCGCGCTGCCGATGATCCCCTGCAGCGGGGTCTTGAGCTCATGCGAAACGTTGGCGGTGAACTCGCGGCGCATACGCTCGGCCTGCTCCTGCTCGGTCACGTCAAAGGCAAGGATGACCGTGCCGATGCTCCTGCCGCCGGACTCGATGCGCGTGAGGTCAAAACGGTAATTTCTGCCCGTGCGCTCGGAACGTATCTCCGCGTGGCCGTCGCGCATGGCCGTCTGCACCGCGCCGCTCATGGCGCTGCTGCGGTCTATCGTCAAAAAGTCCTGCCCCGTGCTGCCGTCGTCCGCGCCGAAGATCTCTTTCGCCGCGGCGTTTATGCTCAGGATATAGCCGCGCTCATCGAGCAGCACAAGGCCCTCGCGCATGCTGCCGGTGATCTGCGCGAACTCATCCGTCCTCCGCCGCAGCTCCTTAAGCTGCCGGTCGATCTCCGTATGCTGCCGGTTTATACGCCCGAGGAGCGGCGAGAGTTCTTCGTAAGCGTCGTTATCCAGCGGGTGCTCAAGGTCAAGCTCATTGAGCGGATCTACTATCCGCGCCGACACGCGCTTTGCAAGCAGCAGCGCGATTATGATCGCCGCGGCCAGTACGACGAGCATCGGCTGGATCATGCCAAGCGCGAGCACGACCGCTGTGTGGCGGCTCGCCGAAATGCGCAGCACTGTGCCGTCAGACAAGCGCTTGGCGTAATATGTAGTCTTTTCCAGCAGCGTCGAGGAATATCGCGTGCTCTCCCCTACGCCGGTTCTGAGCGCGCCGTCTACCTCCTCGCGACCGAGGTGGTTTTCCATTGACGAAGCGTCCGCCTGCGAATCGTGTATGACCGTGCCATCGGAGTCTATCCACGTAAGGCGGTAGTTTGACGACTTTGCCCGCTCGAGGTATTCCGTGCCGTCGGTCTCCACCGCAGCGGCCGCGAGCCCCAGCTCATCATGCAGAAGCTCCTTCTGCACACTGCCGAAGTATTCACTCAGTACGCCCAGCGTGACTATGAAGCTTGCCATCAGGACTGCCGCGGCGACAAGCGTTATCGCTCTGAAAATTCTTTTCGTCATTTCTCTGCCTCCAGACGGTAGCCGACATTGCGCACCGTCTCGATAAGGTTCCCGCAG
>CAKTPC010000029.1 GCA_934590505.1 uncultured Oscillospiraceae bacterium
ACGAATACAGCCTTATGGCCGAGGCTGCGCAGGGCTTTGCACACGGAGGTGCTCGTGACGAGCGCGACCTCGCGCTCAGTGCTTATCCCACCGCCTAAAACAACGATCTTCAAGGATGATTCTTCCTTTCAAAAAGAGAAATAAATATCTCTAATAAGATACCACAACTGCTCCGCAAGTACAAGAAAAAAGGAGCGGTCAAAACAAATGTTGCTCTCAACACATTTGCGATTTTCCATCCCAAAGATACGAACCGGACATCTCCTTATGCAGTCCGCAGAGCGCGCGGGAGAAAGTCGTTTTCCCCGCGCCGTTGTGGCCGACGAGGGCAATGACGCCACCGGGCGCGGCCTGCAAAGAGACTCCCTGCAAAACAGGCTGCTTCTGATAAGCCAAGGTCACGGAGGCTATCGCTCTGGTGGTGGACGCATGGAAGCGGCAGAGCCAGAGACGGGAGCGCCCTCTGTCGGCAGCAGACGCGGACGGGCTGCAAAACGTGGTCAGCTATATCGCCGACCACTACGCCTTTGATATCCCGCTCGAGCGCCTTGCGAGCATCGCCTGCATGAGCGAGACAAAGCTCAAGGGCTGCTTCAAGCGGCAGTTCGGGTGCAGCATCACGCAGTACATTCAGGGACGGCGAATGAGTCAGGCGGAGCACCTGCTCATAAACACTGACTTCACCATGGGGCAGATCGCGCAGATGATCGGCTACACTGCCTCCAGCCGCTTTGCCGAGCTGTTCAAATTACCCCAACTTTTTGGTCAGAACCTTTATTAATATCCATGGTCAAGCGGCTGCCATTGACCGTCTTTTGACCTGCCTAGGATCCACATCCAGTTCTTATAGGTGCTGTCCGGATTCAGTGACCCGTCACCGCCCGTGGAGTCGACATCGAAGGACGAGATCAGGACAATGACCTCGTCTAGTCCGTTTCTGTCCGCCCACTCCTGATGGCTTTCTGAAACCTCGTCGCCGGCATAGTATATCTCGGTCAGGGTGCAGCCGTCCCAGTAACGGCGGAACTGACGCTTTGTAACGTTTATCGCAGAGCTGATATCGCTTTGAGTATATAGCTCGGACTCTACATCATGCGTCGCGGCGCTGCTCACGTCTCCGCAGGCACAGAACGTCAGCACAAGAATGGCGCATAGAATGAAATTTATAATTCTTTTTGTCATAATATTATGCTTCTCCCGTTATTGGCGCAGCTCCATTTTTGCAGGCGCGCTTTGCAAGATACGCCGTGCCGGCAGTCAGCGCGGCGGTGACGAGCTCGACCGTCCACAGGGGGAGGTACGCGTTTATAAGCACCGTCACAGCGTCAACAAGGAAGTGGAGAAAATATGCAAGCAGAAGGTATTTCTTCTCCCCGTACCTCACAGCGCGGAACACGAGCAGTGAAAGGCTGATGTGCAGCGCAATTGCGATAACGCGCTCTAAGCCGCTGAGGAAATAGTATGCGCTCGGCGTCTGCCACAGCGCGGAGAGGGACGCCGCTGTCTTGGCGGCGGTATCCGCATCCAGTGCGGAAAGGCTCGCCGCCATGGCGCCGGAATTTATCATGACGGAGCTGACGATGTTGCTGAGCATGGAAAGGCCGATGAGGAGCATTGCTTCGATCCCGCCGTGACCGACGCCGTACATGAAGGCATTGTTAAAATCCAGCGGCTTTACGAAAAAGCGCATGGCGACATAGCGCCCGGTCTCCTCAAAGAGCGCCGCCATCAGGCCGCCGTAGAGCGCAAAAAGCAAGGGATTGCCGGTGATTGCGCTGCCGGTGGAGCCTAGGATGAGATTATGTGCAAGGCTCTCAAGCAGGACGACCATGACGACGAAAACACCGCAGCCGATGAAGAACACCGCAGTCTTAGCATGCAGCTTCTTCTTTGAATAGATAAACAGAGCTATGGGCAGCGCAAAGGAAACGAGCAGAGCAACGGCCATGCCGGCAATGCTCAGGGCAGGTACGGTCTCAAGAGTCATAACAGACCTCCATAATAATACAATAATTATTCATGTTAATATTTTACCACATCAGTATTCTCATTTCAACAATTGAAATAGTCGAAGCGGGCGAATATAATAGCGGTATAAATTCTATACGCCGGAGGCAGGCATGAGATTCACAAAAATGCACGGAGCCGGGAACGACTTCATTATAATCAACAACATAGAAGAGCATATCCCCGAGGAGCAGTTCGGAGCACTGGCAAAGCAGCTGTGCGCCTTTCACACCTCGATAGGTGCGGACGGGCTGATGGCCGTGGTACCGGCAAAGAACGGCGGTGACTACGGGATGCTGTTCTTCAATTCCGACGGCAGTCTCGGCGAAATGTGCGGAAACGGGGCGCGGTGCATCTGCCGCTGGGGATACGAAAACGGCCTTGCGGGTGAAACGCAGCACGTTGAGACAACGGCGGGGCTCGTGACGGGCGAACGCATCGACTGCCGCCGCTACCGCATACGGCTGAACGACCCGTCCGTCATCGACCTGCACAGGAGCGTCACGGTGGATGGGACAGAATACGACTGCTGCTACATAGAGCTTGGCTGCCCCGGTCTGCCGCACGCGGTGGTGCAGCTTGACGGCTTTGACAAAATGGATGAAAACGAACTGCGGGAGCTTGGGCGCGCGCTGCGCTCCTCCCCCGCTTTTCCTAAGGGCGCAAACGTAAACTTCATTGAACTCACGGGGCGCGACGTGCTCAGGATAAAGACCTTTGAGCGCGGAGTCGAGGACTTCACACTTGCCTGCGGTACGGGCTGCGGCTCCTCTGTCGCGGCGCTCACGCTGCTGGGTCAGGTATCGGGAAAGGGCGTAACGCTCCATTCCCCCGGCGGGGTGCTCAATGTCACGCTCACGCAGGACGACGGCACAGTGCGGGACATTTACCTGACCGGGCCGACGAACATAGTCTGCTCCGGAGAGGTGACAGACGAGGACCTGAGGATATAGTAAATCGGCAGGCTCCATAAATAGGAGCCTGCCGATATGTATATTAAATCCTTCTTAGTCTATCGGTTCATAGAACATGTCGAGATATTCCTCAAGCGTCACGCCGAGGTCGTATATCTCCTTGGCAGCGTCAGGCCCGACATAGCGATAGTGCCACGGCTCATAGATGATGCCGGTAATATCGCTGCTGCCGTTCGGGTAGCGCAGGATGAAGCCGTACTTCCAAGAGTTTTCCATGAGCCACATCTGCGTTGAGGTCTGCTCCTGACCTTCGTCAAGGTAGGGATAGTTAATGTCGATGATATCCGCGGCAAGGCCGAGCTGATGCTCGCTCGTGCCGGGGATGGCGACGGACTGCGCCGCGATCTCAGGCGCGTCCGCCGGGTCGGTCCCGGCAGCGACAAGGCGGGCGATCTTGTTATTGAAGAGGTACTGCTGCTTTTCCATGGTGCGGTAGCCGGAGCATATGTACGGCTCGTTTCCCGCGTCCTTGCAGTCGGCGATCATTTGCAGGAGAGCGTCGGCACAGCGGGCGTCTATATACTGCCACTCGTCCCCGTCGTCATTGACAAGCTGAAGCTCCGTCTCCCAGTCCTCGGGCAGCTCGTGCCAGGGGTTAACAAGCGTGAGAAGCTCCGTGCGCTCCCGCAGCTGCGGGGTGGGTTCGGGCGTTGGAGCAGGTTCCGGGGTCGGCTCGGGCATCGCGGCAAGCTCCGCGGGTTCAGGCTCCGGTTCAGGCTCGGGAGCGGCCGCGAACAGCTCCGGCATGCCGAGCACCGCAAGCAGGAGCGACGCGCAGACCAGCAGCAGCGCCAGCATGACTATGAGCCCTGCTCTTTCCCTTGTTTCAATCATCAACTAAGGTCACTCCTGTATCAGAACGTAATAATGCCAAGATGCTCAAGCAGTATCTTGACGCCGATGAGGATAAGGATCGCGCCGCCCGCGCGTTCTGCCCACGCCTTGAAGCGCAGGCCGAAGATATGGCCGATACAAATGCCGAGGGCGGACAGGCAGAAGGTAGTAGCGCCGATAAGAGAGGCCGAGGGCAGGATGCTCACATCGAGGCAGGCGAAGGTCACGCCGACGGCAAGAGCGTCGATACTCGTGGCAACAGCCATCATGAGCATGGTCTTGACACCGAAATCGTCATTGAGTTCCTCCGCCTTAGAGAAGGATTCCTGGATCATGTTCACGCCGATTATCGCAAGCAGGCCGAAGGCTATCCAATGGTCAAAGCTTGTGATGATATGCTCAAAGCGCGAGCCGAGGAACCAGCCGATGACGGGCATGAGAAACTGGAAGCCGCCGAAGTACGCGCCGGCAATAAGCGCATGCTTTATGCCGAGTTTCTTCACGCTCAGGCCCTTGCAGACGGACACGGCGAATGCGTCCATGCTCAGACCGACGGCGACAAGCAGCAGTTCAACAAAACTCATTGACAAATTCTCCTCAAAAGTTTAACATTAATAAATAAGGGTGGAAGTAAGTTTGAGAACGCTTTTCACTCATACCGTATAAATGTACAATACCAGCACGCAAAAGTCAAGGAAGCAACGGTATATCAACAAATATTGAAGTCAAAGAAAGGAAGTTTTTATGAACGAAGTTTGCGAAATGCTCAAGAAGGCAGGCACATATTTCATCGCCACCTGCGAGGACGGGCAGCCCAGAGTACGTCCCTTCGGCACGGCGCACATCTATAATGGCAGGCTCTACATCCAGACTGGCAAGTCCAAGGCTGTGTCGCGCCAGCTGCACCAGAACCCGAAGCTGGAGATATGCGCAATGCTCGGCGACGGCGAGTGGCTGCGCGTCGAGGCGTCCGCTGTTGAGGACGACGACCGCGAAGCGCGCGTGAGCATGCTCGACGCGTACCCCGAGCTCAAGAGCATGTACTCCCCCGACGACGGCAACAGCGAGGTATGGTACCTGCGCAACGCGACGGCGACGGTGTACTCCTTCACCAAGCCCCCGAGAGTCATCAAGTTCTGAGACAAAACTCAAACAGGCTGGCAAAAAGCCTCGCAGAGTTTTTCGCCGCGCACGGCGAAAAATAAATCAAATACATTTTCACCGGCGGCGTGTACGTCGGTGAAAATACTTCTCGCGTAGTGAGTGTCGAGCTTGCGAGGCGCGAACGAAGTGCAATCTTTTTTGTCAAAGGACCTTTGGTTCTTTGACAAATTAAAACAGGCTGCGGCACATGCCGCAGCCTGTTTGAGTTTTTACAGATATTTACTTTGCTTCGACGGTCTCGGGCTCCTCCTTGGCCTTGGCAGCGGCGATCTTCGCAAGCTCCTCTTCTTCGAGCTGGCGGTACGCGACCTTGCCGACAAGGGTCTTGGGAAGCTCATCCCGGAACTCTATTTCCTTGGGCATGGCGTACTTTGCGATGTGCTTTGCGGCGTATGCCAAGATCTCCTTACGGGTCTCATCGATCGCGGGAACGCCGGGCTTGAGCATGACGAAGGCCTTGACGCGCTGCATCTTATACGAATCGGGCACGCCGATGACACAGCTCATCTGCACCTGATCGCAGGCATCGAGGATATTCTCGAGCTGCGCGGGATAGACATTGTAGCCGGAGGTGATGATCATTCTCTTGCTGCGGCCCTTGAAGTAGATGAAGCCCTCGTTGTCCATAACGCCGAGGTCACCGGTATAGACCCAAGTCAGGCCGTCGGCATGCTTGCGGAGGGTGTTGGCCGTCTCCTCGGGGTGCTTTATATACTCCTTCATGACGGTGGGACCGGCGAGCAGTATCTCGCCCTCCTCGCCGTAGGGAAGCTCCTCATCCGTGCCGGGCTTGACGATCTTGATATAAGTATCCGGGAACGGCAGGCCGATGCTGCCCTCCTTGAACATGTGCGTTGGGGTCAGGCAGCAGGCGGTGACGGTCTCGGTAGTGCCGTAGCCCTCGCGCACCTGAATAGTGGCATGGTGATCATAGAGGAACTTATCGAACTTCTTCTTGAGCTCGACAGACAGTGAGTCGCCGCCGGAGAAAACACCCTTGAGGCAGCTGAGGTCTGCCTTATCCATATTGGGCAGGCGCAGCAGCGCTTCATACAGCGTGGGAACGCCGGCGATAAAGTTGCAGCGATACTTGGTGATAAGCTTGGAATAGCTCTGCGCGGTGAAGCGCGGAACAAGGACGCAGCGGCCGCCCTGAGAGAGCATGGAATGGATGCACACGCCGAGACCGAAGCCGTGGAACAGCGGCATGGCGGAGAGCATACGGTCGCCCGGGCGGAACATGGGGTTGGTAGCAATGATCTGCTGACCGAGGGCGTTGAAGTTCAGGTTCGTGAGCAGGATGCCCTTGGTGGTGCCGGTGGTACCGCCGGAATAGAGGATAGCGGCGGGGTCATTGCCCTCGCGGCTGACTTTATAGTTCCAGAAACAGGCCTTGCCGAGACGCATGAACTCGTTCCAGCGGATGACGGGAGCGTCCTCCGGGATCTTCTTTATCTTGCGGCCCTCGGTGAGCATGTAGCCGGCCTTCATGGGACGGGAGAGCTCATCGCGGATGCTGGCGATGACGACATTCACTACGCAGGTGTTCTGGCGGATGGCCTCAAACTTGCCGTAGAACTGGTCGAGGGTGACGACGGTGACGCTCTCGGACTCGTTTATGTAGAACTCAAGCTCCTTCTCGCTGGAGAGGGGGTGCACCATGTTTGCGATGGCACCGACCATGTTGACGGCATAGAACATGTAGATTGCCTGGGGGCAGTTCGGCATGGCGATGGTGACCTTGTCGTTCGCCCTGACGCCGAGGGTACGCAGGCTGCGGGCGCACTTTTCTATATTTGCAGCGAGGTCCTTATAAGTGGTGGAGCGCCCCATGAAATCAAAGGCGATATAGTTCGGGTACTGCTCGGCTATCTTCTCGACAGCCTCGACCATTGAGCCCTGAAAATAATCCAGCGTGGCAGGAACATCGCCAAGGCTGTTGAGCCAGGGTCTTTTTGCTGTGATCTCCATAATTGATCCTTTCTTTCTACTAGTAATACCCTTAATACTCTACGGGAGTGCTGAAGGGCTGCTCAAGAAGCTCGGGGTTCTCCATGAGCTTTTTGAGCAGGCGCACGGTGCCGGAATAATAGTACCCGTCGCCGATGCGCTCATCGACCGTGAGGCCGAGACCGATGACCGGGCGCACGGTATAGCTGCCGTCCTCATGCCATTCGGGGGCAAGGTGCTTCTTGCCGATGACACAGAAGAAGGAGTTCGTGCCCCAGTTGTTCAGATGGTGATAGCCGCTCTGAAGGCCGATGGAGCCAAGGTTCGTGAGAAATATCGAGGCATAGTTCGGGTCGGCCTTGATAAGGTCAAAGGGAACTTTGCCGCGGTGGTCGAGGAAGAAGAGGATATTCACGACTATCTTGAGCATCCAGTGCGGCAGACGGACGAGCTTATCCATAAAGTCGCTGGAATTGTCCTTCACGTCATCGCGGCGGCACTGGTATATCTCCTCCAGAATGGAGGTATGGAGAGTGTCGATGGTATCCTCCCCGCCGTAATGCTTATAGGCAAGGCCCTCCTCGGAGGAATCGGCAAAGTGCTTCTTCACGACAA
Organism: uncultured Oscillospiraceae bacterium; assembly: GCA_934590505.1. Lineage (GTDB taxonomy): Bacteria > Bacillota > Clostridia > Oscillospirales > Oscillospiraceae > Limivicinus. Next base: position 7,545 of record CAKTPC010000029.1, read on the forward strand.
AGGCGACGGAGATATGGTCGCGCTCATAGACGCGGTTGCCGGAGATGAAGCGGTTCATGCGCGGTCGCAGCACAAAGCACTTGACAAGCGCCGCCATGATTATGTGGAAGTAATTATATTTATCCTTTTCAAGTCCCTCGTTCTTCTTCGCAAGATATTCATCTATCGGGCGCAGGTCGATATCCTGCTGGATATAGGCCTCGTTATCCGCGCGGTTCGGATAGAGGAAGGCAATAAACTGCGCCATCGAGGGCGCTTCGTCACGAAGCCAATAGGCGTCAAAGCGGTCGCCGTGCTTTTTTTCTCTCTTCTCCATAAAAACCTCTCGTTAATTATTTGTTATAATTATACTGCTAATCGCCAGTATAAAACGGTTCAATCTAAAATGCAACAAATTTTTTAATCTTTTTACTTAAGGTTTACTTTATAAAGTAGACCTTAAGATTTGTCTCCTCGCTCAGCGGCTCGACCGGAACGGCAACAGCATCGGGATCATAGTAGGTATTTATATGCTTCATCGTCCGCTCGATGTTGTTATCGATGATATAGATATCCTCCCTGCCGACGATATCGCGGAACGGGTTTTCTATACCGCGGCTCTCAAGCAGCTCCTCGATAACAGGGTGGTGCATGCTCCAGCCGCCGATCTGCACAAGCTTATCGGCATAGCCTGCGGGTGGAGTTTCAAGAGGACTGTAGAGCGAGTGGTCGATTGACCACGTCGTGAAGAAATAGAAATGCTCATCATCGGCGAGCAGCGTCTCTACCGCGGCCTTCTCAGAGGACTTGTCCTCAATGGTGTTATGGCTGTCATACAGGCAGTAGGCGCGGTTAGAACGATAGCTTATAAACAGGCTCGTGCAGAGCAGGGCGAGGAGCAGCATGCTCTCTCCGCGCAGCTTATCTTCGTCCAAGAGCATGGTGATGACAAGCGCCATGGACAGGAAGATGCCGATATCGATGCGGTTTGCAAGATAGCGGTCAATATAGATAAAGACCATGTACACGATGAAGAACAGCCCCAGAGTATAGAGGAGCGTTATCCAGTCCTCCGGCCGGCGGCGCGAGCAGGCGAGCCACAGCAGCAGCATGAGCGCAAAGCCCGCAAAGGGCCGGTCAAGGCAGAAGCCGTGGAAGCATTTACCGAGGAATATGCCGAGGCACTCGCCGAGACTCTTGCGCTGGTACTCGGTGTCCCGCGCGGCGATAATGGTATCGATATTCTCCTGGGTGAACTTCTCGGTATCATAGAAATCCCAGCCGTCTATCATCTTGAGGAAGTTTTCGTCAATGCCGATGGAGTCATAGACGTCCTTCAGGCGGTCATACTTCGGCAGCTCGAAGTCCACAAGCTGGCATCGGGCGGTATCAAACTCAGTATACGCCTTGACATACGGGCGCTTCCACATCCACTGGCTGAACGCAAACAGTGCGAGCGCCGAGGCCGCCAGCAGCACAAACGGCGTGAGGAAGCGCAGCATGTGTCCGAGCACATCCTTTGCGCTTTGGCCGCGGTGCTCGAACCATATTCTGACGAGGACATACAGGCAGCCGCCCGTCATCATCAGCGCGCAGACGCCGAAGGATTCATATCTCCACGCAAGCCCGCACAGGGCGAGAGCAAAGCCCAGCCACAGCGGCAGCTTCATGACGCGCCCGGTTTCATTGCGCATGGCATAGAGCATGAGGAACATCCCGCTCGCCGTGCCTATTGCGCCGGGCTTTGAGAAGTTGAGGCTGAGGTAGCAGTCCGTGCCGAAAGCACCGAGCAGTATGGCGGTCATGACGAGGGCGGGAGCGGGTTTAAAGCGGCGCAGCAGCACCCATGTTATCGCCGTGAAGCCGCAGAACATCACAAGATATTCACAGAAGCTGTACCACGGAAAGCCCGTGCCGAAAGCTCCGTAGAGCACCTTTATCAGGCAGGCGAGCGCGATGTTGACATATGGCACCCATATCGTCCGGTGGCTGAGCTGGCCGTCGACGAACTTGCTGAGGAAGAGATCGTCGTTCGTCTCATACATCGGGGCAAAGCAGGTCAGCATGAAGGCGAGGAAAACGGCATTTATAATTACGGCAGCGGCAAGCTTCACCCAGCCCCTGGTCTGCCACGCTTCTTTAAGGCGCATTGTCCTTCCCTCCTTCATCCGGTGATGCGATAAATTTCAAGTCCGGTCTCGGTGCTCAGCGGCTCTATAAGCTCCGCCGAGGCATCCGGATCATAGTATTCGTTTATGAATCTGACAGTGAGGTCGATGTCGTCATCGATGATATAGACATCGTCCTTGCCGACGATATCACGGTAGGGGTTCACGATGCCGTAATCCGCCATAGTGTGGGCGACGATGGGGTTCTGCGTGAGCCAGCCGCCGATGGTGACGATCCTGTCCCAATAGCCGTCGGGCGCGGTCTCAAAGGCGGAATATATGGCCTTGTCCAGCGGGTCCACCTTGCAGAGATACAGGCAGTCGTTATCCGCAAGGAGCGTATCGACAGCCTGCTTGAGTTCGCTCTTGTCCTCGACCAGACTGTGAGAGCCGAAGCGATAGTCCGCGCGGCTGTACATATAGCTTGTGAACAGAGCGCAGAGGAGCAGCAGCGCGGAGAGCACACGCTCCTTATCGAGCAGTTCCTTTTTCAGCGTCCAGATCAGGACAGTGATGACTGCCATGAAAAGCCCCATATCCACGCGGTCGACAAGATAACGCCCGCGGCGGATGAGATAGAGATAGAAAACGCAGAACATGCCGAGCTCCGCAGCAAAGGTAAACCAGCCGCGCAGGTCATGCTCCCCGCAGGCGAGCCATAGGGCGAACACGATGAGCAGCAGGTACACGGCCTGATGCTCAAAAAAGCGCACGGTGCAGGTATCAAGCAGCTTGCCGAGGCACTCGCCAAGACTCGGCGCAGGCTTCGCCTCGTCCCGGGCGGCGGTTATGGCGTCCATGGTCTCCTTATTAAAAAGGTCGGGATCATAGAAGTTCCAGCTTTGCAGCACCTCGACCGCCGTCTCGCTCAGGCCGAGGCTGTCATAGGTCTCTGGAATCTCCTCATAGGCGGGGATGCCGTAATCGCTAAGGGCTATGCGCGAATCGTCAAAGCTGCGGTAAGTGCCCCACTCGCCGCGGCTCCATACAGCGCTGTCAAATGCGTAGAGCCCCGCGGCAATGACCAGCACGGCGGCAAAGGGCAAGGCGTAGCACACGATCGCGGCAAGCTTTTTGTCTATTCCCCTGTCCGCAAGGACGCCCCAGATATACCGCAGGCCGAGAACCGACATCAGCGCCGCGCAGGGCAGAAACTCCATGAAGCGCAGCATCGCGCCGAAGATGACGAGCACCCCGCCGAGAATGACCGGGAGCGCGCGGCGGCCCTTCGCGCGAAACTCCATCGCGTGGAGCATCAGCGCAAAGCCAGAGACCGTGCAGACGGCGGCGGTCTTGGTATAGCTGATGCAGGTATAGCTGTCAACACCGATAAGCACGAGCACCATAACGGTCAGCGCCGCGCCCTGCCATGCGCGCAGGCGCTCGAACATGATCAACGTAAGCGCAGTGAAGCCCGCGAAGAGCAGAACATACTGAAGGATAGTGAACCACGGGAGCGTATCGCCCAGCAGGTACAGCCCCTTGAGCAGATTCGTGAGCACATAATTCATATAAGGAATATGCGCGTCCTTGACAGACATCTGCCCGTCGACAAAGGCGGCGAGGGTCTGATCGTCATTGCTCTCAAAGCCTGGGGTGATAAAGGCGAGAATGCAGGCGAGCACAAGGGCGTTGAGCAGCACCGCGCCGAGCAGGCGCAGCTTCGCGCCGGAGTTCCATTTTTCTTTAAGAGTCATGTGGCCTCCTTTTTCCTCTTTACGGAAGCGGAGTTATTTTGCTTGTTTCATCGAAAGGGAGATGCGGTGCTTCTTCTCATCCACATCGAGCACGACGACCTTGACGATATCGCCGACGGCGACGGCTTCGCTCGGGTGGCGGATGAACTTATCGCTGATCTGCGAGATGTGGACAAGACCGTCCTGATGCACGCCGATATCGACGAACACGCCGAAGTCGATGACGTTGCGCACGGTGCCGGTCAGCACCATGCCGGGCTTGAGGTCCTTTATCTCGAGCACGTCCTGACGCAGCAGCACTGGCGGCAGCTCATCGCGCGGGTCGCGGCCGGGCTTGAGAAGCTCAGCGGCAATATCGCGCAGGGTCGGCTCACCGACACCGCACGCCTCAGCGGCTCTCGCGACGCCGTAGATATCTAAACGCTGTTTAAGATTGGAGATCTTGCCGGCCTTGACGTCGGTCATCGTGTACCCGCACAGCTCGAGGAGCTTTGACGCGGCGTCATAGCTCTCGGGGTGGACGGCGGTGTTATCGAGCACCTGCTTGCTCTCCGGAACGCGCAGGAAGCCCGCGCACTGCTGGAAGGCCTTGGGGCCGAGCTTCGGCACCTTATTGATGGCCTTGCGGCTGGTGAAGATGCCGTTCTCCTCGCGGTAGGCGACAATGTTCTTCGCGGTGGTCTTGGTAAGTCCCGAAACGCGCTGCAAAAGCGAGGGGGACGCGGTGTTTATATCGACGCCGACGGCGTTGACACAGTCCTCAACAACGCCGGTAAGCGTCTCCTCAAGGCGCGCCTGCGGCATATCATGCTGGTACTGACCGACACCGATGGCCATGGGGTCTACCTTGACAAGCTCCGCGAGCGGGTCCTGCAGCCTGCGCGCGATGGAGACGGCGGAGCGAAGGTTGACATCATAGTCCGGGAACTCCTCGGCGGCAAGCTTTGAGGCGGAGTAGACAGACGCACCGGCTTCGTTAACTATCGCGTAGCTCAGACCTCCGCCGAGCTGGGAGATCATTTCAACGGCCATCTGCTCCGTCTCACGCGATGCGGTGCCGTTGCCGATGGCAATATGCTCGACCCCGTGCTTGCGCACAAGGCCCGAGAGGATGCGGATGGCCTCGGCCTTTTTCCCGGCGGAAAAGGTCGGGTACACAACGGCGGTATCGAGCACCTTGCCCGTACCGTCGACTACGGCGACCTTGCAGCCGTTGCGGTAGCCGGGGTCGAGCCCCATCGTCACCTTTCCCTTGACAGGCGGCTGCATCAGCAGCGGGCGAAGGTTGAGGGCGAACATTTTTATCGCGCCCTCGCAGGCGGTATCGGTGAGGACAGCGCGCGTCTCGCGCTCCATCGACGGCCAGATAAGGCGGTCATAAGCGTCGTCCGCCGCGGCGCGGACAAAGGTCATCGCGCGGCTGCCGGGCTTTATGACGGCGCGGCGCACATTCTGGAGCGCAAGCTCCCGGTCAAGCTCGACGCTGACTTTGAGTTTGTCCTCCTTCTCGCCGCGGTTTATGGCGAGGATCTGGTGTCCCTGAAGCTTCCCGATGCTCTGGCTGAAGTCGTAATAGAGCCGGTAGACGCTGTCCTCCTCGGTCGCGGCCTCGGACTTGAGCACGGCCTTTGCGGAGATGAGGTCACGGAGCCGGCTGCGGATATCGGCGTTATCGGAGATCATCTCAGCGATGATATCCGACGCGCCGGCGAGCGCGTCCTCGACAGTCTCAACCCCCTTTTCGGGGTCTATATATTCCTTGGCGAGCTCCTCCGGTTCGGGCAGGCCGCTCCCCTGCTCGAAGAGCGCGAGAGCGAGCGGCTCAAGCCCCTTCTCCTTGGCGACGGTCGCACGCGTGCGGCGCTTGGGCTTATACGGGCGGTAGATATCCTCAAGGGCGGCAAGGGTCGCGGCTTCGTCGATGGCGCTCGAGAGCTCCTCGGTGAGCTTGCCCTGCTCCTCAATGGATTTCTTCACAGTGTCGCGCCGCTCCTGGAGCCCGCGCAGATACTCAAGGCGTTCGGCGAGAGTGCGCAGGGTCGTGTCGTCCATCGCGCCGTGCAGCTCCTTGCGGTAGCGGGCGATGAAGGGAATGGTGTTGCCCTCGTCGATAAGCTTGATTACATTATCGATATGGCTCTGCTCGCGGTCAAGCTCGCGGGCGAGAATTTGGCTTATGCTTTCCAATGTGCTTCTCCTTGGTTACTTGATCTACTTGGTTATTTGATTTGCAATTTGTTATTATAACATGCAAGGCCGCTTCGGGCAAGTGCGGGCTTTGCGGCGGATGCGGCGGCGAATTTGCAGACGTTTCCCGCAAATATTATTGTTGCAAATTTTATTAGGCTGTGATAGAATACTTGTCGCGTCTTGTAACTATGCCTCTATGCGGGGCACAATCATGACAGCATATGATAAGGAGTTTTACGCAATGAAGGAAGGAATTCATCCCAATTACCAGCAGACCACCATCAGATGCGCCTGCGGCAACATCATCGAGACCGGTTCCACCAAGAAGGACATCACCGTTGAAATCTGCTCCAAGTGCCACCCCTTCTACACCGGCAAGCAGAAGCTGGTCGACACCAGCGGCCGTGTTGATAAGTTCAACAAGAAGTACGGCATCAAGTAATTGGTCATTAAATAAAGGCCCTTTACGGCAAAAAGCAGAGTGCGATATGCACTCTGCTTTTTGCCGTATTTTCCCGGGGAAAAATTTTTTCAAAAAAATAAAGGGAAATAAAAATTCGCGTCGTATATATGTAATGAAAGAAAAAAACGAAGGGCGGTGTTTTTATGTCCTGTCCCCGCGAAGAGAGAGAACGGCTTGAGCATTACTTTATCGGCAAATACGGCGTGCTGTCAGAGAACAGCCAAGGCCGCGCACTGCCGGAGCCGGAGTGCGATATACGCACCTGCTTCCAGCGCGACGTTGACAGGATCACGCACTCCAAGTCATTCCGCCGCCTGAAGCATAAGACGCAGGTGTTCCTCCAGCCCGAGGGCGACCATTACCGCACGCGCCTGACGCACACGCTGGAGGTCAGCCGTCTTGCCCGCACGGTGACGCGGGCGCTCGCATTGAATGAGGACCTCGCCGAGGCCGCCTCGCTCGGGCACGATCTGGGGCACACGCCCTTCGGTCACGCTGGCGAACGGGCGCTCAACTCCATATACCCCGGAGGCTTCAAGCACTATGAGCAGAGCCTGCGCGTGGTGGACGTGCTCGAGCGCGACGGGCGCGGGCTGAACCTGTGCTATGAGACGCGCATGGGCATCCTGCACCACACCTACGGCAGCCCGGACGATACGCGCGAGGCGACCGTCGTGCGGCTGTGCGACCGCATTGCCTACATAAACCATGATCTTGACGACGCGATGCGCGCCGGCATAATCGCGCCGGACGCCGTACCGGAGCTTATACGCGAGCGCTGCGGAGAGCGCAACAGTGAGAGGATAAATTCACTCATTTCAGACCTCATTGCAAACAGTACGGACGGGGTCATCAAAATGTCCCCGGAGATGTGGGAGGTTTATAACTTTTTCCATAAATATATGTTCGACGCCGTATATCGCAACCCGCTCGCCAAGGGCGAGGAGAGCAAGGTATACGGGATAATCGAGGGGCTTTACGGCCACTACACCAAGCATCCGGAGGATATGCCCGAGGACTTCCGCGACGTCATGGAAAACGAGGGCGTAGAGCGCGCGGCCTGTGACTATATCTCCGGCATGACAGATGGCTACGCGATGGAGAAGTTCGGCGAGATATTCATCCCGTTCGCGTGGACTGTAAAGTGACGCCGCAAAAACTCTGCAGGGCTTACTATCTTTTGGGAGGTGAGCGTTCATGGCGTTTCCCGAAAATTTCATATCGGAGCTTATCGAGAGAAACGATATTGTATCGGTCGTGTCCGATTATGTAAGGCTCACAAAGCGCAGCGGATCGAACATGTTCGGCCTGTGCCCGTTCCACAGTGAAAAGACGCCGTCGTTCTCTGTGTCGCCGGACAAGCAGTTTTACCACTGCTTCGGCTGCGGCAAGGGCGGCGGAGTGATAAACTTCATCATGGACATCGAGAACCTGAGCTACCCCGAGGCCGTTGAGTTTCTCGCAAAGCGCGCGAATATGCCGATGCCCGAGGAGACGAACGACGCCGAGAGCCGCAAGCGCGCGCGGATGCTGGCGCTGAACAAGGACGCGGCGCGTTTCTTCTACGAACAGCTCTCCACCCCGCGGGGCGAGAGCGCGAGGGAATACATAGGCAGGCGGCAGATACGCCCGGCAACGGTCAAGCGCTTCGGGCTCGGAGCCGCACCGGACGACTGGAGCCTGCTCCTCAACGCGATGGAGAAAAAGGGCTACATCGGGCAGGAGCTTTTCGAGGCGGGGCTTGCGCGGCGCGGGAAGAACGGCGGATATTATGACACCTTCCGCAACAGGCTCATGTTCCCGGTCATAGACGTGCGCGGGAACGTCATAGGCTTCTCCGGGCGCATCTTAGGCGACGGCGAGCCGAAATACATGAACAGCCCGGAAACACTTGTATTCAACAAAAGCCGGAACCTTTTCGCCCTGAATCTGGCTAAAAAATCAAAAAGCGGATATATAATTTTATCAGAGGGAAACATAGACGTTGTGAGCCTGCACCAAGCTGGCTTTGACAGCGCGGTCGCCTCGCTCGGCACCTCGCTCACTCCCGAGCAGGCGCGGCTCCTATCGCGGTACACGAATGAGGTCATCATCGCCTACGATAACGACGGGGCGGGTATTAAGGCCTCGCAGCGCGCAATAGGCATTCTTGAAAAGCTCGACATGAAAGTGAAGGTCCTGCGCGTCACTGGCGCGAAGGACCCGGACGAGTTCATCAAGACCAAGGGTCCGGACGCTTTCAGAAACCTGCTGGACGGCTCAGAGAATCAGATCGACTACCGCCTGCACACGGTGACGAGCAAATACGACCTGACGGTGGACGAACAGAAGGTGGAGTTTCTGAAGGAAGCCTCCGACCTTGTGGCGCGGCTGCCGGGTGCAGTCGAGCGTCAGGTGTACTCGATGCGGATAGCGTCGATGGCGGGCGTTGCGGAGAACGTGGTCACCGCCGAGGTCGAGCGATTGCGCAAGCGTCTCATGAACAGGGCGGCGCGATCGGATGAGCGGCAGATCGCAAAGCCGAGCTCCGTCGTTGCAAACTCCGTGTCGATGAAATACTCAAACCCGGAATCGGCCGCCGCCGAGGAGGGACTGATACGGGTGCTGTATCTTGAACCGGAGCTTGCCGCGACCGTCGCGCTGCCGGGAAAAGAGGAATTTTCTTCCCCTGAGCTTGCGCAGATATATTCGGCACTGCTGGAGAAGATAAGGCGCGGCGGCGCGATCAGCGTTGAGACGCTGTCTGACGCGTTAAGCTCGGACGAGATGAGCCTGCTGGTTAAAATACTCCAGCGTCCCGAGCGCCTGAGCAGCAGCCGAAAAAGCGCTGAGGACTACATAGCAAAGATCAGAAACCAAAAAATCGACAGCTCCGATTTGCGGGCATATGCCATGCATTTAAGACAAACAAAAGGATATGAGGGATAAGATTATGTCAGAAGAACATGTTTACACCGAACAGGAACTGAGCAAGATGGCCGACGCACTGCTGGAGGAGGCGGATCACGTTGAGATCCCTGCCGAGCCCAGCCGCGGCAAAAAAAAGACCGCCAAGAAAAAGGACGCCGCGCCCGAGCAGAACACCAAGGCTCCCGAGGAGCGCCTGAACGAACTGCTTGAAAAGGGCAAGAAGGCCGGAAAGCTCACTGCCAAGGAGCTGGAATGCCTCGAAGAAATGAACCTTGACGGTGAGGCCGTCGATAAGTTCTATGAGACGCTGGAAAAAAGCGGCATTGATATAGACGTCGGCGCTGACGATCTGCTCCCGCCTATCGACGATGTGCTCCCCGACGTCGAGGACCTTGCGGGCATCGAGGAGGTCACGGACGAAGAGATAAACGACACCGACGCGCTGATGGACAGCTTCTCCACGGATGACCCGGTGCGTATGTACCTCAAGGAGATAGGTAAGGTCCCGCTGCTGACCCCCGAGGAGGAGGTAGAGCTTGCGATGCAGATGTCCGAAGGCAATGAAGAGGCCAAGCACCGCATGACTGAGGCGAACCTGCGTCTGGTCGTGTCGATAGCCAAGCGCTATGTCGGCCGCGGGATGCTGTTCCTTGATCTTATCCAAGAGGGCAACCTCGGCCTTATCAAAGCCGTCGAGAAGTTTGACTACACCAAGGGCTACAAGTTCTCCACATACGCAACATGGTGGATACGTCAGGCGATCACCCGCGCGATAGCCGACCAGGCACGCACGATACGCATCCCCGTCCACATGGTTGAGACGATAAACAAGACCATCCGCGTCTCCCGTCAGCTGCTTCAGGAGCTGGGGCACGATCCCTCCGCTGAGGAGATCGCAAAGGAGATGGACATGCCGGTCGACAAGGTGCGCGACATTCTCAAGATCGCGCAGGAGCCGGTGTCGCTCGAGACGCCTATCGGCGAGGAAGAGGATTCCCATCTCGGCGACTTCATTCCCGACGAGGATGCGTCCGAGCCGTCCGAGGCGGCAAGCTTCTCGCTTCTGCGCGAGCAGCTTGAGGAGGTGCTTGACACTCTCGCCCCGCGCGAGAAGAAAGTGCTGGAGCTGCGCTTCGGCATCGTCGACGGGCGCACCCGCACGCTTGAGGAGGTCGGCAAGGAGTTCAACGTCAC
>CAKTPC010000030.1 GCA_934590505.1 uncultured Oscillospiraceae bacterium
TTTTCCGTCAATTCTTTTCGTCATCTTTTTTGTCGGGCGATGGCTGACGTTGATATTTGCTGTTTGAAGCTAAATCTTCAGCATAATCAATCACTTTATCTTGACCGACAGGGTTCAGTTTGTAAAAAGCTTTCATTATTTTCTCTTGGTTTAATGACAAAACTACAGCCTTTTGAACAAGAGAAGAATCAAGGGTGACTGAAGCCCCCTTTCTGCGTTGTAGAGTTGTAAGTGGATCATTAAAATTGTCAGGTTCACCATATAGAATGATTTCCCGTTTTTCAAGAGAATTTCCCAATATATCAACAATTTGCTTTAGTGTGCTGTCAGGAATTGTGCGTTCCCCTTGTTCGTATCTGCGAATGCTCATAGTGGAAAGCCCAGCTTTTTGTGCTAACTCTTCTTGTGTCATCCCTTTCCGACGTCGGGCGCTGCGAATTAAGTTTCCTATGTCTTTATCATCCATAATATCACCTCGTTAAAAAGAGCTATATATAGTATATCATGCGCGGAACGAAAATGGAACAAAAAAATTAAAATATTTCCGCCTGAGGTATTGACTTGGTTCTATATCGGTGCTATTATGATGCTGCCGGAACAAAAATGGAACGATAAAAGGAGGCGAAGATATGAAAATTAACAACTGTAAGCTTGAATTAACACTTGCCCGGCGTTGTATGGTGCTGTCGGAGTTGCGTTGTGATGGGCTATCCCCTCAGACCATTACGCGGATACGAAACGGCGCAGATGTGAAGCCTGTAACTGTGGGCAAGATCGCAAAAGCGCTGGATGTAGACCCTGCGGAGATCATCGAAATGGAGGACTAAGGAGGCACAGCATGAACGAAAGCAGCGGCGCAATGTGCCGCATACCGGTCAAGGCAACGATGCAGTATGTCAACGGCAAGATGGTCATGACTGATGCTGTGTGGGCAGATATACCGGCAGATACAATAGCACGGTTTCTGATTGAGAAATTCGGCCTTGACGCGAAGGAGGGGAGGCCGGTTGGGTAGAAGAAAGAGTGAAGTAAGTATTGCTGGATGGCTTTCCGCTCGGCCAGACAGTAAAGAAAAGCGGTTTATACAGGTTGGCAACTCTCTGTTATTGTCAAGAACGTTTCAGAAGCTCTCAAGCGGTGCACGGTATACATACTTTTGTATGGCTATGGAAAGCGGCGGAAAACGTGAATTTACTTTCCCTCTCTCTTCCGCTAAAAAATATGGTATTTCCGAGCGCTCACTAATCCGCTACGTTAATGAGCTTACAAAAACAAATTTTATCACTATGCAAAGTGGAAAACTTGTCAGGCAGCCTAATTTATATTCGTTTTCTTTTGAGTGGAAGAGCCGAGAGACAGACAAGTAAAAAGCTATATCCTCTGGCTATATATAGTATATCTGTGCCATATTGGCACAAGGGAAAAGCAATTAAAAATTCACTGGTTCTGCCAAACTGGCATAGTGCAATGAAAAAAAGCTACCTGTACTGCGCCAAAATGGCATAAGAAATGCGATTTGACTGCGCCAGATTGGCATAGCCAAAATGCAACAAATTTTTGATGGAGGTACATAACATGTATAACAACGGCAGCAAGACCCTGTTCATTCTGGGGGAGCAGATCACCGGTCAGTATATCACCCCGGAGATAGACAAGCAGCTCGAAGAGATCACGGAAGCGAACCTTGCGCAGCGCGGCGCCTGCCTCCTGATGCTGCTCCATGACATATATATTCTGGGGCATATCAACGGCGTCCGTGCAGAACGTGCCAAGAGAGCGGGAAAGAAGGCCAGCCATGCAGTGTAACAGCTTTTGCCCTATCACATTTAGCACCGCGCCGACGTGCTTTGTGTGCAGCTTTCACGGCAGGTGCAAAAAAGAAGTCGCCCCCGGCGCTACCAACACCGGGGACGACAAAGCGGATACATTACCAATCGTGTCCGCCTCCAATGATACCAAAGATTTTAGGAGGTTTCAAGATGAACGATAAAAAATTTTACATACAGGCCATTTCTGATTTGATGGAGCGCTGCAATGATCTGTCCCTGCTGGACTTGATTTACAAGATTCTGATTAAGGCGGTGAACGTATGAAGATACACGTAAGCTATATCGAGGATCACGAAGCAGCCGAAATTCTGGCGCTTCTGAAGCCCATTTTAAACCGCTTCAAAGTCAAGGAAAGCAAAGGTACACCCCCGTATAAGCACCTGTATTTCAACCCTAAGAACAGCGAAAAACGCTTATAAATCAATGATTTGCTGTTGACTACCACCCCCATAAAGGTGTATAATAACAACACAAAGTACCGCACCAGAGACGGTGTAAGATTCGTGAAATCGTGGGAAATCGGCTTTTATAGCTGGTTTCCCACTTTTTTTATTTTTCCAAGACAACTGGCATTGCCAGAATGAACGGCTAAATATAATACATCTCATCAAGAACGGGGGCAGAGCGTATGCTCCGCCCCCTGTTTTGTTAGAAAGGACGGAAACGATATGCGAACCATTCAGCGAGTAGAAAACGAGCTTACCATGTGGAAATCGCTACGGGATCAGCAGCGGGAAGCCATACAGAATATATTTATCTCAGCCTTTCAGAGCATTGCCGGGCTGAAAAAAGAAGAGCAGCTGGCCGAGCTTTATATCAGCCAGCTGGAAGAAGAGCTTGACGCTATGGCAGAATGAAATGACGAAGTACGAAAAGGAAATTCTTCAAGCACAGCTTGATCTTGAAGAGAAGATAGGCCGCGACCTGAAAGCCGCTCTTCGGAAGGCGCTGAACAAGACCGCCCGGAAGGTAAAGGAATTGCAGCTCTCGGAGGTCATGGAAAAGCTGCCGGAAGCCGCTGTTTTTTCTGTCCCGGATACGTCCGGAGAGCCAATAGAACTGCCGCAGCAGCGCGGGCAGGTGTATCAGGCGCAGTATCAGCAGGAGATTACAGAGTACATACAAGATCCTGTACAGGAGCTTGAAACCGAAACGCAGGAGATCGTTAAAAGGAGCTTTTGGGAATACTTCGCGCTCGGTGCGCTTGCTACAATGTATTTGCTCCACCGGCAGAAAACGCCTCTGGTGTTCCCCATTCCGTCATCTGCACGACACATAGACGCAGCAGAATACACGAGTGGGATCAAGGTTACATTTTCGGGCGTTCAGGTGGCTGAGAGCTATAAATATATCCGCAACGCCTATCGTGATTTACAGGTGCGGACAGTTGCGGATATTTCCCGGCACATTGCAAACGGCGTGCCATATAACAAGATTGCCCGCGATATGGCAAGCAACATGAATGTAACGCCGTTCTCCAAAGCTTACAGCAAGGCAATGATGATTGTTCGCACAGAAGGCGGGCGGATCAAGAGCGAGGCGGAATACCAAGTGCAGCTTGCAGCAAAAGCTCGTGGGGTGGATATTGTGAAGCAATGGTCAGCCGTTCTTGACGGGCGCACACGCGATTCTCACAGGCAGGTAGATGGAGAGAGCCGGGAGATCGAAGAACGCTTCACCAATGGCCTTTTGTATCCTTGTGAAGCCGGTCAGGCTGCTGCCGAGGTCATTAACTGCCGCTGTGTCGCGCTGACCCGTGTCCGCCGCGCTCTCAACGACAGCTTTTCCAAAATGGATAACTTCACAAAGGAAATCCGTGAATTTCGCGCTCCTGCGAATTATGAAACATTCAAGGAATCGTATTGGTCAAAGGAAAACCTTGCCTATATGCGATATTTGGACACATTGGAAAAGCGGTATAATACCAAGAATTTTAACAGTCTGCTTGAACAAATGACAGACCGGGAATATGAGCACTTCCATAAATTGGAAACAGAAAGCCCCCTGTGGGGAAGAAAGGAAAGCTGAATGAAGTACATTACGGAATTGCGGTTAAAACGCAAGATTCACAAGCTGTTTAACGCCCTGTATTATGTATTTTCTGAAGAAGAGCTGTACAGTGCAGCTGCCCAGTATGGCCGGGTATACGCGCTGCTGCCTACGCTCGAAATGAAAGAACGCTTTCTTGATGAGCTTTTGCAGGTAGCGAAAAATGGCAGTTGAATTTGAAGATTACAGCATACGAGTGACAGAAGCCATAAATGAGGGCGCACTTCAGGGGCTACGCAGCGGAAAACTAAACTTTTCATAGAAAAAACCTTAAAAAGCGGCTTCAAATGTGCTGATTGTATGGGATTAAACCTATATAAACCGATTCAGAACGGCACGAAAGGCGGCTATTTAGAGCTTCAATACCGCATGGAGCGATACGCAGCGAAGAATGGATTTCAGCAGCTTTGGGAACAGTGCAAGGGGTTTATACGTAAAGAGGCCTGCCGATGGGCAAGAGCGTTTGAAAATCGCCCCGATATTGACGCCGATGATCTCACACAAAGCGGCTATTTTGCGCTTCTGGATGCTGTACAGCGCTTTGATCCGGCAAGGGGTAATTTTATATCCGTGCTTGCAATGACACTAAAAACGGCCTTTACGGACGCTTGCGGAGTACATACACAGCAGCAGCGGCAAGACCCGTTAATCAAGAGTCCGCTGTGCCTTGACAGTCCCGCTCTCGGTAATGATGATTTGACGTTTGGGGACACTATCCCTGATCCCAGTAACTGTTATGAAGATGTGGAAGAAAAGCTGTATCAAGAGTACGTTTCAAAAACGTGTCGTGAAGCAGTTGACAGTTTAAGCAATCGGCAAAGAGAGGTGATAAATTTATATTTTTACCGAGGCAGGACACAAAAAGATATTGCGTCTCAACAGGGAATTTCTTTTCAGAGAGTGCAGCAAATCATTGTAGATGGGCTGCGTCATATCCATAATGGCAATTTTTCTACAGAGCTTGAAAAGATATATTACAGCTCGTGTAATTATTATCGCGGTGTAGGGACATCTGCTTTCAAACGTGCAAATACAAGCTCCGTTGAGCGTGAATTACTGCGTAAGGAACGTAAAGAACGACGGTTTAGAGAAGCCGCACAAAAAATAAGCAGGGACAAGAAAATATCCCTGCTGATCCAATACTTTGGTTATTCTTATGACCTTGCCGAATGGATGGTTGACAATGATTCAGACCGCGATTATTCAAAGCTGCTGTTGATGGAACAGATAGAAAGTGCATAAATGTACAAATATATTGTACAACAATTCGGCAAGGCTTGCAAGAGATACAAGTATGCTTTCTGCCGTGGGGTTGATAACCCCAAATGCGATTTTTCAAAGATGCATCAATTGTAGATTGTAGTAGATGAAAAGAACTTGCGTATGCCTCTACTCCACTCTAACCCTAGAGATCATTTTTGCTACGGAATCATTGCAATTAATCGGCGTCAACAGAGTGCCGGGATGCTGACTCGGAAAAACACGAAAAAGCTCATCGGCAAATCCTTGACCTATTTCTTCTATCCCACTGAAATCTAAAACAATATTCTGGAATCTTTCAAAGCGCATCATCAGACGCTTTGCTTGAGACCGCGATATAACAAGGGGGGTTGGGTCACCGTATTCTAAAAGTCTAACAGGTACTATTGTTTTAGAAAAGCCGTAGTCTTCAGGGGCTTGCGTAAATTTGTCAAAAACGTCTTTAGATGTTTCTGTATGAGAATACTTTATTTCCATGTAAACAACGGTTCCACGGGCATTGCTCGTTGTTGGCTCTATATTATCAATTAACGATTCATGCGTTGGGGTTGAACCAAGAAAGACCAAATTTTCAGAAAAAATAGCAAATCGATCAACTACTTTTGAACTAAAGAAAATCCCTTCTCCTGTGTGACTTCTAGGCTCGGTTGTAAATTTGCCTTTCGCTAGTTCAAGTATTGCAAAATTCTTTTCTTCCAAGTTCATGGCAGTTGAAATTTTTGTAAATATTCCAACTCCATCATCGGAAATGAAGGCCTGCGCAATAAATCCGTTTTTCATAAGAAATATTGCCACTTCTTCGCCGTCCGAGTGATCAATTGCGTTGTTCAAGATTTCTGTAAAAGCATAATTCAAATTTTTTAATGGCACGGAAGGTAAGTCGCTGAAAAAGGGGGCAGCGAAAGTTCTCCATACACTATCTTCGGAAAGGCCATTTAACTTGTACGTTCGAGCAGTCGTTTTACCTATGAAACTGTATGTGTTTTTTCGGCCTTTTTTGCTTTTCTTAATTACACCTTGTGCTTCAAGGTCATTGAGGTATCTGTAAATACTCTGCTCCGTTAAATTTTCCTTTTTTGCAATTTCTGACACAGAAAATTGAGAGGGGTCTTCCCATATTTCTGTAAGGATTTTATCTATTATTTCTTCGCGTGCCTTTTTTCTAATCGACATAAATTTGACCTCCATATCAACTTCAAGCCCGAGGAATACTAACTATAATTCTCTGAAAATTAACTATAATATAAACTATAAATCTCACATTGTCAATATATTTTGGACTCAAGTGAGAGATTTCAATCAGAGACATATTTGAATCAATTAAAATAGAAGTATATAGATATTTTACGTAATACACATGAAAATTATCTTGTGTTTGTGATGCTCTATCTATTTTTTGGGAAAATACTTGTAAAGACTTCCCGTAACAATTATAATATTATCAGATTAACCGGAAGAAACAGAGAGGACAGTTTATGGTATCTGATGTTTGTATGTCACAAAATAGTTTAAAACCACTACTCTCATCTGAAGAGTTGGTTGACAAACTGATTAGCAAGGGTGTCACCTTTAACAAAGAATTTTCCGAGGAGGAGGCCATACAGTATCTCAAGCAGAATAATAACTACTATAAACTTTCGTCGTATAGGAAAAATTTTTCAAAGGGAACTGACGGTAAATACATTGATCTCGATTTTTCGTACTTGGTTGACCTCGCAATTGTTGATATGTTACTTAGGCATATCATAATGCGTATGGCTTTAGATATAGAGCATTTTGAAAAAGTGAAGCTGTTAAATTTCCTTGTACATAAAGGTGACGATGGATACTCTACCCTGCGAGAATATAAAAATTGGCTTCAAAATGAATATAATAATTCAGATGAAGAACACCGCATAAATGGTCTGGCGAAATTGCTGAACGAAATAGACCGCAATGGCAAAAGCATATATTGTCGAGATATGCTATCTCATATTGTTCCTGGGCAGGAAATGCCAGTTTGGGTTTTTACTGAAGTGATTACATTCGGTTCTTTTCGTTCGTTTTTGGAATACTGTGCTAAATATTATGATGATAAAACACTTATAAATGATGCCTATCAACTAAAATATGTAAAGTCTATTCGTAATGCTGCTGGACATAACAACTGCATACTCAATGACCTTTCTCTGCGGGATGGTACAAAAGACCTTAATCGTAAAGTCTTGACCAAATTTAGAAACATAATGCCAACAGATGATTTCGTAGGAAACCATCAGGAACCGCGCATGATTCAGAATGACAGGTTAAAGGAAATCATAACTATATTCTATGTTCATAGCAAAATTTTGCCGTCTAATGACATGCGTAAACACTACAAAAATGACTTGCTATCTTTTATCGATAGAATGAACAGGCATTTAACTGACTATTACAGCAACAATGCGTACATCACAAATGCGTTTCAGATAATAAAAAAAACTTGTCTCCGATTGGTATTGACATTTGTGAGATTGACGCATATAATAATAACACATATAGAAAAACGTTGAATCGTTTTTGGGGCATCCGTTAGGGTGCCCTTTTTATTTCAGTTGCTAATATGAATATATTCAAACAAGACTGCCGGGAAATATCGTTGGTAATCTGTATTGCCTTCCCCCGCAACCATCAAAGTCCTGAAATCGCAAGATTTCAGGACTTTTTCTGCGTTTATGTGGCTTAAAAGTTCGGCTGGTTTCCGTCAAAATCGCGCTGACCCAAACCGTGACCCAGATGCGGATATCAGCGAATAGGACGGGAAAGGATTTGATGCGGTAATTGCGGGCAAAACTGCGGCGGCAGAAAGATTTTCGATTGATTCTGCTGCTGTGAATAAGAGGATGGCGTTGGTCAGCAAGGTCGGCATCATCTTTTCTTTGTTTGGTACAGTCTGATGCGGCTTGTTGTACTCAACACCCTCATCCTGCAATTGCTCCATCATCTGCACGACTTCACGGATGACCATATTGCGCACTGGCTTGAACTCTTTCTGCTGAGAGAGCGGAACACGCTCTGGTTTTGACTTCGAGTAAAAGCTGAACACCTCGTCGCGCATATCTTGCCAGAGTGAGTATGCTTCCGCTACTCGCTCGTTGCTCGCAAGATTGTCAACGATAGCGTCGGCTATGCGCTTAGTCGCTGGCGGTAGATAGCCATATACCTTCTTACCAGAATAGTTTTGCAGACGCTCAGCAAGCTCAGTGATGAGAAACTCAATTTTACCCCAACTTTTAGTTTACAGCCTTTGTTCGGGTCAAGGCTGGCCATAATATGCCTTTGAGCCGTGCTTGCGGGAGTAATGCTTGGTGAGAAGGGCGCTGCCGATGCCGCCGACCTCGGGGTTTATCTCCAGAGTATGGTAATTCATAAAGGCGATCTCCTCAAGGATCGCAGCGTTATGAACGGCCTGCAGCGGACTTGCGCCCCATACGAACGGGCCGTGACCGGCAACGAGAACTCCGGGGATCGCGTCAGGGTCAAGCTGCGAAAACGTTTCTGCGATCACGCGCCCGGTGGCCTCTTCGTAATTGCCGGCGATCTCCTCATCGTGCAGTTCACGCGTGCAGGGGATGTCGCCGTAAAAATAATCCGCGTGCGTTGTGCCGTAGGCGGTGAGCTTCATATGCGCCTGCGCGAAAGAGCTTGCCCAGCGGGAGTGGGTATGCACCACTCCGCCTATGTTCGGGAAGGATCGGTACAGCTCAATTCCTCTTACCGCAGAGAGAACGTAAAGCGCGTGCAGCTGCGGTGCTCTTTACCGGGCTCTATTACGGCGACGGAACCGTACATGTCGCGCAGAGAACTGAAGAGCATCGTTTCAAAGCACACGCCGGCATGCTTGCCGTAGTGGAAATGGTTCTTGCCGTCGATATCGACCATGTTGCCGGTGTATATCATGATGCAGGGCATGGTAGTGGTGCACTGCATTTCGATGCCCGACTCCGGAGAATACAGAGTGCCGGCGTCCTTGAGGTTTGCGGAAAGATCGGAGAGGATAAATTTGTGGTCGATACCGCCGCCCATGGCTTCGAGAGACGGATAACGGCAGTCGAATATCTCGCCGAGCACGCGCTCTTCATTGAGGTCCGTCCCGTCGAAGAGCGGCGCGGATTCTTCCGTCAGCTGGTTGAAGGAACCGGTCACGGGGCAGCGCAGAGTATGGCCGCGGACGTCGCCGGAGCAATGGCCGTTAAGGTTAAAGTAGCTGTGGTTGGAGGGATTGACGACGGTGCGGCTGTCGGCGCTCATGCTGTAGTCTATCGTAAGCCCGGTGTCATCGAGCGAGTAGGTGATGACTGCGGTGACCTCGCCGGGGTAGCCCTCCTCGCCGTCGGGACTGACATAGCGGAAGCTTACCTGATGCTCGCCGAGGACCTTGCCGTCCCATTTCACACGGCTGAAGCCCTTGACTCCGCCGTGCATGTGCATACCGTCGATATTGTCGAGAGGGTAGTCCCTGCCCTCAAAATGCAGAGTGCAGTCCGGCATGCGGCTGATAAGACGACCAAGCGCCGCGCCGAAGAAGGTGGGATTGGCTTCGTATTCCGCGGCTGTGTCATAACCGAGGACGACGTCGCGCAGAGTGCCGAAGCGATCGGCGACCCAGAGCCCCTGAATGCAGGCGCCGATCTCTATCAGGGAGACCATGCGTCCGGTGCCGGAGCTTATTATAAACTGTTTTACATCTCGGCCGTCGGAGGTGCGGCCGAATATTCTGGTTTCAACTGACATGCTGAACCCCTTTCATATCGTATTAAAACGGCAGCATGACGGCACAGCGAAATGCCGGTCATGCTGCCTTTGAAAAAGGAGGCTTAGATCGCGTAGCCGAACAGCTGCGGCAGCCAAGTCGCGATGCCGGGGACAAATATCGTGAGGAGGAGCGTGGGCAGCCATGCGAACAGAAAATAGATCAGGGTGGGCTTGAGCATCTCCTTGAGAGGTGCGTCGATAATGCGGGAGGAGAAATAGAGCAGCGGCGCCACAGGGGGCGTGATGTTGCCCATGCCGAGGTTAACGGCAAGGATCGCCGCAAAATGCACGGGGCTGAAGCCGAGCTCTTTGATGATGGGAACCAGGATAGGCGTGGCGAGCAGACAGCCGCTCGTGTCGTCCATGAGCATGCCGAGGACGATCATAAACAGGTTTATCATGAGCATTATGCCCCAGCGGTTGTCAGTCACGGAATAGAACGCGTTGAGGATCAGCTTGGGCAGGTTGACGTCGATAAACATGCGCGAGAGCATCTGAACGGTCAGCGTCAGGAGCATGATGGTACCGGTGGCCTTCGCAGCGTCGATGAAGCTGTTCTTGAGCTCGGTATATGTCAGCTTTTTGTAGATAAAGAAGCCAACGGGGATCGCGTAAGCGGTGGCAATGGCCGCGGCCTCAGTGGTCGTGGTGATGCCGCCGTATATGCAGCCGAGGATAATGACCGGCATGAGCAGGGCAAAGAAGGGGCCGTGCTCATTGTTGAGCTTGCGCAGCCGCTTTTCCTCTTTATAAGCCGCCTTGACCTCTTCCGCGGTCATAGTTTCGATGTCATTGTTGTTGCGCAGCATGAGCAGCGTGCAGACAGACAGCAGGATCGCGAGGATTATGCCGGGGAGAGCGCCCGCGAGGAAGCAGGCAAGAACGGAGGTGGAGCTTGACCAGCCGTAAAGGATCATGATGCCGCTGGGCGGTATGAGTATACCGATGACGCCTGCGCTGGCGAGCATCGCGGCAACGAGGCCGCGGGGGTATTTCTTCTCCTTGAGCATCGGGCCGATGATGCCGCCTATTGCGGAAAGAGTTGCGGCGGCGCTGCCGGAGATGGCGGCGAAGATAGAGCAGGCTATGATGCCGACGACGGCGAAGCCGCCCTTAATGCGCCCGACGAGACGGCTCGCGGCATTGATGATCTGTCGGCCGATGCCGCCGTAGGCCATGATGGAGCCGGCCATGATGAACAGGGGGATGGTGAGAAGGATAATGGAGCTGGTGTTCTTATAGCTGTAGGACATGAGCAGCGAGAGACTCGCGCCGCTGCCGATGGCAACGACCATAGCGCTGAGGAAGAAGGACAGCGCCACGGGTACGCCGATGACCAGAAGAACAAACAGCAGAGCAATAGAGGCTATTATTGTAGGAGTCATATCTTATTACCTCGCTTATTTATTTTCCTGATCCGGCAGAGCTGCCTGATCGGATCCGCTTTCACCCTTGCGGCCGCAGTTATGTATTTCGATCACAGTATCGACCATATGGGCGATGGTATAAATGCAGGAGAGAGCAAAGGAGAGCGGGAGCACGGCATGTATCCACGCCTGAGGGAAGCGGTACATAACGGTGATCTTATGACGGACGATATCGAAAGAGAGAAACTCCCAGGACAGCCATGTGAGCATGCCGAAGGCAACAAGAGAAATGGTGAGGCGGATCAGCTTGGCGATGGCTTTGCCCTTTTGGGTCTTGAGCATGCCGGTGAACAGGTCCGCGCTTATATGGGAATCCTCGTGGGTGGCGATGTATGCGCCGATGAAGTACATCCAGAAAGCGATAGCCAAGATCAGCTCTTCGGCACCGTAGAACTCGCTGGCAAAGACGTATCTTTTAAAGGCCCACCATACGATCATCGCGCACACGATGGCGCTGAGCACGAAGGCAACGTATTCGCTGACCTTGATGAAGCCGTCGTTGATTTTTTTTAATGTTTTCATTGAGCACCTCCTTGACGGATGTAGGTGTATATCAATTATGGGACTCAAAATGAGTCCCATAATTGATCAAATTGCGTAAAGAAGTTATAAAAACTTAGGTGTTCGCCTGAATGTCAGCAAGCAGTTCGGTGAGGAACTCTTCGCCGTAGAGCTCGTTGAGCTGGGGCCATACCTTTTCGCGGCAGTCATCAGCAAAAGCCTTCTTCTCTTCATCGGTGAAGCGGACCATCGTGTAGCCCTCTTCCTGCTCGTAGAGATCCTTGTACTTGGCATCGTTCTCGGCGGCGTTCTTTATGGACAGCTCTGCCTCCTGAAGAATGATGTCGGTGAAGATCTGCTGCTGTTCCTCAGTGAGGGACTCCCAGGTCTTCATGCTGGCGATGTAGTGACGGGACTCCTGCCAGATGTCGTAGTCATAGTAGTGGTCCTCAACATCGAGCCACTGGCCGTAGTGCTGGGAGACAGGGCCGCCGCACCAGCCCTGGACAACGCCGGTCTGGAGAGAGGTGTAGGTGTCGGAATAGGGGATGGAGGAGTACTTGAAGCCGAGGTTCTGGACGGCAAGGATCATGGACTGGTTGGGCGGTACGCGGATGATGGCGCTGCCCTTGTCCGCACCGGGCTCGGCGGCGTTCTGGAGCTCGCCCTTGACGCCGATGCCGCAGTAGCCGTCTGCATATACGCCGAAGTACTTAACGTTCAGATCGGCATAGCACTCTTCGAGAACCTGATCATAGTAGCCGCCCTTGCGGAAAACTGCTGCGACCTCATCGTAGGTGGCGGTCAGGTAAGGCAGGGTGCAGGCTGCGATGCGGGGATCGTAATAGTCGGGAACGGAGGTGGCGGTGAAATCAATGCCGCCGTTCATGATCTCGTCGAAAACGACGGTCCAGTCGCCAAGGATGTTATCGGGATAGACTTCGAGAATGATCTCGCCGTTGGTCTTTTCCTCGACATATGCCTTGATGCGCATGGCAGATTCATAGTCGGGGTAACCCTCGGGGGAGTTGGCCGACCATTTGAGGACGCGCGCGTTGGGATTGGCGCTCTCGGTGCTGGAGGTATCGGCTGCAGGGGCGGTGGTGGCTGCAGAGGGGGTCGTAGTGGTGCTGCTCTGTCCGCATGCGGCAACTGCAAATGCCATGACAAGGCAGAGGACAAGAGCTATGGCTCTCTTTGCTTTTTTCATGTTCTGTCTCCTTTCTTATTTAACCATCCGAAATGGTTTATAGACTTAATCCAGCGTCACGCCGTGGGCTTTGCAGAACTCCTCGAGCTCTTCCACGGTGGAGTACCCCTTTACGGTACCCTCAACGGTGACGACGCGGGCGGCGTACTTGTTGGCCCAAGCACAGGCATCTTCAAGACTTTTGCCCCAATACAGATTCGCTATGACCGCCGAGAGGAAACCATCCCCGGCTCCGCTCGTGTCGGCTATTTCTTCGGGAGGGATGCGTACCTGCCTGCCGGAAAAATAGACGTCTCCGTCAAGTCCGGCATAGCCGTCGCCGCCGAGGGTGATGATGACCTGACCGGTTTTGTATTTTTCCTGAAGCGCATAGCAGGCAGCTTCTGCATCAAGAGGGAGCTGTTCATCAAGGCCGAGAAGCTTTTTCGCTTCGATGTCGTTCACAATGAAGCAGTCGACATAGGGAATGGCTCCCATGGTCAGCTTGGGCAGGGGACTCGGATTGAGAAAGACCTTCATGCCGAGCTCATGCGCGAGCTTCGCGGCGGGGAGAACAAGCTCCTCCTTGATCTCAAAGCCGGTGACGAAATACTTTGCGCCTTCAAGCGCTCTCAGCGCCTGCCCGACTTCCTCCGCGGTCAGCCATTTACTGCTTGTCTCGCCGGTAACGATCAGGTTGCGCCCTGTGCCGACCTCGTTTATTCCCAGACCCTGGCCTGTGCGCGCCTCGGGGGAGTGCAGCAGATGACCGCAGTCGACGCCGGCATCGAGCAGCCATTGCGTATCGCGCTCGCCGGCTGCGTCGCAGCCGAGCTTGCCGACGATGGCGGTCGGGACACCGAGCCGCTGAAGAGCAACGGCGACGTTGCCGCCCTTTGCAAGATCCATCGGGACATCGAAGCCGAAGCCCATGACGGATTCGCCGACGGAGGGCAGACGCTCCACCCATACGTTGATGCCGCCGCCAATATTGTTGAGCACAACGGCTGCGTTTTTATTCATGATGCGGCCTCCTGAATACTCAGCGCTGATTCTCGTTTGAAAGTATTATTTCGGGCAGGGACAGCGGGTGAGTGGCGGTGTGCTTATCCGTGAGGACGACGACCTCGGGGATGTACTTGGGCAGCAGCGTGCAGGGGTATTCAAGAGTTGCATCGCTGAACATGAGCACACGCAGCACGGTCATCTTCCATTCGCCGGTGGGGATCATGCAGACGGCGCGCTTGGCCGAGAGCATGGACTTCATGCCGATGGTGACGGCCTGATGGGGGATCATGTCGTAGCAGCCGCCGAACACTCTTTCGCTGGCCTCAACGACCTTCTCGTAGCTGACGTTGACGATCTTCGTCTTCATGTTGATGTACATCTCTTCGGTGATGCGCTGATAGGGGTTCGTGGGAGATTCGCACCACGCGACGAGCCCTTTGTAGCCGATGCCCGCCCAGAGAGTGTCAACACCGCCGAGCTCCTCGATCTTTCTGTCAACGAGGTCGAGATCCTGAAGCGTGGGCCAGATGCGCTGCTCTTCGGGAACGTTCAGCTCGGGGTCTATCTTGCCGTAGAAGCGGACCTTCATACGGCCCTGGGGACTGTGCCAGTTGTTGCCTTCGGGGAAGGTCCTGGAGTTCCAGTCCAGACCGAAGTCCATGTGGAAAATATACAGGTTCTTGAGGCTGATACGCTCGCTGTTGACTCTGTCGATGAAGGTCTGGAACTGATCTTCCGGGCCGGAGCCGAGTATCCATTTGGTGATCTTGCCTTCGGCGTTGTTCTTCTTGACCTCGTCGGCCATCATGTTGCCGGCCATTTCCATGGTGGCGCGGCGGCTGTCGAATATTTTCAGGTCTACTTTGCTGTCGGGATGACCGACAAGCTGATCCTCCGGGATGGAGCACCACTTCATCATGTCTTCGTGGGAAATCTTATATACTTCCATCGTTCGTTCTCCTTTGTATTAGTCGGTCCGGATGTGCGATCAGTGCTTCCCGGTGTTCTCGGCGGAAAGGACGATCTTGCCCTTGGACATCGGATGGGTCGCAGTGAAGCGGTCTGCCAGAACGATGACTTCGGGAATGTGCTTGGGGAAGAGCGTGACAGGGTACTCAAGAGTCGGCTCGCTGAACATGAGCACGCGCAGGACGGTCTGCTTCCATTCGCCAGTGCATATCATCGCGACGCAGCGCTTGGCGGAGAGCATGGATTTGAAGCCGATGGTGACAGCCTGATGACCGGATCTGTCGTAGCAGCCGCCGAAGCTTCTCTGGCTGGTAGCAACGACCGTGTCGGCATTGAGCTCGACGACCTTGGTCTTCATGTTCTCATAATCCTCGAGAGTGACGCGCTCAAGAGGATCGTGCGGAGACTCGCAGAACGCGACGAGTCCCTTGTAGCCGACGCCTGCCCAGACGGTATCAACGCCTCCGATGGCTTCGATCATTCTGTCGACCTCGTCAAGATCCTCAACGCGGGGCCAGATGCGCTGGCTTTCCGGAACGTTCAGCTCCGGGTCTATCTTGTTGTAGAAGCCGTAGAGCATTCTCCCGTGGGCGCTTTCATAATAGTCGCCGAGGGGATATACTCTGGAGTTCCAGTCGAGCAGATAGTCCATGTGGAAGATGGTCAGATTCTTGAGACTGATACGCTCGCTGTTGACTCTGCCTATGAAGGTGGCAAACTGATCCGCCGGACCGGAGGGGAGCACCCAACTGGTGGGCTTGCCTTCGGCATTGTTCTTTTTGACTTCGTCGGCCATCATGTTGCCGGCCAGACGCATGGCTTCCTGACGGGTCTCAAATATTCTAAGATCCACCTTGCTGTCAGGATGGTTTTCCAGCTGATCGACAGGAATGGAACACCATTTAAAGAGCTCATCTCTCTCAATTACGTATTCTTTCATTTTCGTTTGTTTCCTTTCGGTTGGCCTTTGCTGTTGAATTTACTATCATTTTTGGTTTGCTTTGCCTTGCGCTTCTGGACATATTCTATACCGGCACAAGCCTTGAGTCAATAGCACTTTTTTGTTTCTGCGTTTTATACCAAAAAGAAAGAAGAAAATTGTGCATTTTACGCAGGCACGGCTTTCGTATAATTACGTTATATTTGTTTTTCTTGACGTTTAACGGAAGATATGTTACTGTTATACTGCGATTAGCCGCCGAACCGGTTTCAACTAAAAACATACAAGGAAACTCCGCGATTGTTACAGTGAGGTAAATTATGCTTGGAAAGCATCTCTTGGGATTATATGAAAAGGCATTGCCCGACGATATGAGCCTGCCGGAGAAGTTCGGCAGCGCCGCCGATATGGGTTTTGATTATCTGGAGATATCCGTTGACGAGAGTGACAAGCGCATTTCACGCCTTTGGCTGCCGGAGGAGGAGCTTGACGCACTCGCGGCGGGAATAAGGAGATCCGGGCTGCACGCTCGGTCGCTATGCCTGAGCGCGCACAGGAGGTTTCCGCTCGGCAGCGCGGATGCACGGACGCGCCGGGCTGCGCTTGAGATAATGCGCAGGGCGGTCCGCTTTTCGGAAGCGCTTGGAATACGCATGATCCAGCTTGCCGGATACGACGTGTATTATGAACCGTCCACCGAGGAGAGCAGAAGGCTTTTTGTCTGCGGACTGCGCGAAGCCTGCAGGGAGGCTGAGGCGCACCAGGTCATGCTCGCCATGGAAATAATGGATACGGAGCTGCTGTGCAGCATAAGCCATTTCATGAAGCTGAAAGAGGAAGTGAGATCGCCGTGGTTCACGGTTTACCCGGATATGGGGAACCTCTCGGCGTGGGACAGGAACGACGTCCTCAAGGAGCTGAGCCTGGGCATAGACGAGATCACCGCCATGCATGTCAAGGAGGCCCTGCCTGAAAGCGCGGGGCCGGACCGCTTCAAGCGCATTCCCTTCGGTACCGGCTGCGTGGACTTCGAAGGGATATTTGCCCACATGGAAAAGCTGGGATATACCGGGCCGTATACGATAGAGATGTGGGACGACGGGACAGGCCGTTCAAAAGAAGCCATAACGAAAGCAAAAAACTTCATTTCGGACCGGTTTGACTCCGCTATGAGCCGTATGAGCTTAGAGTAATACGGAAAAACTTTGCGTTTAGCCACTTGTTTTCCAATAAAAGAAAATGTATACTTGATTCAAGATAATAATCAAAGTCTTGATTATTGAGATGGAGGAAAGTTTGTGCTTCAACATGACAGATATACCAAGATTAAGGAGTATTTAATAGAGAATAAAGCCGCGTCTACCGCCGCATTGGCGGAGCACTTGGGCGTGAGCACCGTTACGATCCGCAAGGATCTCGACTCCCTTGAGCAGTCCGGGATAGTAAAGCGCACCCACGGCGGCGCGATGCTGGCAGAGGGACAGCAGGCTGCGCCGCAGAGCTGCGCATGTAAGGCAATCCCGGACAGAATGAAGAAAATAGCCGAGCTGGCGAAAAATTATGTGCTTCCCGGAGACTTTGTTTTTCTTGGCTCCGGGCGCACCTGCCTTGCCTTGGCAGAGTGCATTAAGGACATCCGCGGGATATCCATCATCACGAATAACGTTTCGATCGTGCCGATCCTTAAGCCCCACGTCAGCAATATCATTCTTCTCGGCGGGGAGATCATAATGACCGATGACGGACTGTTCACTACGAGCGACGCAAATGTGCAGAATGCCGTCAGCGGGATGTATGTCAACAAGGCATTTTCGAGCGGAGTCGGCATAGACGCAGATATAGGGCTTACAGTCAACAATATGCTGAACACCTATATCACCCGCATGATACCGCAGCTTTCGGAGGAGTGGTATGTTATGATAGACTCGAGCAAGTTCGGCGTCCGCGCCTTCTATCAGGCCGCCGAAATAGGCAAGTTCGACCACCTCATTACGGATGTCACGGATGAGAACGTGCTCAACAAGTACAAAGCCCGCGGCATTGATATTATCCACCCGTAAAAAAGCGTAATAACGCAGGCAGCAGACAGACT
>CAKTPC010000031.1 GCA_934590505.1 uncultured Oscillospiraceae bacterium
ACGGGATCGATAACCGACATGACGCGCTATTCCAGCTTCAAGCTCAAGCTGCCGTGCTTCACTGTCGCCACCGGCGCGCCGATGGACGGCTTTGCCGCTTCCATCGGCATCATGAATGTCAATAACCTCAAGGCCACCATGCCCGCCCACTGCACCGAGGCCATCATCGGTGACACGGATATCCTCAAGACCGCGCCTTACCGCATGACCGTCGCGGGCTTCGGCGACCTTATCGGCAAGCTCACCTGCCTCAATGACTGGGAGCTTGCGCGGATAATAAACGGGGAGCATTACTGTCATAATATCGTCACGCTCGTGCGCGAATGCGTGGCGGATGTGATGAAAGAAGCCCCGAAGATAAAGCAGCGCGACCCGGAGACGCTTGGCAGCGTCATGCGCGGTCTCGTCCTCTCGGGCGCCGCCATCAGCCTTTACGGCGATTCCCGCCCCGCTTCCGGTGCGGAGCACCATATGTCTCACTATTGGGAGACAATACTTGAGCAGCGCGGCATCCGCCCAGCCATGCACGGTGAGCAGGTCGCCGTGGGGACGGTGCTGGTTCTGATGCTCATTGAGGAGCTGCTCAAGGAAAACATAGACTTCGACGCAGCGCGCGAGAATGCGCGCGCTTACGACGCCGCGGCATGGGAGCGTGAGATGCGCGCCCACTACGGTGCAGCGGCAGACGAGGTCATTGCCTTGGAGCAGAAAGCAGGCAAAAACAATATTGAAGGCCGTCTCGCGCGTATCGACAGCATGCAGCGCAGCTGGGATGCGGTGCGCATCCAGCTTGAGACCCTGCCGGAGAGTTCCTCCGTGCGCGCGCTTCTGCGGGACATCGGCTGTCCCTGCACCCCGGCAGACATCGGCGTGGACGATGAACTGCTTATGGACACGTTCCGTTACTGCAAGGAGATACGCGCACGCTACACCGTCTTCCAGACCGTGTACGACCTCGGACTCACCGATACGCTCGCTGCGCGGGTGATAGAGAAGGCGAACAGCGCCGATTGAGAAGAAAAGGAGAGGCAATATGCTTGAAAAGCTGAAAGAGGAAGTTCTTCGGGCAAATCTTCTGCTGCCGAAGTATGGCCTTGTGACATTCACATGGGGCAACGTCTCCGGTATAGACCGGGAGAGCGGGCTTGTCGTGATAAAGCCGTCGGGCGTGCCGTATGACGGCATGACGACGGAGGACATGGTCGTGGTCGACCTTGACGGTACGCGCGTTGAGGGCAAATGGAAGCCGTCAAGCGACACCCCAACGCATGTGGAGCTTTACAAGGCGTTCCCCAAGTGCGGCGGAATCGTTCATACGCACTCCCGCTGGGCGACTACGTTCGCTCAGGCTGGGCGCAATATTCCCGCCATGGGCACGACGCACGGGGATTATTTCTATGGTGACATCCCCTGCACCCGACTCATGACGCCCGATGAGATCGCGGGCGAATACGAAAAGGAGACCGGCAAAGTCATCATCGAAACCTTTGCCTGTACTGACCCCGCCGCTGTTCCCGGCGTCGTGGTGCATTCGCACGGTCCGTTCGCCTGGGGCAAGGGTGCCTTGGATGCGGTGCACAACGCCGTTGTGATGGAGGAGGTCGCTTTCATGGACTGGCACACCATGATGCTCAACCCCGACAGCGGACACATGCAGCAGGAGCTTCTGGACAAGCACTATCTCCGCAAGCACGGCAAAAACGCCTACTACGGCCAGAACTGAAAGGTAAAGCTAAAAAAGCATCAAGGCGTGAGCGGCATACCGCCCACGCCTTGATTGCCTAGCAAAACGGCCGCTTGAGATTTTATAGTTTCCTGTAAGAAAATGAAGCAGAAGTAAAAATGATAAGTTACAACAAGCTGTGTGAAAAGCATAATCGTATTCT
Source organism: uncultured Oscillospiraceae bacterium (assembly GCA_934590505.1). Classification (GTDB taxonomy): domain Bacteria; phylum Bacillota; class Clostridia; order Oscillospirales; family Oscillospiraceae; genus Limivicinus. The sequence continues at coordinate 1,887 of CAKTPC010000031.1, forward strand.
ATATACTGCTATGCTTTTTACACTCTATTCAGTTCCTCCGTTACCCTCCGCACGATCTGCTCATGCGCGGCTTTATCCCGCGCCATCTCGTCCTCCGCAAGCACCTCATCGCGCATGCGCTCTGCCTCGCGCGCCCAGACTTCAAAATCTGGCTTGGACATTTTCCCTTTGCTCACACGGGCAAAGTATTTTTTATACGCCCGCTGATGGACTTTCCAAATATCGTTTTTGTCGACTTTCTCTTTAAAACTCTTTGCCGCTCCTATTTCACGGCAGGTCTTCCCGCCCTGCCCCGGTGCCGGTTCATTGCAGTACGAATACGTCGCCCCCGGAGTCTGCAAAAACCACCGGCGGCAGTTTGCACAGCGCTTCGGAACAAAACCCTTTTGCAGACCCTTCATCAGCTCTACACAGACGAAATCCAGCAGTCCGTTGAAGTACATCTTCTCGACGATCTCACACTCGCCCTGCACTTCGCCGCGCATACGGTACTGGGTCTTCACCTGCGGTGCGTCTGCCTTGGGATGCTGTTGCCGTCAAGAACATCAAGCCTCTCTACACGGAAGACCCCACAATGTTCAACTCCTGCAAATTAGCGGCGTTTTTATCGTTTCTCAGCGTGTATATGCTCGTCCCGTCCGCATGGGCAAGCTGCCCCGCGAGTGCTTTGTCATGCTCAGCCTCACTTTTCCGTTTGTCTTGGAGCTGATGAAGATGCAGTTTCTGCTGCTCTGTCACAGAACACTATCACTCGCGTCCTTCCGCCCTTGGTGCAGGTATAGAGAACAAGGTCATAGCCGCTGTTCAGGACGGTATCAACCGCATCCGGGCTCAGCGTTTCGAGCTTCTCAACGCAATAGGGGCTGACGATGCCCTCCATGTCTGTAAAAATGACTGTTTCTCCTTTGGACAGCTCCCTCAGCTTGCCGAAGTGCGTGTCATAATTGTGCGCAGCGATAACAAGGTCGTCCGTGTAGACCGAACCGAGTTGTCGGCATGGAGCCAACTGGAGCTTGTCATAGTCCCAGTCGGACATAATGGGCAGTTCGAGTCCAAGCGACGGAACGGAGAGATACCCAATGTAGTCGTTTCCGTCAACGGTAACTACCGGCATTTCCGGTATAGGCGTGGGCAGCGGAGAATTCCACGCCTGAGGATCATGTTCAGTCGGCAGCGGGGTGTGTGCAAGTATCTGCGTCTGCACGCCGCCGAGCACGCTGTCCGCCTCCCGACCGGCGCGGCAGCTGTCCAGACGGTTATGGATATAAAGGGACAGTGCCGCCGCAAGCAGCACTGTCCCTATTATTAAAAACGGGCTTGCTCTGCGCTTACGCATTATCGTCCTTCCCGCGTTTAGAGCGTATCACACCGATAACGACCAGCGCAATGCCGATCCCGCCTAAGACGAAGATAGGCCAGTTGAGCTGTCCTGTCTGGATAAGGCTGCCGGGGCGGTAGGTGTTGGTCACGGTCACATAATAGGTCTCATAATCGTTGGTGAAATTGCTCGTATAGCTGACACGGTAGCGGTAGGGCTTCGGGCTTTCGTTTATCTCCCACGTATTGTCACCGTCAAACAGCAGCCGCGGCCATGTGTATGTCCATTCGTTGCGGGCATTGAGCGTGACCGTGTCATACACCCTGCCGTTGTGCAGCAGCTGAATCTTCACGGATGTCGGCCTGCTTTTGTAGCCATCATCGTCCCAGACCTTCTTTACCGTAAGCTCCTTGAATCCGAATGTCGGGTCATAGCTGTTATTGAACACAATCCCGTCTGCTTTGGGAGCGCTCTCGTTTTCTCTGATCGTCGGCACGGCGGTGAGTCTGCCGTTATCGTCGTATGAAACGCTGACCGTGACGCGCCAGATGCGCGCGTCGTAGCGCATGTTCGTAAGCGTGCTGTACTGCGCGAGCTGCCTCACGGTATAGCGGTACACGCCGGGCTCATTATATGATATTGAAAATACATCCGCAGCCTTAAAGGGATCGGTCTTGGCGTCATCGCTGTAGGTTCGCGCCGGGTTCAGCGGCATGGGGTTGCTGGGCTCGACAGCCTCAATGACAACGCCGTAAACTGTCGGCTGGGGTATTCCCCCGGTGCGGTTTATCTCAAGCGGGATGCTTGCAGAGCCGGAGTCGGCAGCCGCAGCGCACGCCGCCCCCGGCAGTAAATTCACGCACAGCAGCACAAGCAGGGCCGCGGCAAACAGCTTATATATTCTCATTTTCATGGATCATCCTCCTACCTGTGTTTCCGTTGTATATGGCGTCATGTATGCAAGAACTATGGTGCGCGCGTCCGTGTACTCCGAGGAGCAGGTGGACAGGGCGATGATCTGCGGGCTCTCCGCACCGCGCGCGGTTTCGACGGTATCAGGGCGGAGATGTACGGCCTCAGCTTCGGCAAAGTCGAGCAGGCCGCCTATATCAGTCTGCCGCATCTGCGTATCGAAGATCATGCCCTCTGCAGCGGGAACCAGCATACAGGCAAAGATCTCAAGCTTATAGCTCCGGTCTGGCAGGATAAGCGCTCCCGCGGAATTTTCGCCGAAGAACTTCCCGTCCTTGTATTTGTCCAGATTGCCGAACATCCTGCCGTTGTCCATGTGGTGACCGTAGACAAGGGCGTAGGCGTCGTGGAAGGTGTTGTCGCAGCGCGAGTCAAGGAAGATGCTTCCCGCCAAGGCGAAGCTCCCGTACACATCGGTGTTGATGTAGCTGAGGTTATCCTCCCCTTGAAGGATGGGATAATCTATCCTTGTGCCGTCCAGCGTCAGCCATGCGCAAACGTCCCCGTTGACGGCAAGAAGCTCCTCAAAGGACGCGCCGTTATCCTCCTGCGCGCCTGGCTTCGGCTTAAGGCTGAGAAGCTCCGACATCACGTTGTCTGCGGTGGAATAGACCTGAGCGTTGTCCCACAGCGCATAGGCAGAGTAGCTGCCCGCGGTTATCAGGAAAAGCACCGCAGCGGCGCTCAGCAGTGCGTTTGCCGCCTTGACCAGAATTCTTACAGCTTTCATGCTGCCCTCCGTAATCTGCCTGCAGCGGCGGCGGGGCAGAGCACTATGCCGCCGCTGCAGGGCTTAAGGTACACCGGGTCGCGTACCGCTTTGTATCAGTCCTCCGCTCCGCGCCGCCTGCGGACAACCATGGCCGCCGCGCCGCCGAGAACGGCAGCCAGCATCAGCACGTAGGGCAGAGAGTCGAGCATGACGCCGGTGTCGACAGCGCTATTCTTTACATTCGTAAAGGCTGCGGTCTGCTCTGCTGCGCTGATCCTGCCGGTCTCGTTGGTGCTGGTGGTCGTGTATCCGTCAGCCGCCATCTCGATCACCATGTAGTCAACATCATAAGGGAGATTGGCGATGGATATGGTATCTCCGTGCTTGAGCATGAATGTGGTTTCTTCGCTGAGCTTGATGGTCTTGGGGTTCTGCGCGTATGAGCCTCCGGAGACTGCGAAGGTTTCAGGATAGGTCATGCCGCTCCTTCCGGACAGGAGAACCGTGAATTCAAAATACTTATTCTTATCGCCCATGTTGCCGGTCACGGTTTTGCTGATCTTCAGCGTGCCGGCGGAATAGGTGTTTTCAAAGGTGTCGGATTTATCCGCCCCTTCGCTTTCGGTATGTACCGCCGCGACGCGCAGCTTGCCGTCGTCTCCGTTAATGACGGTAACAACCAGCTTGATTGCATCGCCGTAATATGCAACGCCTGCGGTGGTGCCGTTCTTTTCTATGAGAGTGTACTCATAAATGCCGACGCTGTCATATTGCGGCAGCGTGACGGTAATAGTGCCGGACGCAGCGGGGTCGGCAGCGGCTCCTTCCTCAAAAACCGCGCCGGTGATCGCTCCCAGTGCGGGAGCGGACTGCGCGTCCCCGTCTATGACCCTCCCGCTGCCGCTCTGCTCAAGGGTAAAGGTTTCGGCAGGGCTGCTGCCTGCGCCGATGAGCTTATAGTCCTTCCTAATGGTGATCGACGTCATGTCGGTGTAGATGGGATTATCGGTGGGTGGATTATCTCCCTCCGCGTCTGCGGCAAACGCGGGCACGTTTATGCCGATCAAAAGCATCAGGACAAGGGTAAATGCGAAAGCTTTTTTAAGGTTCTTCATTTTTATTCCTCCCGAAATAATATTGCTTCTTTTTGCACCGAGACTCGGCGGCTCACAGCGAACGCCGACGGATCACGGTTATTACCTTGGCTTCCACGTCGTCCAGCGCTATCGCGCCGAAATCGCGGCTGTCTTGACTCTGTGTCCTGTAATCGCCGAGAATAAAGACGCAGCCGTCCGGGACGGTATATGGGTAGCCCAATCCCTCCTCGGGGTAGGTAGGGTACATTATCTCCCCGGCCTGTGCAGTTCCGTTCACGAGGAGCGTGCCGCTCCCGTCGATGGTGATGACGTCGGAGGCACGGCCAAGCACGCGGCCTGTGCGCCTTTCGCCCTCTGCAGTATAGACGACGACATCGTTCTTGCTGAAGTCTCTTTGCAGCCGGTAGCCTATCAGCAGGTCGCCGTCCTTGACTGCAGGGAACATGTCGTTCCCCGGGGCCTGCGCAAGCAGAAAGACCCGTGAGAAGAACAGATAGGCGAACAGCAGAAGTACGGCGGTGCGCGCCGCAAGGCTGACTGCGTCTGCGGCAGTCTCCGCATTGGCGCGGCGGGCGCGGATTATCTGTGCGCAGGTCTGCGGTTTGTCATTTGCCGTAGCCGTCACCCCTTTCTGCTCTCACCAGATACTCAGCAAAGCGGCGCGACAGCTCGCTATACTCGGCGTCCGCCTGTGCCAGCTCCCCCTTGTACTTGGTAATGCTCATGCCTGCGGACCTTGCGAATGCCTCAATAAGTGCATCGAATCTGGCACGCTCGGCTCTCAATGCCGCTTCGTATATTTCGTTCAGCTCGGCAAGTTTTTTCCAGAGCTGAACCTCGTTTATCCCGCCGATAAGTGTTCTCTTGAATCTGACCGTACGAAACCACTCAAGCAGTCTCTCATGCTCCCGGTTCACGGGCTTCGTATCTTCTCCGACCCCCGGACGCGCTTCGCCGGGCTTGGCCGGACCTTTTTTTTCTGCCATACCAGCTCTGCCTCCCCTTCTGTTAGTCCTCACGGTTCTTTCTGCAGCGGCGGATAAGGAATACCGCGCTGCCCGCAGCAGCGGCCAGCAGTATAAGCACATAGGGCAGGGAATCGAGCGCAACGCCGGTATCAGGATTCACATCCTTGAAGTTTGTAAATACAACCGCCTTGCCGATTTCCGAGACGGTAAACTCCGCTGTCCTGCCGTTCTGCTTGTCTGCCCCATCGATTTGATACGAGGTAGTGTATCCGCTTTGCGAACAGTCCTGCTCCGTCACGGTCACTGTGCTGCCGAGGGGAACGTTTTCAATTGTATACTCATCATTGTGCTTGAGCGTGAACTCAACCGGGGCTGCATCGCCGATTTTATAGGTGAAGCCGAATTCTCTGTCCCGGTCTCCCAGTGCTCCGGCAACAAGCTTTTCGATCCTGACGGCTGCGGCAGACTCCTCCCACTGTCCGTACAGCACGGTGTTTTCGTTAACTGTAATCACATCCCCGGGCCCGTATCCGGTTCCGGTTCCGTCGGCGTTTGTGTTCCAGCCCGTAAACCTGAGCACGGTTCCGTCCGTGCAGTTAACGGTTGTCCCGACGGCTATCCCGTTTGTGCCGACCATTGCCGTGCCGACCGTCGCCGTCAGCGGCTTGCCGCCTGTGACCGTATTGGGAACATTTATGTTCTCCACTTTCTTTCCGTCCGGGAGATTTGCGTCATAGCTTAGGGTGATCTGCTCCTTCGCTTTAACATAGAAGTCTATATGCCAGCCCTTGTCCTGACTGCTCGTCTGAAGCTTCACGACATAGGGGATAATCTCATAGTCGGCTGCATTAAAGCCGCTTTTTATCTGTGTCCCGTCAGCGGCGCAGCAGTCAGAGTAGTTGCTGTTTACCAGCTGCCTCAGGAGCGCCGCATAGTCGATGCCAATAAGCACGGCCTTGGTCTGTGCTCCTGAAGCATCTGCCACGCCTGCTGTATTCGTGTCGTTTATGCTTGCCGTCGCCGCCGCTATGAATGCTTCGATATCAATTAAAGTCTTCGGATTCGTCGAGTATGTACCGCCGGAAGCCCACGTTCTTCCGTTGTGGAAATAATATGCGCCGCTGATTACCGTCGGCTCTCCGGGGAGCGTCCGGGAGTCCTTGATAACGGCGATATACACCGGGTAATCGCTGCCCTTCTCGGCGGCCTCCCTTATAATGTCGTTCTGTGTCTTGACTATTATGGTGACGGCTTTACTGTTATTGCCGCTGCCGCACTGCACAACAGCCGTTGCTCCCGCCTGTGCGTCGGAGCTTATCTCAACGTAAGCGTAGTGCTTTCCGTTCCCGTTTGTGGTTTGGGGGAAATAGTGCTTTTCACCGCCGCTCACGGTATATCCGCTGAACCCATCACCCGGCGTGCCGGAAAAGCTCCACGCAAGCCGCCGGTTATAGTTCCGCTCGAATCTGATCACCGTGCCGGGCGCGGCATAGATCGTCTTCCCGCCTGATGTGCCCTGATCCATATCCACAAGCGCGGTATGATACCAGTCCTCCGGGGAAAGCTCCGTCTTGCCGCTGAGGACATAGAAGGTGGAAAAGCTGACGGTAGAGAAGGTCAGGACTCCGCCGTCCGCCTGCGCGGACAGCTCCTCCGCAGCGGAAACCGCCGCAGCTCTCAGGCGCATGGGCGCACCCGCCGCGCCATGCACATGCACGACACGGACGATGTCGCCAAGCTCAAGCCCGGACACGCTGATGCTCACCATCCCGTCCGTCGGCTGGAGACTGTTCCCGTCCTCATCGATAAGCGTTATATCGAACGCATAGACCGTATAGCTTTCTCCGATGTCCTCCCCGAGCAGAGAACCCACCGCAGCGCGCAGAGACTCCTGTCCGTCCTCAAGCGCGATAACGGAAAGCCACGCCGCGCGCTCGGGCAGCGCACCCTGAGCCGTGAAGCCGTACTGTCCAGCCGCCGCGCTCAGGCTCTGCGGCGCTCCGGCACTCTCTTCCTCTTCGTTTTCATTCTCTATGCCGACCTCATCGCCGCCGTCTTCAGGCTTCGGCTCTTCGGCGGGCTGCTTGTCCTCAGGCTCCTCTTCATTGTCCTCACCGATTGCGGGAGACTGCGGCGCAGGCGGCTCTTCACTGACAGCGGGAACCTCCGCCGCGACGAAGCGCCCATACAGCTCAACCGTTGCCGATGCCTCAAACGCAGCGACCGTGCCGAATCCGGTGAACTCCATTCCGTCGGCGGTGAACCACCCGGCGAAGCTGTGCCCGTCAAGGACAGGGTCGTCAGGACTTGTGAGAGTCTCCCCGCTGCCGACCGTCACGCACCTGTACTGCGCACCGTTGACAAGGAACACATAGGTCAGCACCGCCGCAGCCGGCTCCTCCTCGGGCGGCTGTATCTCCTCTGTTAGCTCCGCAGCATAGGCGGACACGAACAGACTTCCCAGCAGGACAAGCGCAATGCACAGCGCAAGGGTACGCTTTATCAAAGCGCTTCCTGCAAACAAATTTTCGAACTTCATAGTTTACCCTCCTGCTGTTTCCAATGATATCCGACAGCGCCGCGCCGCGCGGCGCACTTTCCGACGCGATGTTTGCCTGCTCAGACCCGCCGTCGCGATGCGGACCCCCACCGCCTTGTAAATACTCCCGTTTTGCGAAGCTCCGGGGCGGGGTTCTTAACAAAACCATTTGCTTTAATCGGGATCCTACCCACCAATGCTTTTTGTTTCTATTATATTAAGTACTTTCCTGTGAGTCTGTGACTGAGTCTCATTATCGGGAGTGTTTGCGCGTTCCGTTTCAAAATATTTTCCCGGCGCTTCCGAGCAGGCTGTTATCCCGAAGGCAGGATGACGGTGTTCGCGTCATAGTCTGCCGTGTGGCGAAGCACATCGTTCGTGCGGGCAATTTTATCCGACAGGCTTTCGATGAATTTCCGGAGCAGCTTCACGCCGATGACTGGGTCTGTCTCCATCAGGGCGTTGAGCTTCGCTTTGCTTATGCACAGCAGCTCCGTAAACTCCACGGCGGTGCCGCTGAGACGGAAAACATTCCGTGACAGGCAGCTCTCGCCAATGAAGTGTCCCGCACGCAGCAGCGCTATCTCCGTCGGTGCGGAGCTGATGTTGCTTTCGCGGTTCGCGATCAGCCGCACCTTGCCCTTGAGGATGATGCAGACCTCCTCGTTATAATCTCCGCTTGAAAAAACCGACTCGTTCTTATAGTAAGTTTTTACATGGCAATATCCGCTGAGCGTGTCCAGCTCGGCTTGGGTGAAGCTGTCAAGCGTCGGCAGCTTCCTGATGGTCTGGAGTATTTCGTCACGGCTCAGCTCCCGGCGGTGCTCCTTATCCAGCCGTATCTCCGGGGCGGACATATTGTGCCTTTCAAGCACGGCGCGCACCGCGTAGCGCTCCCTGCGCACAAGCTTTATCACGCTCTCCCATGCCCTCTGCGTTTCGAGATAGGCGGCAAACGCATCAAAGTCCGGCTTGGCGTCGTGCTTTGAGATGTAGATATTGCGCAGAGCCTCCGCGCTGGCTTCGCTGTCCCCGGCGGCGAGGTACTGCGCGGATAGCATCATGCTGCTCCTGTATATTTTTTCCTCCAGATCGTCTTTCAGGAAAGCTCCGGGGTAGGGGTCGAAGTCCTCCGGATAGACCATTATCAGGTTGCTGGTCTTGCACTGTGATGTCATTTTTGCTTTCTGGTAGACGAAACGGTATATATCCTCGCGCACGCGCATCCATTGCGGATGCGTTTTTGGCTGCGGCAGGTGCTTTATTGACAGGGTGTTGTCAAGGAAAAAGCTGAAGCCGAACATGCGGCTGTTTATGACATAGTCGACGTCCTCGCCGCGCGGGACGAGCGGGTCAAAGGGTACGCACTCGAAAAGCTCACGGTGCAGCGTCATAGCCCCGCCGAATGCAAACGGCGTGCGCTTGAGTCTCGGCCCGCTCCCGATGATTCTGTCAAAGGCCTCCCCCTTGCTCCCGAAGCGATCCCAATACGTCATCCACGGCTCGGGCTTCACATCGTCGTAGTACTGGTTTTTGCTGTTCAGGTAGTATCCGGCCACTCCGTGGACGACATCGCCGTATACTCGCCGCCCGATAAACTCCATCGCTCGCTGGACATAATCGTCCATCTCAAACACCTCATCGTCGTCAATGAGCAGTGCCGCGTCCGCCGTCAGAATGGAGGCAGCAAGCAGGCACACGTTGCGCACATTGGCATACCCGTACATGGACAGCAGCCGCAGCGCTCTTTCGTCCAGCCCCGCGCCGCGCAGTATGCCGGCTATCTCCCGCAGATCGCCCGCCGTAAAGAGGTAGGTTTCCGCGCCCAGTCCGGACCTTAAGACGATGCGCCTGACCTGCGCCAGCGCTGCCTCCTCCACATCCTCCGTTGTCGGGCAGACAAGGATAACAAGCTTGAAGTCCTTTTCCCGGAAGCGCTTCATGCTCACAAGAGTGCGCTCAAGCGTTCCCTCCTGATCCACCGGCGTCGGGTGGTCGTATATCGCGTCGCCCTCCTGCCATGGCTCGCCGCTCCGGCGCGACCAGTAGGTGGGGATAACCATCGTTTTTCTCATCTGCCGCCTTAACTCCTTATATAGTCCTTTTCAAAAAACGGCTCAGCGATTCCTGAGCATGCGCGGAATGGACAGCGTTGACGCATACAGCTGCTCAAGCTTGATAACAAACAGCCGCTGCGTGAAGCGCTCCTTTACATAGCGGGATATTTCCGCCCTTCTGCCGGGATCCTCATGGCTGCGCAGCAGCTCCTCAAGTATCGCACCGCAGAGCATGTCCTCATTATCAACGGGGACGAGCGCGCCCACCTCGCTGTTTATGAATTCAGGCAGGCCGCCCTCGTTTGAAGCAACGACAGGCAGGCCGCACGCCATTGCCTCAAGCGCGACAAGTCCGAAAGGCTCCTTGCGCGACGGCACGGCAAGCACATCGGCCGTGCTGTACAGCCTGCGCAGCTCCTTCTGCTCCCTGTGGCCGAGGAAAAACACTCCCTTCAGGCCGAGCGAGTCCTTGAGTGCTTCAAGTTTTTTCCGCTCATCGCCGCTGCCGACGATAAGGGTTATGATCTTCCCCTTTTCCAGACGTTCATACTGCTTTGCCGCCCTGAGCAATGTATCCGCGCCCTTGAACGCCGTCAGCTTCCCTACGAAGAGGACTATCTGTTCACCGTTATAATTGATGCCGAGAGAGGACATCAGCTCCTCCCGGTTTGCGTCCACGGGGAAGAACACATCCTCGTTGTAGCCGTTGTGCAAAAGCACCGTTCTCTCCACCGTCTCCGGAAACCGGCAATGCAGCGCGCGCATATTGTCTCCTGAAACCGCGATGATCTTTTCGCAGCGCTTTGCCGCCAGCTCCGCAAAGCCCTGAAACTCCGGCCATTTCTCACAGCCCATGAGATCCGTGCCGTGCGTTGTGATGACGGTCGGTATCCCGTGCTGCGCCGACAGCCACGCAAGGCACCATACGTGCTGCGCATGTATAAGCTCCGGCTTAAATTCATCTATTGCCTGCATTATGGCCGTGTCAAACGCCGTCAGATACTGCGCAAGCTCGCCGCCGTCCAGATCGCCGAAGGTGGTCACGCTCCTCGGATGGGTCGTGAAGCAGGGGAAATTAAACGGCAGCGCGTCCTTGCGTGGGACGTACCGGGAGAAGCGAACATATCTCATGCTCACGCCGGGAATCTCCTGCGGAGCTTCGTTTTCTGGGAAAACAACGCACACCTGATGCCCCCGCATGGCAAGGTGCACGGCTATGTTCTTTGTGTATGTGCCGCTGCCGGAGCCGTCGAGCGGGAAGTGATTGACAAGCATTATTCTCATGTTCCGTACCGCCTTTCCATAAATTCCTGCCATGCCTTCGCCGTGTTGAAATACTGGTTTACCATGCTCTCAAGGCAGCCCTCCGCCGCTCTCGCAATCTGCGGCAGCTCCATAAACCGCTCGTCCTTAGTGTACTCACACAGTCCGCGCGCTCCCATTTCAAGCTGCTTCAGTCTCCATGTGTATTCCGATGAGGAGCAGCCCTCGCGCCAGCGCAGAAAAACATTCCTGCCTATCCAGCCTGTGCAGGCGTAGAAGAACCTGTCGCGCACGCGCCGGCTTTCCCGGAGGTCCGGCAGGACGGGGTAGTTTCCATAGGTATCGTGAAAGATGTGCACGTCGATATCCATGCAGCTCAGGTGCCCCTGCTCTGCGGCAATTCCCATGAAAGTATCCTCTCCGCGCGCAAGAAACGGCTGTCCGTTATAGAAATAGTGAGGGGAGAAGAACGGCGGAAGCTTAGGGAATGCATCCATTTTTATTCCGAGGTTGCCCCCGAGGAGCTTGTTTGTCCACTTTTGCCTCGGTATGGCGGATTTCTGGATGGTCAGGCATTTATGGAAAAAGCCGTCCTTCCAGAACAGAGACATCTCGTCCTTATGCAGCCCATACAGGAGCGTGTCCATGCCGTTGAAGTGCGCGGGTGGAAGAATGTTGTAGCCGGAATAATCGCTCGTTGTGATATCCACCCCGCGGGCGATGCCTCTCGCGTGGCTGCCCACAAAATCCACGTCGTCAAACCACAGCCTTCCCTCCCGGTTCTTTCTAAGAACTCTCGGCTGAACGTCGGAATCAACGAAGATGAGCAGATCGATATCCTCAAACAGTGCCTCCATGAGCACATGGTTCCGGTTAAAGCCGTAAGGTATCAGTCCGTGCTCAGACAAAAGCTCGGAATACAGCAGGGCATCCACTGACTTATCGCTGACGCCCAGCTTGTTGAATTCTCCGTATGCGCGGCGGTAATTGTGAAGCTCTATCAGTGATACCTTTGTCCGTTCCTCCAAGGCGAACAGCGCCGAGCGGCTCATACTGTGCGAGTACACGACAATCACCCGGTCAATTTGATGGCCGTATGTTTCCGCATTGTCCAGAAAGTCTATGAGCGGATGTGCGGAAATGAAGTCCCGGACTATCATCCCCAGTGCAATTTTCATATTCTTCCTCCCCTCTGTCGATCAATGGTATTAAAAGACCGCACAAGTCCTGTTGGCAATGTCAGGACTTGAGCGGCCTTTGTCGGTAAAACGAAGGTTGCTGTATGAACCGGTCAAGAACACTGAGTTTGATCGGACTTTTTCATATAAGAAAACTTCACTCTGTCAATTAAAAGAACCGCAGGCCTTTTTAGAAAGCTAAGTAAAGGACTAAGCATAAACGCGGGGATGTGTGAACTGTAGGAGAGACTTGGATATATGAGGTGAAGCATAGATCCAGAAGGCCTGCGGTTCCATGGAAGATACTCTGTTTGTGAGAAATACAGGCAGTGTAACACTTACAGCCCCCGATTCTCGACCGGCTGTCAGAGTCCGCAATGCAGTCGTCAGCCGCAAACTTATATACTCCTATATATAATATACACTGCATTTTACAAAAAGTCCGTGACCGGGTCACGGTCACGGACTAAATAAAGAGCCCCAATATCTATTTGCACATCAAGGCACGGAGCGCCGGTATGTCAACAAGCCGCACCGCGCCGCGCCGCGTCTCAACAAGACCCTCGGCGGCAAACTTTTTAATCCGCCTTGCCACGACCTCCCTTGCAGAGCTTGTCTGCTGGGCGATCTGGTCATGCGTAATGTACAGCTCCGTCAAACCAGTACGGTCATGCTCCCGGACAAGAAAGGCGGCAAGACGCTGATCAAAGCTCATAAAAAGCACTTCCTGCATCGCCGGCATTACCCTTGAAAAGCGCTCGGCTAAGAGCTCATACATAAAGCAGCGGAAATGAACATTGCTCTTCATCAAGGTGTGGACGGTTTCGGCGCTTACGGCCAAAAGCTCGCACTCCGTATCTGCGGTAAGGTAGGTGTCAAAGGTTATCTGGTTGAATGCCGTTGAAGCGGAAAGCACGCACAACTCACCGGAGTGTAGCCGGAAAAGGCTGATCTCACGCCCCTGTGCGGAAATAATGCTCACCCTTATGCAGCCTCTCAGAATGTAGCACTGTCCAAACCCGCCGTGTATATGCTCTCCCTGTTCAAAGCGGCGGAAAAACGCCCCCTTTGCGATAAGCTCCCTTTGCCGCTCATTAAGCTCCCGCCAATAAGGAAGCATCGGCAACAGGCTTTTGATTTTCTCCATGCTGCCCCTCCTCACCTAAGTGTTGTCGGGTTTCTGAAATGTACCGCTTTACGGCAGCGATGAATCAGCTGCGTTCCGCCGACAACGGCAGCTCCATCCCCATGCACTGATCGATCGCCCATTTCTGGCAATCCGGGCATATCCCCTCAAAAAGAAGGTAGTGTCTGCTGACAATGTAATCTGTTGCATCCGCCGCTTCAAGATCAAGCTTCCTTTGGTAGTCGACCGGAGCGTTGCTCAGCTTTCCGCAGTTTGTGCACAGAATGTGGTGGTGCGGATGAACAATATGGTCGAACCGCTCCTGGCTTGTCTGACCGACGCGGACCACTTCTCCCTGCGCCTGTAAAGCGCGCAGATTCCGGTAAACCGCAGCCCGGCTTACGCTGTCTGCCTGCGCCCTGACGTAGAAATATATCTGCTCGGCGGTCGGGTGGTCATCACGCTCTTTCAGCGTTTCCAATAGCAGTCTTCTATGCATCAAGTCATCCAGACGCACCATAGCAAAGCAAGCTCCTTTCGGCAGAATTGATATTGAGACTGAATCTCAATATCATCTTACCATGTTTGTCTTTCTGCGTCAATGCATGTTTTAGGTTTTGCATTACAAAACAAATATTTCCCTACTGTATAGACGCAATCACGGCATGTGCCGTGATTGCGAACGTGGCATTAGGCAGAGTCATGCTTGTTGACACCTGACTTGCTATATTATATAATAATATAGCTTTTTGAATATTTACATTGAAAGTTCAGGTAATGACAGTGAAGCAGCACAGAGACACACGCCAGCGCAAATTGATTCTTGATGCTGTCCGCAGGCATACGGATCATCCGAGCGCGGATCAGATATTTATAGAGGTCAGGAGTACTGACAGTAAGATCAGCCGCGGGACGGTATACCGCAATCTTAATTATCTTGCGGACACAGGCGAGATCACACATGTCCGTGTCCCCGGTGCCGATCGCTATGAAATCCGGACAGACTTCCACTATCACCTTTACTGCACCGGCTGCGGCACGGTGAGAAACGTGCCGCTTGAGTATCACCATGATGCGGACAGGGATGTTGCCGAAGCTTCCGGATACCTAGTATTCCGGCACAGGACAGTGTTTGATGGTCTTTGCCCCAAATGCCAGGAGCGTAAGCGGGGGCTCACCGCGCCCGAAACGGTGCTCCACGATGTATAATTGCTGCGCCCTAAAGCAACTCAATAAGCTCCGCTTCCGGGCGCAGACCTACTGACAGATCAACAAGACGTCCTCTTTTGAACAGCATCACCGTAGGGATGTCTCTCACTCCGCGCCGGAGTGCAAACATAGGATCTTCGTCCACATTGAATTTGCATACCTTTACTCGGCCGGCTTCAAGCACGGATATTCTTGACAGCAGCGCCTCCACTCCCCTCCCTGCCTTGCTCCAGGGGGCGCAGAAGCCGACAAGCACAGGAATATCCGAGCAGAGCACCTCTTCGTCAAAATTGACCGGGTTCAGCTTAACAAGTCTGTTAATACACATATTTCCCTCCTTTGCCCGTATATGCGGGGCAGGGCCTTCTGAATACAACGACAATTCCTACCGCAATAAGCTTACTCTTTTTCTTTTGATTTCTCCGTGACAAAGTCACATATCATAAAGGATTATTTTGCTATAATAACACTGCGCAGCCGCGTCCTGACATTTCTCCGGTTGATGCAGGTTCTCCTCTCTGTTATTTTGTGTATACCCCCATTCGTTAGGAGGTGGCACTGTTGAAAAAGCAAATGGATTTCATGGCTCACGCCAGTCGGCATGTTTCTCCTGCGCGGATCTGGCTCCTTATTATTATCGTTCTGGTATTCTCCGGCATTGTGTTTTCTTCCTGCACCAGAGAAATCATAGATGCTCTGCGCATACTGATGTAGTACGTTATACATGACCGGCACTTCAAAAAATAAACGGCGGATAAGCTTATCATGCTTGTCCGCCGTTTATTACCGCTGCTACACCCGGCCCTCCGTATCCGAAATACCGTCCGGCTCAGCAGCCGCTATTCTCTTGTGCATCTGAAGCTGTTCATATTTGGACCGCTTCTTGTCAAGCTGCCGCTGTACCTTTTGGGCTTCTGCGGTTCTTAAGGGAGCAGTATCCGTCATGGCAAGAATGCAAAATCGTTCCCGTCGCTCTGCAATACAGCTTCTTCCTGTTGCTTTTCTGGAGTTTTTTCCGGCAGTATTCATTTTTGGTTCGTCATGCTCCGTTTGCATTTTCTGCGCACAGGCTCAGAGTGACAATAGCAGAACCAGCGCCATCAATAGTGCGAACACTCGTCTGGGTGTCATTTTCATAGCCATTCCTTTCAGAATTTCCCGCTTCGGCCGGAACCGCCGCCGCCCGATTCGCTGTGACTGCTTCCGCCGCTGGAGGAGCTGCGCTCGATCTTTCTGCTGGAGGTCGTCTTATGGGTAAAACGATCTGTTTGTTCCGTAAGGCGGAGTCCCGCAGAGACGTAGGCGTTCGCGGTTGCTTTTTTCGACACATTTTCCATTTTCTGCCATATCACAGCGACAATCGCGGCGGCTGCCAACAGAGAAAGACCGATCACGATAAGGAGCGGATAGAACAAGCTCGCCCGGACGGGCTTTCCTGCGGAAGCCTTTTCCAGATA
>CAKTPC010000032.1 GCA_934590505.1 uncultured Oscillospiraceae bacterium
AAGCTCCTGCCGGAAGAGGGGAGCATCTCGCAGATCGCCATGTCCGCAATGGACGATTGGGGCGGCGAGATCGCGGAACAGGGTACACCGGTGCTTGTCATCATAGAGGGGCTCACCATGTACCTGAACGAAGCTGACGTGCAGCGCATCTTTGACGTGGTTGCCGGGCGCTTCGAGAGCGTGACAGTGTTCGTCGAGACAATGAACCCGATGGCCGTGAAGAGCTTCAAGGAAAAGTCCATTGAGGGCAGCAACGCAAAATTCACATGGGGCGTGAAGAACGGCGCGGCGCTCGCAAAGCTGCTGCCGGGCTTCCGCTTTGCCGAGGAGCACAGCCTGACCGAAGGCATGGCGCAGTTCGTGCCGGTATATAAGCTGCTCGATAAGATCCTTGCGATCCGGAACATATCGAACAAGATAGTCGTACTTGAGAAAGTTTGAGGGTGGCATATGTCATTTTTTGAAAACACCCGCAGGCCGGCAGGGCTAGGCGGCAAGCTCATGGTGACGATGATGAATATCGGCCACCGCGCCCTTGCGTGCTGGGGACTGCAATTTCTGGCCACCGCGCCGGACGCCAAGGTGCTTGACTGCGGCTGCGGCGGCGGTGCGAACATAAAGGCGCTGCTGAAACGCTGCCCAAAGGGCATCGTGAATGGCATTGACTATTCCGAGGTCAGCGTAGAGATGGCACGCAAGCTCAACCAAAGCGCCATCGGCTGCGGCCGCTGCGCGGTGCAGCAGGGCGATGTGTCGGAGCTTGGCTTCAAGGACGCACAGTTCGACCTTGTCACGGCGTTTGAGACGGTCTACTTCTGGCCGGGGCTACAGCGCTGCTTCGGCGAGGTGTTCCGCGTGCTGAAACCGGGCGGGACATTCTTCATCTGCAACGAGAGCAGCGGCGACACCGATAAGGACGATAAGTGGACGGAGATGATCGACGGCATGACCATCTACCGTGATGTCCAGCTCAAGGAGACGCTGGAGCAGAGCGGCTTTCATGATGTCCAAATACATAAAAACAACAAGGGATGGCTGTGCGTAACGGCCAAGAAATGAGGGAGAGAGCATGTCAAAGAAAGCAACCGAGTTCCAGAAAAAGGAAATGAGCAAAATGTACAGGGGCAAGGAGATCTTCAAGCCCCTGAACACCGGCTGGATAGATGAGAACGTCGCCTGTGTGCGCGAGTGGGTAGCGAATATCTTCTTCTACCGCAAGGGCGGCACCACCATAATGATCGACGCCGGGTATAATTACGAGCGCCTTGAGGAGAAAATGGGCTGGCTCGGCATCGACCCCAAGTCCATTAAGCACATCCTCATCACCCATCAGGACACCGACCATGTCGGCGCGGTCGAGGCTGACAGCCCCGGCCTGTTCCGTGATGCGACGCTGTACATCGGCGAAACGGAGAACCGCTACCTCACGGGCGAAGTGCGCCGTAAGGTCATCTACCACCTCTACAAGCTGCCGCAGGTCACGATCAATAACGAGAAGGTGCTCCTGTACGACGGCGAGATCATCGACATCGACGGTATAAAGATAGAGTGCTTCCTTGTCCCCGGACACACGTGGGGACACATGGTGTACCTCATTGACGATAAGTACCTTTTCACCGGGGACACGATCTGGTTTGGCTTCGACGGCGGCTACAGCTTTATCTCTGCGCTTGCCGAGAACAACAAGCTCGCAGTGAAGTCGCTCGCGGAGCTTGAGGAAAAGCTGCGTGTGCGCGGCCTGCACCCAATGTTCATCACGGGGCACACCGGCTGGACGGATAATTTCGACTTCGCCTTTGCCCATAAGGACAAGCTCTGCTCACCCTTCGGCAAGCGTGTACACGACCCCTCCGCGCCCTATGACGCCTACGAGGAGGACGACGACACCGAGGAGAACGCAAAGAGCGGCTATCTGAAAGGCGTAGGCAGATGAAGATATACCCATTCGGGGACGAGAATGCCCCGGTGGTCCTGCTGCTCCCCGGCACGCAGATACATATTTTCTACGCGCTCAAGATGGGCGAAAAGTACCGCGAGCGCTATGAGCGGCACTTCGCGCAGCCCATTATTCATGAGCAGGACATGCAGCATGAGGAGCTGCTGGCCTGTCATCCGGAGGAGTGGGCACAGCTCGTGAAGAGCATAATCGGCTGAAAGAAGGTAAACAGTATGAGTTTCTTTGCATCGGCGCTGCGCGCGGCATATAAGCTCAGCGGTGCGAAAAAAGCATTTAGTCTGCCTGAGGAAGAGATACTGAAGGTCATCGAAAAGCAGAACCGCAGCCGCGGCGTCTTTACCCCGACGGATCACAAGGCGTGCTATGAGATGATCGACGTGAACGGGTTCCCCTGCCTGATCGTGCGGGCAAAGCCCGAACCGTCCGAGCGCGCGATACTCTACTTCTTCGGCGGCGGCATGGTCATCGGCCCGGATAAGGGCGACCTGCCCGTCATGCGCAAGCTGATGCGGGACACCGGCTGCCGTGTGCTGATGGAAGTCCTCAATGATGCGCGCCTTACAATTACAACTACGATCGCCGACGGCATGGGGCTTCGTGATTACCCTGATATAAAGAGCAAATGGGGCAAGGACGTCTACTGCTTTTTCTTCACCGGGCTTTTTTACGCCGTCATGGGTCACCCCGGCACCGGGAGAAAGAAGTTTCTCGCAAAGATCACGGGGCGCACCTATGAGGAGGCCGACAGGATCCTTTACGGCAAGGCTACATGGCGCAGCTGGAAAAATCAGGACTATTACCTGATAGGCAAGAAAACCGACTATTCACTGTTTGAGAAAACGGACATGTACCTCTGGTACGGGATAAAGGGGACGGTCGACAAAAGACTCTCGGCGGGGCTCGACGCACTGAAAAAGAGCGGCTATCCGTTTGAGGTGAAGATATTCACCGAGCTTGGCCACGGCGGCCTTGCCGGGGAGCATCCGGAGGAATTTTCAAAGGAGGTCCAGGCGGCGCACAGGCGCAGTCTGGAAAAGGAGAAGGTATGAAAGACAGCGAACTGCAATTTGACCGAAGCTGCCATGTGCTTTATTCAAAGCCCTGCAAGAGGGAGATACTCGCGAAGATCGCACTGCATTATCCCGAAGCCGAGTGCGAGGCTGTCTGGGAAAAGGTGCAGCGGCAGTATGCGGATTTCCTCTCCGACTGGCGCACAGACCTCGGCGGGAAAAAGAACTTCCACAACGGCGTGGGCGGCACTTATGACTGCATCGCTATCATGAGCTATTACGCCGCGTGCAGGGACGCCGCGACCTTCCGAGAAATCGAGGAGATGGAGGAAAACCTGATCCTGCCGTCCTTCCGCAAGCTCTCAAAGTTTGTGGACTGCAACAAGCCTTTTTTCAAGAAGCTGATGTACAAGGCATTCTGCACGGCGAAGAAGCGCTGCGATGAGTGGCACGATTACGAAATGGTGGTCGCGCCGTTTGATAAGGATAAGCCGATTTATTATGAATTCACGGCCTGCCCCGCGGCGGAGTTTGCCATCAAGCACGGGCTTACGGACATCATGCCCGCCCTGTGCAATGTGGACTATGCGTCAATGGAGCTGATACACGCAAAGCTCGTGCGCAAAACCACCTGCGCAAACGGCGGCAGGTGCGATTATATGATATGCGGGGACAAGGACCCATACGCGAAGGAGCACCCAGAATACAGGGATGAGCAAGGATACAGGAGGAATAAGTAATGCTGCTTACAACAATCATTGAAGGAATCGGACTTGGCGCGCTGCTGGTTTTAGTGTGCGCTATCGGCATACGTAACGGCGCGGTGGGGCTGCTGCATCTCTATGAACCGGACGTGCAGGAGCGCTGCGTTTCGATGGGGCTCACAACAAAGGAGAAGATAAAGCACAACCAGACGCTCTTCAAGGTGGTGTGCGCAATGAGCTGCTGCCCGCCGGCGAGCGGGAGAAGAACATCCCCTGCGACCTGAACGACACCTCATGGTTCAGCGAGATAGACGCATCAAACGGCGCGGTGTTCTATGCGGCGGGAGTGTTCTATTACTTCCTGAACGAGCAGGTAAAGGCACTCGTGCAGAAAATGGCAGGAGCCTTCCCGGGTGGCGTGCTCGTGTTCGACGCGGCAAATGAAAAGGCCGTGAAGCTCATGCTGAAAACATGGATCAAGGACGCGGAGATCAAGAACGTCGGCGCGTATTTCGCGGTGGCGGACGCCGTGAGCGAGCTCTCCGCGTGGGACGCGCGCCTCACAGTCTCAAGCCGCGGATATATGCTCGGCTACAATGATCTGAAAGACCCGTCCGTCAGCGGATTTTTCCGTTTCCTGTCCAGGGTCGGCGACGGGATGATGAAGATGCAGATAGTAAAGATAGCGTTCGGAGCGGGAAAATAAAACATATTCGTTATATGGAGGAAAGCGAACAAGGCGCTGCGCGCGGCGGTGGCGGAGCTCATCCGCCCTACGGATGAGGTACTGGAGTGCGCCTGCGGCACGGGGCTTCTCACGGGTGTTATGGCACCACGGTGCAGAGCACTTACGGCGACGGACTTCTCCAAAGAGATGCTGAAGCGGGCAGAGAGAAAATACGGCAAGTACCCCAATATAAAATTCGAGCAGGCGGATATCACGCGGCTCGATTACGAGGACGCGAGCTTTGACGCGGTAGTCGCAGCGAACGTCATCCATCTGTTGGATGAGCCGTATGCGGCGCTGCGCGAGCTTGACAGGGTATGCAGGCCGGGCGGACGGCTGATCATCCCCACATATATGAACCGGACCGAAAAGGGCACGACCAACAGCGTGTCCGATGCGATTGGCAAGGCGGGCGCGGACTTCAAGCGCGAGTTCACGCTGGATACATATAAGCAATTTTTCGCTGATGCGGGCTATACCGACGCAGGCTACACCATATGCGCGGGCAGAATACCCTGCGCCGTGGCGGTACTCGGAAAGGAAGAGACACATGAAGGTAACGACGCTTGACGAGAGCGTGATACAGGACATCGGCCACGCCTTCGGCTATTATGACTACGGCGCGGAGCGCGGCCTGATAAACGCTTTCCCGAGCCGTGAGGCCACGGCTGTATACATCAGCGGCTATGTGCGCTGGGTCATGGAGCTTGCCTTCACGGAGAGCAACAGGCTCGGTGTGCCGGTGATATTGGAGACTGACGCAAAGTCAAAGTGCGACAGATATATACAACTCGGCATGGAGCTTGCCGGGACGCGCAGCTGCGGCGAGGCGTACTGGCAGGCGCTGCTGTTTCTTGAGGTCATGAATGTCTACGACGGTATTGTGATCGACAAGCTCTGGGTCGGACACAGCAAATTCTGGGTAATACCCGGGCTGGAGGATATGCCGTATGTGCAGACTTGGCGGCAGGTGCTGAAAAAGAGAAGCATGCTGGTGCTGATCTGGGTCGCGGGAGCGGCGATCGTCGGCGGTATTGTCGCCTTAATTTTCTAAGAGGAAAGGGATCGCTTGAATGAAGAGAGTCTATTCAAAATCGTCTTACGCGAAGCCCTGCGAGCAGTACTGCCGGGAGCAGTACCACGATGAGGCGGAGCGGATATTTGAAAGCGCCGAGGAATATTACCTCGGCTTCATGAAGGATATGCCAGACCTCGGCGAGAACATGATGGCGAAAAACATGCTGGACTGGTTCACGATCCTTGCCTTTTATGAGGCGAGCGGACACCGCATGGACGGCGAGGTGCTGGGTGGTGACTGCTGCGACTACTGGTACGTTGGCGACAAGAGCCCAGTGCTGAAGGAATATGAGGGGCTGCGGGAAATTTAAGAGACATAAGGAGAAACGGCCGTGATAGAGATCATATACCATGACAGTAAGAACGCCATACCTTGTCCGCCCGGACAGACCGGCGGCTTTGAAAACGCCGAAGGAAACGGCGAGGTACACTGCTATCCGCTGCTGGACGGCGTGAGCGCGATGCTGATGCGGCTGGAAATGGAAGCATACACGGAGCTGCGCACACAAAAGGGTATGCTGGAGATAAACTTCTGCGTGGACGGACGCTTTGAGACGCACTTCTCCCTGCGCGACCAGGTGCTTCTGAAGCCCGGGGACATGGCTATAAGCTGCTATGACGGGGTGCATGGCTCAAGGTCGGAGTCACGTTTCCCGCTGGGCTACTATGAGGGAATATGCCTTGAGATAGACCCGGCCGCCGCGCGGCGCTGGATAGAGAAAAACGCCCCGGCCTTTTCCGTGGATTTTGCGGCGCTTGGGCAGAACCTTCTTGGGAACAAATGGTACATGTACGGCGCGGCGGGGCCGCGCTGCGAGCATGTTTTCCGCGAGCTCTACGAGAGCGCAGCATACCTTGACTGCGGTTTTTTGCAGCTCAAGGTCATGGAGCTGCTGATGCTGCTCGGGCGCATACCGCGGGATAATTCTTCCGAGCCCTACTGCTCGGCAAAGCAGGCGGAGCTGATACGCCACCTGCGCGACCATCTGCTGACGGACAGGGAAGGCTATGTGTCGCTCTCACAGCTGGCGGCAGAGCACAATATATCGGTATCGCATCTGCAGAAGCTCTTCAAGCAGGTTTACGGCGTGCCGGTGTACCACTACATCAAGGAATACCGGCTGGAGCAGGCCGCGGTGGAGCTCGTGCGCAGCGACAGGAACGTGACGCAGATCGCGCAGAACGCGGGGTACGACAACGCCAGCAAGTTTTCCGAATGCTTCAAAAAGCGCTACGGCGTTACTCCGACGCAGTACCGCGCCCGTGCAAAGAACGCGTCAAAACGGGACAGTTAAACCAAAACGGAGTAGTCCTCCGGAGAGATATGTGGTAGAGTGCCTGATGGTTAGAGAAACTTAACCGAAATCTCAGGAGGTACGTTATGAAAAAGAAATTTATTTCGTTGATGCTGTGCGTGCTCTGCATGCTGTCCTTCATTGGCTGCGGCCAGACCGCGAACGACGCGGCTGCCACGACAGCGGAGCCTCAGGCGACCGAGACTGTGCAGGAGACTGCGGCTGCGCAGGAGACGCCCGCTGCCGAAGAAGAGACAGCGGAAGAATATCTGCCGTCGATAAGCGGCACCTATGTTGAGCTGTTCCCGGAGCTTTCAAAGGCTGAGTACAGGGATATATGGATCGAAGCGACCACGCCGCTGGTCGGCGCAGAGAACGCGGAAGCCGCGACTGATATGCTGCTCGCGATGTGCATGGCGGAGCCTTACGGTGCAGAAGCTGCTGAAAAGTACACCGCCGACCCCGACAGCATGGCCTTCAACTGCTACTTCCTCGGCGGTGTTGAGAAGTTCGTGATGGACGGATACACGATCACCGGCCTTGACGAGCAGGGTCAGGAGGTCTTTTCCCACAGCTACAAGCCGATGGACATAGAGAACGAAAACGGCTTCATCTTCTACGAGAGCGAGGATGAAAACTCCGGCGAGTTCACCTATTTTGCCTTTTCTCCCGACACGATGGAGAGCACCTATCATCTTGAGTTCCGCTATGCCGAGGATGTGAACGACCTGCAGAGCTGGTTCGAGGGCAATTACGCCTACTGGAACGCTGCGGGCATTGCCGAGGATTACGACCTTGAGACGATGAAGAACGTCATCGAACTCTTTGTGACCGAGAACCTCTCCTCTGCCGAATAAGCAATATATGCGCAGACGTTTCATTTGAACGTCTGCGTGTGGGCTATCAAAAAGCCTTGCAGAGTTTTTGCCAAAGAACCTTTAGTTCTTTGACAAGTATATAAATAGGATGGTGAGCCATTTGAAAAAAGAATCCGATCTGTCCCGGCTGATGAGCTGCGCCGGCAGGCATAAGGCGTTTACCTATGCCTCATGGGTGCTCTCGGCTGTCAGCGCGCTGATGGCGCTGGTGCCGTTTCTTTATATATGGATGATCCTCCGTGACGTGCTGAACGCTGCGCCGGATTACTCCAAGGCCGTTAACATTCCGTATTACGGCTGGATGGCGGTGCTGTTCGCAGTGCTGTCATATCTCGTCTATGTGCTTGCGCTGCTGTGCTCGCACACGTCCGCGTTCCGCGTGGCGACGAACCTGCGCCTTGCGGTGACGGAGCATCTGGCAAAGCTGCCGCTGGGCTTCACCGAGCGCTACGGCAGCGGCAAGCTGCGCAAGGTGATCCAGGAGAGCACGGGCGCGGCGGAGACATATCTCGCCCATCAGCTGCCCGACCAGTACGGCGCGATGGCAACACCGATCGGACTGCTGGTGCTGCTGTTTGTGTTCGACTGGCGGCTCGGGCTTTTGAGCCTTATACCGGTGTTCCTCGGCTTTGCGATAATGAGCGCCATGACGGGCAAGAGAATGGCGGAAAAGATGCGCCAGTACGGCAACGCCCTTGCCGCGATGTCGAACGAGGCGGTCGAGTACGTCCGCGGCATACCCGTTGTGAAAACCTTCGGGCAGTCAGTATTCTCATTCAAGAAGTTCAAGGCCACGATAGATGAATATGAAAAGTGGGTCGTCGCCTACACGACGGAGCTGCGCATGCCCATGATGTTCTACACTGCGGCTATAAACGGCGTGTTTGCGTTTCTCATCGCGGGCGGGCTGCTTTTCACAAAGAGCGGCGTCACGCCGGAGTTCCTGCTGAACCTGCTGTTCTACATAATCATCACGCCGGTCATCTCTCTGACGCTGACGAAGATCATGTACATGAGCGAGAACAAAATGATCGTCGCCGACGCGCTCAGCCGCATAGACTCTGTGCTGGACGCGGAGCCAGTGTCCGTAAGCGATGAGCCGCAGCACCCGAAGGACGGCTCTGTGAAGCTTGAGAACGTACACTTCAGCTACGACGGCGAGACGGAGGTCATAAAGGGCGTCTCGATGGACATTCGGTCCGGGCAGACAGTGGCGCTCGTCGGCCCCTCGGGCGGCGGCAAGTCGACGCTTGCGAGCCTTATGTGCAGGTTCTTCGACGTGCAGAGCGGCAGCATTTCCATCGGCTGCGCGGACGTGCGCGAGATACCCAAGGAGGAGCTTATGGACACAGTGTCCTTCGTGTTCCAGAACAGCCGCCTCATAAAAGGCAGCATCCTTGACAATGTGAAGCTCGGCAGGCCCGAGGCTGCCGAGGAGGAAGTCCTCGCTGCGCTCAAGGCTGCCCAGTGCATGGATATCATTGAAAAGTTCCCCGACGGCATACATACCGTTATCGGCTCGAAGGGCGTGTACCTCTCCGGCGGCGAGCAGCAGCGCATTGCCATTGCCCGCGCTATGCTGAAAAACGCGCCGGTGCTTATCCTTGACGAAGCCACGGCCTTTGCCGACCCCGACAATGAGGCCAAGGTACAGGCCGCGTTCGCGGAGCTTGCCAAGGGCAAGACCGTTATCATGATCGCCCACAGGCTCTCGACCGTCGTGAACGCAGACTGCATCTACGTCGTGCGCGACGGGCAGATAGAGGAGGCCGGGACGAAGGACGAGCTCTGCGCCAAGGACGGACTCTTCAGCAAGATGTGGCGTGACTATCAGTCGTCCGTTGAGTGGAAGGTCGCAAAGGAGGGATAACCGTGATAGAAAGAATCCAGAAAGCAACCGCAAGCTCCCCGGAGGGCGCGCGGGGACTTATAAAGGGCGTGCTGGCCTGCGCGCTCCAGAATGTCTCTTTCATGCTGCCGACAGGGCTGCTCTATTTCCTCGTGAAGGATCTGATGGAGGGCACGACCGCGGGGCGGACTGCGTTCTATGTGATAGGGTGCGTTGTGTGCTTTGCGTTTATCCTGCTGACGACGTGGTTCCAGTATAACGGCACATACTTCACAACCTACAAGGAAAGCGGCATACGCCGTCTGACGCTCGCCGAGCGCCTGCGCAAGCTGCCGCTGTCCTTCTTCGGCAAGCGCGACCTTGCCGACCTCACGAGCACAATCATGGCCGACTGCGAGGTGCTGGAAAAGACCTGCTCACACTTCATCCCCGGCCTGTTCGGTTCGCTTATCTCGACAGTGCTGATAGCGCTTGGCCTCTTCGCATTTGACCGGCGCATGGCGCTCGCGGCGCTGTGGGTAATCCCGGTGTCCATCGCTATCCTCCTTGCCAGCTACAAGGTGCAGGACCGCGTGCAGGCAAAGACCATGGCGGTAAAGATGACCTGCGCCGACGGCATTCAGGAGTACATCGAGACGATCCGCGACCTGAAGGCAAGCAAAGCCGAGGGCGCTTATCTCGACGGGCTTTCGGGAAAGATACGCGCGGTGGAAAAGCAGACGATCTCCGCAGAGCTTACAAACGCGGTGTTCGTCACATCTGCCGGCATGGTGCTGAAGCTCGGCATCGCCTCCGTCGCGCTGACGGGCTCGGTGCTGCTGATAAACGGGAGCATCGATGTGCTGACGCTGTTCATGTTCCTGCTGGTGGCGTCGAGACTTTACGACCCGATGCAGGGCGCGCTTCAGAATCTCGCGGCAGTCATCGCGATGCGCACGAACGTCGCGCGCATGAATGAGATACTTGAATACCCCATCCAGACCGGCAGCGAGGAGCTTACGAATCAGGGCTGCGATATAGTATTTGACCATGTCGGCTTTGCCTATAACTCCGGTGAGACGGTGCTGAAGGACGTGTCCTTCACCGCAAAGCAGGGCGAGGTCACGGCGCTTGTCGGCCCCTCGGGCGGCGGCAAGACCACGGTGTCACGTCTCGCTGCGCGCTTCTGGGACCACCAGAAGGGGAGCATCACCGTCGGCGGGATGGACATTTCCAAGGTCGACCCAGAAAAGCTCATGGGGCTATACTCAATCGTGTTCCAGGATGTGACGCTCTTTGACAACAGCATCCTTGAGAACATCCGCCTTGGCCGCAAGGACGCGACCGACGAGGAAGTCCTCGAAGCGGCGCGGCTTGCAAACTGCGGCGAGTTTGCCGAGAAGCTGCCTGAGAGCTGGAACACTGACATCGGCGAAAACGGCTGCGCGCTCTCCGGCGGCGAACGTCAGCGCATCTCCATTGCGCGCGCATTCCTGAAAGACGCGCCGATCATCCTGCTGGATGAGGCGACCGCGAGCCTCGACGTCGAGAACGAGACGCTCATACAGACGGCGCTGTCAAGGCTTATCCAGAACAAGACCGTGCTCATCATTGCGCACCGCATGCGTACTGTCGCGGGCGCGGATAAAATCGTCGTGCTCTCCGACGGCGTAGTCGCCGAGCAAGGCGCGCCTGACGCACTCTATGCACAGGGCGGGCTTTACACCCACATGGTGCAGCTGCAGACCGGCAGCCAGAACTGGACGATCTGAAACCTATTATAACAGCAGAAGCACCCACCGAAGTTTTTTCCGGTGGGTGCTTCTGCTGGTTATATTGCTCAGCTCATTTCTTCAATGACCTTTTTGAACGCGGGGAGACTGCGGCGGATCATGTCGGGATCGACGCAGGTGCTGACACGGCAGAAGCCGGGGCAGCCGAAAGTGTCGGCCGGGACAATGAGCAGGTTCTCGCGCTTTGCAAGCTCGGAGAATGCTCGCGAATCCCCGTTGGGTGCCTTGACCATCATGTAGAACGCACCCTGAGGCTTGACGCAGTCATAGCCCATCTCAGTCAGCGCGTTATACAGGAGGCTGCGGTTCTGGTCATAAGCCGCAAGGTCGGGACGCAGCGCCGTCGCGCGGGCGATGACGAGCTGCATCATTGACGGCGCGCAGACGTGGCCGCAGGCGCGGGATGCACCGGCGACGGCGGCGAAGAGCAGGGCGCTGTCGGTAACGGTATCGGGGATGCAGACATAACCGATACGTTCGCCCGGCATGGAGAGCGACTTGGAGTAGGAATAGCACACGACGGTGTCGCGGTAGATGCTTGGGATAAACGGCACGACGGCGTTATCGTACACAAGCTCGCGGTACGGCTCATCGGCGATTATATAGATTGGGTGGCCGTATTCCGCACTCCTGCGCTCAAGGAGAGAGGCAAGCTCGTGCAGCGTCTCTTCGCTGTAAATGACGCCGGAGGGGTTATTCGGGGAGTTGATGATGACGGCCTGCGTGTGCGGCGTGAGCGCGCGGTCAAGCGCTTCAACGTTTATCTGGAAGCTCTCGGTATCGGGCGCAACCTCAACGAACTTGCCGCCGTTGCAGGAGACGAATACCTGATACTCCGGGAAATACGGCGCGACGGCGATGAACTCTGCCCCCTGCACCGCGAGCGCGCGTATCACCGCGACGAGCGCAGGAGCCGCGCCGCAGGTGAAGAAAATGTTCTCGGGACGAATGACCATGCTGCTGCGCGCGCTGAGGTCATCGGCGACAGCGCGGCGCGCTTCCATCGCACCGGCGGCGGGGGTGTAGCCGTGCAGGGCGAGGCTGTTGCCCTCCAGAAGCTCGCGGATAATATCCGCGATGGCCGCAGGCGCGGGCACGGAGGGATTGCCTATCGAGTAGTCATACACGTTCTCTTTGCCGACGACGGCGGCCTGACGGATGCCGTATTCAAAAAGCTCGCGTATTTCGGATTTCTTTGTTCCAAGCTGAATGAAGCTTTCGGAGATCATTTATTCCTCCCCTTTCCATCACTTGCGTGATACACATTGGGCTGCTCCTCACCGGTCAGCAGACGCACGCCGCCGAGAGCCAGCGCCTCCATTTCCGTTTCACCGGCGAGCACGCATACCGGTGCGATGAAGCCGACATAGTCCTTTATTTTACCGGTCAGCAGCTCCGAGTACGCAAGGCCGCCGGTGAGGATGATAGCGTCGCAGTCACCCTTGAGGACAATGGAGAGAAGCCCTATAGTCTTTGCAATCTGATATGCCTGCGCATCGAGGATGAGGGCGGCATGCTCGTCGCCATCCTTTATCATTTGCTCGATAACACGGCAGTCGCTCACGCCGAGGTGGGCGTACATGCCGCCGCGGCCGCGTATCTTGCGGCGCATCTCCTCGTAAGTGTACTTGCCGGAGTAGCACAGCTTTATCATCGAGAGAGCCGGGGCGCAGCCCGCGCGCTCGGGCGAGAACTGGCCGTCGTCATCGCCGACGGAGTCGACGATCTCGCCGTGCTTATGCACGCTCGCGGACACGCCGCCGCCCATGTGAACGACGATGAGGTTCATGTCCTTGTAGTTCCTGCCCTGCTGTTTTGCATAGCGGATAGCCATGGCGCGGCTGTTGAGAACGTGGCAGAAGCTCTGCCGCTCGATCTCCGCGTAGCCGGTGATCTTGGCGATGTCGGTGAGCTCGCCCGAGGTCACGGCGTCATAGATATATGCGGGAATACCCAAGGGCTGCGCAAGCTCGCGCGCTAAAAGCCCGCCGAGGTTCGAGGCGTGCGGCTGGCTCAGCTCATCATCGACAAGGGCGCGGCACAGCTCATCGTCAACGATGTAGCCGCCGGTCCTGAGACCGAACACCAGCCCGCCGCGGCCTATGACGGCGGCAAGCTCCTTTTCGTCAATGCCGTTTCGCTCCATGAATGAGCGGATGACGGACAAACGCATGGGCACCTGCTCGGCGATAGTGTGGTACTGCTGAAGCTCGGCGGCGTCATGGTCGAGGCTCTCCTGCACGAGCTTTTCCGCGCCGTCATATAGGGCAAGCTTCGTGCTCGTAGAACCGGGGTTTATGATAAGCAGCTTCATGAATTTGCTTCCTTTCCGCCGCTCATGAGCGCGCAGACCAGCAGGGAATTATATTTCTCTTCAAAGCTTGCGCTTCTGGAATTGAGGGCGATGGGACACTTCGCGCCGATGACGACGCCTGCCATCTTCGCACCGGCAAACTCAATGAGCGCCTTGACCATGATGTTTCCCGCGGACATGCTCGGGACGACGAGGATATCAGTCCTGCCCGTGACAGGGCTTTCATAGCCTTTGATCTTTGCCGACTCCGCGTCGAGCGCAAGGTCGAGCGATATCGGTCCCTCAAGGAAGCAGCGGCCGAACTCACCGCTCAGCGCCGCCTGCTTGAGCGCCGCCGCATCGACGGTCTCAATGATCTTGGGGCTGACGTTCTCCGCCGCGCAGAGCGCGGAGAGCAGCGGCTCCTCATAGCCGAGGGCGTGGAACATCTCAACGGCGTTCCTGACGATGGCCTTTTTGCCCTCAAGGTCGGGGTTCGGCATCATGCCGCCGTCGGTCACGCCGAGGAGCTTGGAATATCCGGGCACCTCAAGCAGCGCGACATGGGACATGGGCCGCCCGACGCCGATGCCGGTCTGTTTGTTCACGACGGCCTTGAGGATAGTCGCGGTCTGCATCAGCCCTTTCTGCAGGAAGTCCGCCTTGCCCTCGCGGAGGAGCTCGACGGCGATGCGCGCCGCGTCATCGTCCGTATCGGCGTTTATGACGGATGCAGGGTCAATCTCGCAGCCGAGAGAACGGCCGACGGAAAGTATCTCGTCCGCATGGCCTATCAGAATATAGCGGAGTATACCCTCCTGCGCGGCGCGGAGCACCGCTTCAAGAGTATGTCCGTCATGCGCGCAGGCGACGGCGACGGTCTTGGGTTCTACACTGCCGACGCGCCCGCGCAGGTCTTGAAAATTGTGGAGCATAGTCTTTCTCCGTTTCTGTGTATTATTTGCCGGCGGCCTCGTGACCCGCGCGGAACGCGCGCAGGTTCAGTTCCCGGAACTTCTCCGGCACGGTCTCGGCAATGACGCTCTCCCAGTCGATATCGTCCATGCCGAGCGCCTTTGCCATGCTGCCGAAGAGCACGATGTTCATGCACTTTGCACTGCCGAGGCCCTCTGCAATCTCGGCGGCGTTGAGAACATAGCAGCGGAAATGCTGCTGCATGGCCTCAAGACAGCCCTCGGGGTATTCGCATAACCCCGCGGCGATGCTGGAGGAGGCGATCTCATAGTCGTTTATGACGGCGATGCCCTCGGGCTTGAGGAAGTCGGCATAGCGCACGGCTTCCATCTTCTCGAAGGCGACGATAATATCTGCCGCGCCCTTGCCGATGACGGGAGAATTGACCTTTTCGCCCCAATGGACCTGCGTGGAGACACTGCCGCCGCGCTGGCTCATGCCGTGGACTTCGGACATCTTGACATCGTACCCGGCCTTCATGAGACCGTTTACGAGGACCTTTGCGGTAAGGATAGCGCCCTGACCGCCTACGCCTACCAAAAGAGCACTCTTAGTGTTTTTCATGGCTCAGTTCTCCTTTCTCAAAATGGCGCCGCGCGGGCACACCTGCGCGCACACCGTGCAGCCGACGCACTGGATGGGGTCGATGCAGGCCTTTTTATCGCGCACAGTTATTGCCGGGCACGCGACCTTGAGGCACATTTTGCAGCCGATGCACTTGTCGGTATCGACAGCGCACAGGCCGATATCGTGCTTGATGCGCTTGATGAGCAGGCAGGGGCGGCGCGTGATTATCGCGGCGGGGACCTCGGATGCGAGGGCGTCCTGCACCGCCTTTTCCATCGCCGTGAGATCCTGCGGATCGACGATGATTATGTTCTTATAGCCGTAGGCCGCGAGGATATCCTCGATCTTAAGCTTCTCGGCGATATCGCCCTGAAGCGTTCTGCCGCTGCCGGGGTTATCCTGATGGCCGGTCATGCCGGTGATGGAGTTATCGAGCACGACGGGGATGATGCTGCCCTTGTTGTAGATAATCTCTGCCGCGCCGGTCATGCCGCTGTGGAAAAAGGTGGAGTCGCCAAGGACACCGAAGATCTTCTTATGCTGGCCGGTGACGTCAAAGGCCTTTGACATACCCATACCGACGCTGAAGCCCGCGCCCATGCACACGACGCTGTCAAGCGCATTGAGGGGAGCGGAGCCGCCGAGGGTGTAGCAGCCGATGTCGCCCGCGACGACGAAGTCCTTGTGCTTTGCCATCGTATAGAAGAAGCCGCGGTGCGGGCAGCCGGGGCAGAGTGCGGGCGGACGGGACACGGCGGTGACGCCGACGTCCACGGTCTGCGCCTTCTCGCCGAAGATGCGCTCGCGCAGAAGCTGGGGGTTGAGCTCATAGAGCTTGCCGGTCATGGCCTTGCCCTCGCAGGGGATGCCCGCGGCGAGGATCTGGGACTCCATGAAGCCGTCGAGCTCTTCGATGACATAGAGCTTATCGACCTTGGAGGCAAAGTCGCGGATAAGCTCGATGGGCAGCGGATTTGTCAGACCGAGCTTAAGGAAGGAAGTATCCTCGGGGAAAGCATCCTTTGCGTACTGGTACGCGATGGACGCGGTGACGACGCCGACCTTGCTGCCGTTTATCTCCATGCGGTTGAGCGGGGAAGTGCAGGCGTATTCCTCAAGCGCCTGCATATTCTTTTCAAGCTTGGGGTGATTCATCATCGCATTCGCCGGGGCGGCGATATTCTTGCGCGGGTTGCGCACGTATGGCAGAACCGGACGCTCTTCACGCGTGCCGAAGGAGACGATGCTCTTGGAGTGAGCGACTCGCGTCGTCGTGCGCAGCAGCACAGGCACATCGAACTTTTCGGATATCTCATAGGCTGCGCGCATGAAGTCAAGGCACTCCTGAGAATCGGAGGGCTCGAGCATGGCAAGGCGCGCCGCACGCGCATAGTGCCGGCTGTCCTGCTCGTTCTGGGAGGAGTGCATGCTCGGGTCGTCCGCAACGACAATGACAAAGCCGCCGCCAACGCCGTTATAGGCTGCCGTGAACACGAGGTCCGCCGCAACATTCAGGCCGACATGCTTCATAGCGCACAGGCTGCGCACACCGGCAAGGCTTGCCCCATAAGCTACCTCGGACGCGACCTTCTCGTTCGGCGCCCATTCGCAGTACAGATCGTCCTTGTACTGCGGGAGCGACTCGAAAATCTCGGTGCTGGGCGTGCCGGGATATGCCGAGCACACCTTCACACCGGCTTCATACGCGCCGCGCGCAAGGGCTTCATTGCCTGAAAACAGAATTTTTTCCAATGAAGTTGACCACCTTTCTTATTTGCATTTTTACTCATCTCTACAAGTTTTCACTTTCCGGTATTTTAATTTTATTCAATTACTTGAAAAATGTAAAACGCAATAATATAATGAAGTCATAAGCTATGCTTATATTAGAGAGGGTGATATCTTTGACAATGTCACAGGTCCTATATGTCCTTGAGATAGAGGACTGCCGGAGCATATCCGCTGCCGCGGCGCGGCTGTATCTGTCGCAGTCGGCGCTTTCGCAGCAGGTGCAGCGGCTCGAGGCGGAGCTTGGCTACACGCTCTTTTCCCGCACGCCGCGCGGCCTTACGCTTACGCCCTCGGGGGAGAAATTCTGCCGCGAGGCGCGGGCAGTGGCGGACACATGGCGCAGCTTCTGCGGCAAGGTACACCCCGGCGGGCAGAGCCGCAGGCCCCTGCGCGTCGGGCTCGGCGCGCGGGTATACTCAAACAATCTGTTTCAGGACGTCGTGCGCTTCTTTGACGAGCACCCGGATATCGACGTGAACTTCGTCACGGAGTCGGGGCGCGATATGCTGGCGGGCTTGCGCGACGGGAGCATTGACTTTGCGCTGGACAGGCTCCAGGCCGGGGACGAGACGGGGCAGGACATGTTCATGTGCGATCTGGTGCATGAGCGGCAGTGCCTCATCATGGC
>CAKTPC010000033.1 GCA_934590505.1 uncultured Oscillospiraceae bacterium
GCCCGGCCACCTGCCCCATATAGACAGGGAAGATCAGGTTCCCCGCGCCGAAAAACATGCCGAAAAGCATGCTGGCAATGTAGACGTATTCACTTCGACTGAGACTTTTTTTCATGGAATAGCAGTTCCTCTCCTAAATC
The DNA here is from genome assembly GCA_934590505.1 of uncultured Oscillospiraceae bacterium. Taxonomy (GTDB): domain Bacteria; phylum Bacillota; class Clostridia; order Oscillospirales; family Oscillospiraceae; genus Limivicinus. Next base: position 141 of record CAKTPC010000033.1, read on the forward strand.
TCTCTATCCGTATGGCTGCCGGCGGCAGTCGGAAATTAACATTTATGATAACATCCCGGCGCGCAAAAGGCAACATAAATTATTTGATGGCGGCATTACTTAATGTAATAATACCATCAGTTGACAAGGACACATACGGTTTTGACGGGCAGAAAAACGCCCATGCTGCTTCAAAGCCCTTGCCAATACACAAAGTATTGCCTGCGGGCTTTTCATTGCCTGAACGCTTTTCTGCTCCGGCAAAACTGCTTGCACCTGACAGTGATGGATTTCTTGTGTGATTTTTGGTTTTTGAGACGCAGACGGGCTGACGCCCGTCAAGGCGAAAAGGACAAAAAGCACCGGAAAGACACGCTGTCAGGCGTGTGTGCTCTTGTCAATTGATGGTACATAAAGATATTTGCATTGACGGCAGATGTCTGATATTATTGACGCAAAGAAAACAATATTGGGGGCGTTTTCCACGGAGCATAATTTCAGAGACAACGGAATAAGAGACGGCCTTGAACGGCTGCTGCTGAGCAAGCTCAGTCAGCAGGAAGTACAGGAGTGGATAAGGAACTATGCTGCGCCGTATAAGGAGCTGATGGCCTATTACCGCTGTGCGATGATGGAGGTGTCAACGAAGTTCCAGGTGCTCAATGAGGAGCTGTCTTTGCAATATGACCGCAATCCCATCGAGTCGATTAAGACAAGGCTCAAGTCGCTTGAAAGCATCGCCGATAAGCTCAGCCGCCGTAATCTGCCGCTGACCGTGCAGAGCATCGAAAGCAATATAAACGACGTCGCGGGCGTGCGCGTCATATGTGCGTTCCCGTCGGATATCTATATGCTGTCCGAGGCGCTCTTGAAGCAGGACGATATATTCCTTATACAAAAGAAGGACTATATTGCAAACCCAAAGGATAACGGCTACCGCAGTCTGCATCTCATTATCGAGACGCCAATCTTCCTGCACGACCAGAAGAAGCTCATGAAGGTCGAGGTACAGTTTAGGACGATATCAATGGACTGGTGGGCGAGCCTTGAGCACAGGATCAGGTACAAAAAGGATCTCCAGATGGAGGAGGGACTGCACCGGGAGCTGTTTGAATGCGCGGAGCAGAGCGCCGGGCTTGACCGGCGCATGGAGCGCATACACCGCGCGGCGGAGACGCTGCGCACCGAGGAATGACACAGCACTTTTTGCAATACATATAGCATATCCAACAATTTACATTGCATAAATTTCATATATAATATTGCCGAAAGAAAGTAAGGTGACAGCGCTATGAAAACGCTTATATACGGCGGCAGGCTCATAGACCCGGCAAACCGTGTTGACGGCAGCCTGAACCTGCTGATAGAGAACGGCAAGGTCGCCGACATCACGCAGGGCATGCCGCAGGCGGACAGACTTATAAACGCCGAGGGCAAGATCGTCTGCCCCGGCTTTGTAGATATACACATGCACGAGGACCCCATCGAACAAGACGGTGGGATATACTCCGACAGCGACAGGGCTATATTCAACTGCATGCTGCGCATGGGTGTGACGACGGCTGTCGGCGGCAACTGCGGTTTGAGCTGCTGCAACCCCGCGGACTATCTCGACATAGTCGACAGGGACGGCACGGCGGTAAACGTTGCAATGCTGGCCGGGCACGCGTGGTTCCGCGAGTACGCGGGAGCCACAGACCGCTACGGCAAAACAACGGCGGCACAGCGCGCGCAGATGCGTGAGGAAATAGCCGACTGCCTCCGCCGCGGCTGCTTCGGCGTGTCCTACGGGATACGCTATGTCCCTGGTCTTGACGAGGAGGAGCTGCTTGAGACGGCCTCACCCTGCCGGGACTATGGGCGGCTTATCGCCGCGCATATCCGCTCGGATGCGGATGAGGTTTTCGACGCGGAGCGCGAGCTGCTTGAAATCGGCCGCAAGCTCGGTATACCCGTGCAGGTGTCGCACATCGGCAGCATGGCGGGCTTCGGGCAGATGGAGGAGTTTCTGCGTGTTGCCGATGAATACAGGCTTCGCGGCCTTGATGTGACCTGCGACTGCTATCCATATTATGCCTTCTCCACCACTCTCGGCTCTACCACCTATGACGACGGCTGGATGGAGCGCTACGGCTGCGGCTATGACGCGGTCGAGCTGTGCGAGGGCGAGTATAAAGGGCAGCGCTGTACCGAGGAGATATTCAGAAAGGTGCGCCGTGAAATGCCCGAGTGCCTGACCGTGTGCTACGTCATGCGTGAGCGGGATGTTGACCTTGCGCTGCAGCATCCGAACGTGATGCTCGCAAGCGACGGGATCATGTCCCGCGGCCAGGGACATCCGCGCGCCGCCGGGGCGTTCCCGCGGCTTATCGCGCAGTTTGTGCGGACAGGGAAGCTCGGGATGTATGAAGCAGTGAACATGATGACGGCCATGCCCGCGAATAGGCTCGGCCTTACAAGCAAGGGGCGGCTGAATGTCGGCGCGGATGCTGATGTCGTCGTCTTTGATCCTGAAAAAATCAGCGACTGTGCAAGCTTCAGCGAACCTGTGCTGCCGCCGGTCGGGATAGACTGTGTACTGATAGGCGGCGAAGTTGCCGCGAAGGACTGCCGTATAGTTGACCCGAAGCTCGGCAGAAGCGTAAGGAAAGTGTAAGGATAATAAGAGGAGGAAAGAAAAATGCAATTCGGTTTCTGGTCTGTCGTCCCGCCGCTGCTGACAATAGTTCTGGCGCTGGTGACGAAAAACGTGTTCATCTCTCTGCTGATAGGTATCTTTGTCGGCTCCATGGTGCTCTGCAACGGCGCACTGCTGGCAGGGCTCAACGAGACCTTTTACAGCTTCATCCACACCTTTGAGAGCAACAGCAACACCATCGTGCTTGCGTCCTTCCTGCTGATCGGCGCGCTTATATACCTCATCGAGAAGTCCGGCGGCATCGACGGCTTCACCGAGGTCATGCTCAAAAAGCGCGCGCTCATCAAGTCAAAGCGCGGCGCGAACCTGTTCACATGGCTGCTCGGCATCATCATCTTCACTTCCGGTTCTCTCAGCTGCATGGTGACCGGCTCCATCTCCCGCCCGTTCAATGACGCGCTCAAGGTGCCGCATGAGAAGTCCGCGTTCATCATCCACGCGACTTCTACCCCGTGGTGCGTGCTCTTCCCGCTCAGCGGCTGGCTCGCCGCAATGACCGGTTATCTTACCTCCGGCGGCGTCGCCGAGGGCGAGGCGATCTCCGTGCTGCTCAGGTCCATCCCGCTGAACTTCTACTGCATCCTTGCCGTGTTCGGCACGCTTGCGGTCTGCCTGTTCAACATAAACATCGGCCCGATGCGCAAGGCCGAGGAGCGCGCCGAAAAGACCGGCGAGCTTGATGAGCCGGGCCACGGCGGAGCTCTCAGCGATGCCGCCGACAAGGTCAGCGACGCAAAGCCCAGAGTCATTAACATGGTCCTGCCGATGTGCGTGCTTATCGTGACCATCCTCGCCACCCTCACCGTCACCGGCAACGGCAACCCGACTCAGGGCGCCGGCATGCAGAGCCTGCTGTGGGGCTGCGTCCTCGCTGTGCTGACGATCTGCATCCTCTGCGTTGCGCAGAAGCAGTACACCGTCGATGGCGTTATAAACGAGATGTTCAAGGGCATGGGCACGATGCTGCCGATGGCGGCGGTGCTGCTCTTCGGCTTCACGATGGGCAGCCTCGTCAAGAGCCTTGACACAGGCAACTACCTCACCGCCGTGTTCATGGGCGTGCTCACCCCGGCGCTGCTGCCGATGCTGAGCTTCCTGCTGTGCATGCTTCTGTCTTTTGCGACCGGCACCTCTATGGGCACGATGGCGATAATGTCCGTTATCTGCCTGCCGATGGCGATAAACATGGGCGTCAATATCGAGCTCGTTGCCGGCGCTATCTTCGGCGGCTCCATCTTCGGCGACCACTGCTCACCGATATCCGACACTACTATAATGTCCTGCGCCACCTCCGGCTGCAATATTATCGACCACGTAAAGACCCAGATCCCATACGCGGCGATATGTGCCGGTGCGTCAATTGTGCTGTACACGGTGCTCGGCTTCGTGATGTAAAGCTGAAAAAGATAAAAAACTCTACATATAATAGCTTCCGCAGAGTATATCTCCGCGGAAGTTATTTTTTACTTTACGGGCATTTGCTCGAAGTCCTTGACCTGCCACGGCTTTAATGATAAAATACACTGTCTTAATATGTGATAATTATCCCCCGTGACCGAAAGCGGCAGGGAGGGAAACGGAGACTGATATGTGGATCGCAGATAAATGGCAGGATTTTGAGCTTATAGACTGCTCCAAGGGAGAGAAGCTGGAGCGCTGGGGACGCTATTACCTCGTGCGCCCGGACCCGCAGGCGATATGGGACACCCCGCGCCGCAATTCCCACTGGAATGACCGCGACGCGCGCTATCGCCGCAGCGAGACTGGCGGCGGGAGCTGGGATAAAGGACATCTTCCCGAGAACTGGAAGATACGCTACGGCGAGCTGACCTTTAACGTCAAGCCCATGAACTTCAAGCACACCGGGCTTTTCCCCGAGCAGGCCGCGAACTGGGACTGGGCGATGCGGAAGATACGCGCCGCCGATCGGCCCATCAGCGTTCTGAACCTCTTCGGCTATACGGGCGCTGCGACCGTCGCCTGCGCGAAGGCGGGGGCGAGCGTGTGCCATGTGGACGCGGCAAAAGGCATGGTCGCATGGGGCAAGGAGAACGCCGCGGCCTCGGGCCTCTCGGATGCGCCGATACGCTGGATCGTTGACGACTGCGCAAAGTTCGTTGAGCGCGAGATACGCCGCGGGCATAAATATGACGCAATCATTATGGACCCGCCGTCCTACGGGCGCGGCCCAGGCGGCGAGGTCTGGAAGCTTGAGCAGAACCTCTGGCCGTTCGTGTCGCTGTGCGCGGGAGTGCTGTCGGACGAGCCGCTATTTGTGCTCATCAATTCGTATACGACAGGGCTTTCCGCGTCGGTGCTCAGCTATGTGACGGAGAGCATATTCACAAAGAAGTTCGGCGGCAGCAGCGAGAGCCAGGAGCTCGGCCTGCCCGTTACCGACAGCGGGCTGTATCTCCCCTGCGGAGCAAGCTGCCGCTGGGAGGCATGAAAGGAAATTTGCCTTGGACGCGATCATCAGGTTTGAAAATGTACATTACACCTATCCCGGGGACGAGCTTGAGAGCCTCTGCGGGATAGACCTTGAGATAGAGAAGGGCAGCTTCGTTGCCGTGCTTGGGCATAACGGCTCCGGCAAGTCGACCCTTGCAAAGCACATGAACGCCATCCTCGTCCCGGACGAAGGGCGCGTGACGGTCTGCGGGATCGACACCGCCGAGGAGGAGCGCGTCATTGACGTGCGCCGCAACGTCGGCATGGTGTTCCAGAACCCGGATAACCAGATCGTTGCGAATGTCGTGGAGGACGATGTGGCCTTTGCCCCGGAAAACCTCGGCGTAGCTCCGGAGGAGATACGCCGCCGCGTGGACGAAGCGCTTGGCCAGGTCGGCATGTATGAGCTGCGCCAGCATGCCCCTCACCTGCTTTCGGGCGGACAGAAGCAGCGCGTCGCGATAGCGGGCGTCATCGCAATGGAACCGGAGATAATCGTCCTTGACGAGCCGACCGCCATGCTCGATCCGCAGGGGCGGCGCGAGGTCATCTCGACCGTGACGCGCCTGTGCCGCGAAAAGGGCATGACCGTCGTGCTGATAACGCACCATATGGATGAGTGCGTCGGCGCGGACAGGCTTATAATAATGTCAAACGGCAGCATCGTTTCAGACGGTACGCCCGAAAAGGTCTTTGCCGACGCTGCGCTCATGGAGCGCGAGGGGCTGACTGTACCGGAGACAACGCGGCTGCTGCACGATCTCAGGAAAGCGGGCTTTGATCTCAATACCGAGACGCTCGGAGTGGATGCCTGCGCGGACGAGATCACGGCGGCACTGAAGCATTAAAGAGAACGGAGACTCTTAATAAATGGCAGAGATAAAGACGGAGCGCCTGTGCCACGTATACAGCGTGGGCACTCCTTTTGAAAAGGCGGCGATCGAGGGCATTGACCTCACGCTCCCGCAGGGACAGCTGATCGGCGTGATCGGTCACACCGGCTCCGGGAAGTCCACCTTTATACAGCACCTCAACGCGCTGCTCCAGCCCACTTCGGGCGCGGTGCTCTGCGGCGGTGAGGATATCAATAAGGATAAGTTCACCCGCAAGGCGATAAGGTTCAAGGTAGGGCTCGTGTTCCAGTACCCGGAGTACCAGCTCTTTGAGGAAACGGTATATAAGGACATCGCCTTCGGACCCACGAACATGAAGCTCTCCGAGGAGGAGATCGACAGCCGTGTGCGCGAAGCCGCGGGCTTCACCGGCATTGATGAGGAGCTGTTCGAGCGTTCCCCGCTAGAGCTCTCGGGCGGGCAGAAGCGGCGCATAGCCATCGCGGGCGTTATCGCAATGCGCCCGGAGGTGCTCGTGCTCGATGAGCCGACCGCGGGGCTAGACCCCGCCGGCTGCCGGCAGATACAGGAAAACCTCTGCGCCTACCGGAAAAAGACCGGGGCGACGGTCATCATCGTCAGCCACAGCATGGACGATGTTGCGCGCCTTGCCGAGCGTATACTCGTTTTTGATAAGGGCCGCGTGGTCATGGACGGCACGCCCGAGGAGGTCTTTTCCAGACCAGAGGAGCTTACCGGCATCGGCCTTGACGTTCCGCACGCGACGGAGCTTGCAATGGCGCTGCGCCGCCGCGGTGTCGCGCTGCCGGAGAGCATATATACACATGAGCAGCTGCTTGCCGCCATCTTAAATATAAAGGAGGCGGGGAAATGCTGAAGGATATTACTCTCGGTCAGTTCTTCCCGGGCAATACCATTGCGCACCGGCTCGACCCGAGGACGAAGCTCATCCTTGTCGTGGTGTATATCGTCGCGCTGTTCCAGACCTCGGGCTGGATATCCTACATCGCCGTCACTGCGGCGACCGCCGGGTGCATGGCGGCCTCGAAGATAAAGCCGGGCAGCATCTTCAAGGGGCTCAAGCCCATGCTGTTCATAATCGCGCTGACGGCGCTGCTCAACATCTTCTATACCGAGGGCACGCCAGTGCTCCCCGGCTGGATCGTGACATGGGAGGGCATCGCGCGCGCGTTCCAGATGGTGCTGCGCATCGTTCTGCTCATTACCGGCACCTTTCTGCTGACATATACGACGAGCCCCATCGCCCTGACGGACGGAATGGAGCTGCTGTTCGCGCCGCTCAAGAAGATCAAGGTCCCCGTGCATGAAATGACGATGATGATGAGCATGGCGCTCAGATTCATCCCCACGCTCATCGAGGAGACGGACAAGATCATGTCCGCGCAGAAGGCGCGCGGCGCGGACTTTGAGACTGGTAGCCTCATGAGCCGCGCGAAGGCGCTGCTGCCGGTGCTGGTGCCGCTGTTCGTGTCGGCCTTCCGGCGTGCGGACGAGCTTGCCGTCGCCATGGAGAGCCGCTGCTACCACGGCGGCGAGGGGCGCACAAGGATGAAGCACCTTCAGATGCAGGGCATCGACTGGGCGGCGCTTATCGTCGGCGCGGCCTTCCTCGCCGGGATAATAGTTTTGAAGAAGTTCGGACTGTGACTATGAAAAATATCGCTCTGCGCCTGCGCTATGATGGGAGCCGCTACCACGGCTGGCAGATCCAGAAAAACGAAATAAGCGTCGCGCAGACCGTTGAGGAAGCGCTGGAAAAGGTGCTCGGCACGTGCACGAAGGTCGTCGGCTGCGGCAGAACTGACGCGGGAGTGCACGCGCTGCGCTACTGTGCAAACTTTCATGCCGAGACGAATATACCAATGGAGCGTATGCCGCTCGCGGTCAATTCCCGCCTGCCGGACGACATTGCTGTGACGGACGCGGTCGAGGTCGACGAGGGCTTCAACGCTATCGGCTCGTGTATAAAAAAGGAATATATATATAAAATACACAATAGCAATATCCGCGATCCGTTCCTTAAGGACCGCGTCTGCTTCTATCCCCAGCGGCTCGATATGGAGCAGTTCAGCCGAGCAGCCAAGGCCTTCGAGGGTACGCACGATTTTAAGGCCGTGCGCAGCGTCGGCACCGAGACAAAGACCACCGTGCGGACGGTCTATTGGTGCCGCGCCGAGAAGGAAGGGGACATCATCACCGTCTCTGTCTGCGCCGACGGCTTCCTGTACAACATGTGCAGAGCCATGGTCGGCACGATGGTCTATGCTTCCTACGGCAAGCTCCGTCCGGAGGATATCCCGGTGCTCCTTGAAAAGGGCGACCGGCGTCTCACCGGGCCGACCATGCCGCCGCAGGGCCTGTACCTCAACCGTGTCTGGTACGACGGCGCAGCAGGCGAAATGATGAGCAGAGACTGATGACAGCACCGAACAATGCGGCAAGAGCAAAAAAACACAGCCTTATCTTTCCGGTTATTAATGCTATATTTGTTCATAAACTTGTGATACAGTAATAGCTGCCGGGGGAAGAAGAGAAAACAGGCGGTACGCCGCCGGCATATACAAAGGATGGCAGGTACATATGAGAGCTATCATTGACATCGTACTGATATTGATAATCGCCCTATGCACATGGAACGGCTATAAGAAGGGGCTTGTCGGCGGCATCGCCGGGATCCTCGCGATAATCATCGCGCTCTTCGGCGGCAGTCTCCTTGCTTCGGCCTATTCGCATGAGATAGTCCCAGCGGTCGAGCCTTTTGTCGACGGCTATGTGGACTCCTCCAAGAACCGCGACGCCATTCTTGAGAGAATGGGCTACGGCAGCAGCGACCTTTCGCTTGAGGATATCCTCGCGCAGGATTCCTCCCTGCGCTATGACTATGCCTATGAGTGCTTCACGGCGATGGGGCTTTATGAAAAGCGCGCGGAGGAGCTTGCGGACGACGCAGTGAACCTTGCCGATACCGATGGGGTCAGCATGACTAAGGCGGTCGTCTCCGTCCTGTGCGATACTCTTACGCATGTGGGGCTCATGGTCGTGGCGTTTCTCCTGATCCTGATCCTCCTGGTAGCGCTCGGCAATGTGGGGAACCTGTCGTTCAGGCTGCCGAACATGGAGAGCGTGGACGAAATAGGCGGTGCGATAATGGGCTTTATCAAGGGCTTTCTCTACTGTGTTCTCCTGTGCTGGCTCCTGAGCTTCATGGGGCTCGTTATAGGTGTGGAGACTATGTCCCACACGACGCTCGGCCGCTTCTTCCTGATTTTCGATTTTCTGACCGGCGGTCTTTTGTAAGAAATATATAAGATAACGGAGGCAATAAATGCAGCCTACAATGTGCTCACGCTGCGGCAAGAACGTTGCCGTGGTATTCATAACCAAGATCGAAAACGGCCAGGCCAAGAACGAAGGCCTGTGCCTTAAATGCGCCCGCGAGCTGCACATCAAGCCTGTGGACGATATGATAAACAAAATGGGCATCACCGATGATGAGCTTGACAACCTCACCGGTGAGATGATGAGCGCTCTCACCGGCGGGGAGGATATCACCCCCGTCGACGATGACGGCAGCGACGAGGAGGACGACGGCAAGACCGCGACCTTCCCGTTCCTCAACCGCCTTTTCGGCGGCGGCCCCAGCGCCTCGGCATCAAACGAGAGCCAGAACCAGGGCGGGGAGCCGCGCCGCGGCGAGACCAAGGAGAATCCCCCCAAGGGCGGCAAGCGCAAGTTCCTTGATAATTACTGCATCGACCTCACCGCCCGCGCCCGCGAGGGTAAGCTCGATACGATGATCGGCCGCGAGGAGGAGCTTGAGCGCGTTATCCAGATCCTCAACCGCCGCCAGAAGAATAACCCCTGCCTTATCGGCGAACCCGGCGTCGGCAAGACGGCTATCGCCGAGGGGCTCGCCCAGCGCATCGCTATGGGCAACGTCCCGGCGAAGCTCCAGAATAAGGAGGTTGACCTGCTCGACCTGACGGCGCTCGTCGCGGGCACGCAGTTCCGCGGCCAGTTCGAGAGCCGCATGAAAGGGCTTATCGAGGAGATAAGAAAGCACGGCAACATCATCCTTGTCATTGATGAGGTACACAATATCGTCGGCGCGGGCGATGCCGAGGGCAGCATGAATGCCGCCAATATCCTCAAGCCCGCACTCTCCCGCGGCGAGATCCAGGTGATCGGCGCGACGACCTTTACTGAGTACCGCAAGCACATAGAGAAGGACTCCGCGCTCGAGCGCCGCTTCCAGCCCGTCACCGTGGCGGAGCCGTCAATCGAGGACAGCGTGAAGATCCTGCGCGGCATCGCGCATTATTATGAGGATTACCACGGCGTTACCATCTCCGATGAGATGTGCCGCCAGGCCGTTGTCATGAGCGAACGGTATATCACCGACCGTTTCCTGCCCGACAAGGCCATTGACCTTATAGACGAGGCATGCTCCGATGTGAACCTCAAGAATAAGGACATCAACCGCCGCATGGAGGCCGAGCGCGACCTTGAGAACATACGCTTTGAGCGGGATGCCCTCGCGTCTGACAGTCGGGAGCTTACCGAAGAGCAGCAGGATCAGCGCTATGCCCGCATCGCGGAGCTCAAGAGCAAGGAAATGCAGCTTGAAAACGAGCTGAGCGAGCTTGATAAGAACCCGCGCCCTGCGCTGACTACCGATAACCTTGCCCGCATCATCGAGCTGTGGACGAAGATCCCCGCCTCCACCATCAAGGAGGATGAGTTCGAGCGTCTCGCAAAGCTTGACGAGCGCCTGAAGGAACACATTGTCGGTCAGGACGAAGCCGTGAACGCTGTCTGCTCCGCGATAAAGCGCAGCCGCGTCGGGCTTCAGGTCAAGCGCAAGCCCGTCAGCTTCATCTTCGTCGGCGGCACCGGCGTCGGCAAGACGGAGCTTGTCAAGCGCCTTGCCGCGGATATGTTCGATTCTCCCGAATCGCTTATCCGTCTTGATATGTCCGAGTTCATGGAGAAGTTCTCCGTCTCGCGCATCATCGGCTCGCCTCCCGGCTATGTCGGCTATGACGAGGCCGGCCAGCTCACCGAGAAGATACGCCGCAAGCCTTACAGCGTCGTGCTGTTTGATGAGATAGAGAAAGCGCACCCGGACGTTATGAACATCCTGCTCCAGATCCTCGACGACGGCCGCATCACCGATGCGCAGGGCAGGACAGTGAACTTTGAAAACACCATTATCGTCATGACCACAAACGCCGGCAGCAGCAACAAATCCGGCAGCGTCGGCTTCGGCGGCTCGATAAGCGACATGAGCCGCGAGCGCACAATGAAGGCGCTCAACGAGTTCCTGCGCCCAGAGTTCATCAACCGCGTCGATGAGGTCATCTGCTTCAACCAGCTCACGGAAGAGAACTTCCGCGCCATTGCGGGGCTCATGCTCGGCGAGCTGCGCGATGTGATGAAGGAAAAGAACATCGCCCTCACGTGGGACGACAGCCTTGTCGACTACCTTGTCAAGAAGGCATACTCTGTCACCTATGGCGCGCGCAATCTGCGCCGCACGATACAGAAGGATATCGAGGATGTCCTTGCTCAGCGAATCGTTGAGAACCGCGGCAGGGAGATAAAGAGCATCGCCATGTCCGCACAGGACGGCGCGGTGACTATTGCAATCGGAGAGTGAGACTATGGAAAGACTGCTGACTGTTCTCGGTGATATAACCAAGCAGAGCGTTGACGCGATCGTAAACGCCGCGAACTGCTCGCTGCTCGGCGGCGGGGGAGTGGACGGCGCGATCCACCGCGCTGCGGGGCCTGAGCTTTTGGCCGAGTGCCGCACGCTTCACGGCTGCGAGACCGGCAAGGCGAAGATAACAAAGGGCTACAGGCTCCCCGCAAAGCACGTCATCCATACCCCCGGCCCCGTGTGGCACGGCGGCAATAATGGCGAGCCGGAGCTCCTTGCATCCTGCTACCGCTCCTGTCTGGAGCTTGCCTCGGAAAACGGCTGCAGGACCGTGGACTTTCCTTCGATAAGCACCGGCGTGTACCGTTTCCCGCTCAATAAGGCGGCGGCCATCGCCTGCAAGACAATCAAAGAATACCTCGAAGCCCACCCAGAGATAGAGCGGGTGCGCATGGTCTGCTTTGACGAGCGCACCAAGGCCGCTTACGATTCCGCTATAGCCGCGCTGGAGGCGAATGCATGAGCAGAAAGCTCATAAAGCTGCAATATAATTCTCCCGTTGTGCTGACCTTTGCGCTGCTGTCGCTTGCCGTGCTCTGGCTCGACGGGCTCACCGGCGGCAAGAGCACCCACGCGCTCTTCAGCGTGTACCGCTCGTCCTTCGCAGACCTCGGCACCTATCCGCGCTTCTTTCTGCACGTGCTCGGCCACGGCAGCTATTCGCACTATATCGGCAACATGATGATGATCCTCGTCGTCGGCCCGCCGCTCGAGGAGAAGTACGGCAGCCGCCCACTCTTCTGGGCGATTTTCCTCACGGCCTTTGTCTCCGGTATGGTGCATTGGCTCTTCTTCCCGGGCACAGCCCTGCTCGGCGCGTCGGGCATCGTGTTCATGATGATCGTCATGTCCTCCCTTGCAGGGATGAAAAACGGCTGCATTCCCATAACCTTGATCCTTGTGCTGGTGCTCTACATCGGCGGTGAGATCATCGACGGCGTCATGCTCAAGGATAATATATCCCAGCTCAGCCACATCGTGGGAGGTGTTTGCGGCGCCTTCCTCGGAATAAGCATGAGAAGGTGAGCTTATGGAAAACCTGCTTATCAGCGCCTGCCTGTTGGGCGTCGAATGCAAATACTCCGGCGGCAGCAACGCCTTGCCTGAGGAGACTGTCGAGAAGCTCCGCGCACGGTACAGGCTCATCCCCGTCTGCCCTGAGACGGCGGGGGGACTGCCCACGCCGCGCGACCCGAGCGAGCGGCTCGGAGAGTGTGTCGTGAGCTGCCGCGGCGCGGACGTCACGCGGCAGTTTGAGAAGGGTGCGCAGGCCGCGCTCGCGCTTGCCAAGCGCTATGGCTGCTCCAGAGCACTCATGAAGGAGCACAGCCCATCATGCGGCAGCGGGCTTATCTATGACGGCAGTTTTTCGGGAAAACTCGTCGAGGGCGACGGCTGCGCGGCGGAGCTTCTCAAGGCAGCGGGTGTGTTCGTGGTCGGAGAAAATATGACAGAAGTGTTAACAATTGCTGGCTGAGCAGAATATAACAAATTTTTTCACATCATTCGACTTGACAGAATATCTTGTGGGCCTTAAAATCAGTTGTGTTAAGAAGAGTGAGAAGATAAAAAAATGACAGAAGGCGTTTAAACAACAGAAAAAAGGATGTGCAAAATGGAACTTACAAAAAGCGAACTTGAGATTATGAATGTCATCTGGGACGCGAAGCGTCCCCTGACAAGAGGGGAGATCCTCGATCTGTCCGTTGATAAGAAGTGGAAGGACAATTCGATCCACATTCTCCTCAACAGGCTGCTGGAAAAGGGTGCCATCATTGAGGGCGGCTTTGCCCGAAGCGGCAAATCTTACGGCAGGCTCTATGAGCCGAACATCACCGGTGTGGACTTCTATGCGGAGAACGTCCTTTCCGGCGGCGATCAGGACAGGCTTGAAATGCTCTTTGACGCCCTGCTCAGGCGTCCGGACATTGACGCGGACATGATAAAGAAGTTCGAGTCCAAGCTGGAAGAAAAGAAAAAGACACTCAAATAAGGAAGCTTGAAACCCGCATCCGGGAAACCGGATGCGGATTTCTAACTGCCAATTTCGGGGAAACGGAGAGAATAATTTGAAGCTCAACAGGTTTATCGGCAGCAAGGCTTTTTACAGAAAGCTCTTTGCCATCATGCTGCCGATATTGGTGCAGAATGTTATAACGAACTTTGTAAGCCTGCTTGATAACATCATGGTCGGTCAGGTCGGCACGGAGCCGATGTCCGGCGTGGCGATAGTCAACCAGCTTATTTTTGTCTTTAACCTCTGTATATTCGGCGGTCTTGCCGGCGCGGGGATATTCACCGCGCAGTATTACGGGAAGAACGACAGCAAGGGAGTTGCCGATACCTTCCGCGCAAAGCTCTACATAGCGGCCTTCACGTCCGCGGCGTTCATTATTGTGTTCCTGCTCTTTGGGGAACAGCTCATCATGCAGTTCATCCATGAGGGCGAGGAACAGCTTGACCTGGCCGCAACGCTCAATTACGGCAAGGATTATCTCACCGTCATGCTGATCCAGATCCCGCCCTTTGCGCTCCAGCAGGTGTATGCCAGCACCCTTAAGGAGAGCGGGGAGACGCTGGTGCCGATGAAGGCCGGCATTGTCGCGGTGCTTGTGAACCTCGTCGGCAACTATATCCTCATCTTCGGCAAGCTCGGCGCACCGGTCATGGGCGTCGTCGGTGCGGCCATAGCAACGGTAATTTCCCGCTTTGTTGAGTGCGCCATTATAATTATCTGGACGCACCGGCACAGAGATACTAATCCATTTGTGGATCACGCCTATACTACTTGGCGTATCCCGGATGTTCTGCTGCGTCAGATCGTCGTCATGGGTCTGCCTCTGCTCGTGAACGAGCTTTTGTGGTCGAGCGGCATGACCGTGCTCAACCAGTGCTATTCCATGCGTGGGCTTGAGGTCGTCTCCGCTGTAAATATTTCGACCACCGTCTCGAATCTCTTCTTCTGCGCCTTCTTCTCCATGGGCAATTCCATCGCTATCATCATCGGCCAGCTCCTCGGTGCGGGTGAGCTTGAGAAAGCCATTGACGAGGACAGAAAGCTTATCGCTTTCGCGGTCGCGCTTTGCGCTGCGGTCGGTGTTGTGATGGCGCTGCTTGCCCCGATGATCCCGGAGATATACAATACATCCGATCATGTAAAGCAGATCGCTTCCGAACTGCTTATGGTGAGCGCCGTGATGATGCCGGTGAACGCCTTTACCAATGCCTGCTACTTCACGCTCCGCTCCGGCGGCAAGACGATCATCACCTTTGTGTTTGACAGCCTGTATCTCTGGGTGCTGTGCATCCCGCTTGCCTTTGTGCTCTCACGCTATACGACGATGCCGATACTCCGCATGTTCATATGCGTCCAGGCACTCGAACTCGTCAAGTGCAGCATCGGCTATTATCTCGTCAAGAGCCGCAAATGGGTCAAGGACCTTGTCTCCGAGCCCGAAGCCCCCGCGGTCGAATTTTGATTTTAATACAAAAACCCCGCTATCACCGTTTCATTTTTGGAAACGGTGATAGCGGGGTTTTGTACTCCGAGCAATACCCGGCGGAGCGGGACTGCGAGGAAGTGTTAATGGCAATTAAAGTACGACAGCGCTGTGCTGTCCGTGAGCACGACGTCACACTTGCCGGCATAGAGATATTCAAAGCACTCTGTCGTACCGCCGGCGAGACGGGTTATCTGCCCGAGGCGGTTCACAAGCTTTTCATCGGTGTTGAGCGCGTCCAGCGCCTCAGGGGTAGAGGGCATGCACATCTTGCGCCCGCTGAGCCTGAGCCTGTTCCAGACAGACGAGCCGTTCCTTGTCGCGATCACAATGTCGTTGTGTATATACGGGCCGTACTGCGTGTACTTCTCCGCGTCGAGCTCCTTCTGATCCAGCGCTATGCCGCCCCACGCGACGTCAATGTTGCCGGAGGACAGCTCAATATACACGTTCTCCTTCTCTATCTGCTGCATCTTGAGGTTCCAGCCCAGCAGATCGCATACCGCTATTGCAAGCTCAACATCAAGCCCCCAGAACTCACCGTTTGTCACATAGGACATGGGGAAGGAGTTGATGTCCAGCCCGATTATAAGGTCGCGCTCCTCCGGCGGCTGGAGCTTTTCGAGTGCGTCTGCCTGCTTGGCGAAGTTCAGCGCCGGGCTCCCGAGCCATTTTATAGCGAGCTCGTCTACCTTACCCTGCGCGGCAAGCACACTGATCGCCGCCGTCACATAGAAGTACAGCGGGTCGTTGTTCCTGAAGGCGAGGGAATAGTCCTGCTCCACCAGCACCTGGACCTCGTTCACGCCGTATTTGAAGCCGCCGCAGCCTGCCGCACCGAGCATGACGCACAGTGCCAGCAGCACACATATCGTTCGTTTTAAGAAATTTCTTTTACACATATCGTTTGCTCCGTCTGTCAGTGCTTGGGTCTGTAGCCCCCGCTGCTGCGCGGGTCACGACGCTCATGTGCCTGCTGTGAGCGCGGCACGCTCCTCGGTGCGCGGCGCTGCGGCGGCTGGCGTTTCTTCAAGGCGGTGCGTTTCCCGATGACTGCCGCGAGCACAACTACTGCTGTGATTCCGGCAATAGTGAGCACTTTCTTGATAGTCTCCCTGCGTGCCTGTTCGGCGGCGAGGCGCTCCTGCTCTGCCTTCTCAGCCGCGGCGCGCTCGGCGGCGAGGCGCTCCTGTTCCGCCTTCTGGGCGGCGGCGTCCTCCTCGGCCTGCTTTGCGGCGTCTGCTTCAGCCTGCTTCTCCTCCTCGTAGGACTTGAGCTGCTCGTCAAGGCTCAGTGCGTATTCCGTCAGCATCTGCGCCGCGTCCGCTATGACGTTTTCGTAGTGCGCGACATTGCAGGTCATGACCGTGACGATGCAGGGATTCGGCGTGTATATTATGCCGGTGGTATGGTTGAAGCTCTGGCCAAGCTGATCGTCAAAGCTGCCGTACTTCTGCGCGACCTTGTACACACCCTCAATGGCCGTCGACAGGCGGAAGTAATGCTCCGGCTCCGCAAGGAGCAGGCAGTCGATTATATTGGGGTAGCTGTCCGGATCGGAATAGAGCGTTTTCATTACCGAGGTGATGTAGCGGTTATTGAAGTAGCAGTAGTCCATGTAATCCGGGTCGTACTCATCGTCTTTCAGCGAGGCATATTTCTTCGCATCCGCGCGCCACTGCTCGTCCCCGCCGAGGTATGTCCTTATAGTGTGCGCCCAATCATTGTTCGAGTATACAAGGATAAGCTCTTCAATATCGGATACGGACTTATCGTAAATATACGTGTCCTGCGAGATCTCGCCGCTCTTGACGCGCTCGCTGAGCAGCATCATCAGCGGCACCTTGTACATGCTGGCGGGGTAGAACCACTCGTCACCGTTATAGTACCATTCGTCGCCGGTAGCGGTGTAGCAGAAGCCAAGGCTGAAATCCTTCGGGTCGATCCCACACACGGAAAGAAAGCTTTCCGTCATTTCGTTGAGCTTCTTTGCGTCGATTATCCCGGTGTCTGCCTCCGCATCGTCGGCCAGCGCCGATACCGGTATTGCCGCAAACATCATCAGGCACAGCAGCAGCGATAGGAGCCGCTTGAAATT
>CAKTPC010000034.1 GCA_934590505.1 uncultured Oscillospiraceae bacterium
GGAGCGCGCTTGAGCAGCTCGGCGGCGCAGTGAACGGTAAGCTCCACATCGCCGAACATGACGAATGCGCCGATGTACAGGTCATCAGATACCCTGCACAAGGGCAGCTCGCGTTTCAAGCCGGCAACGTCCATCTCGTAAGTCATTTTTTTGATTCCTCCTGAGAGTCATATAAAATAGAACGAGTTTATTTTACAGAATTCACGGAAAAAATCAAGAACTATATTCAAAAAATCCAGAAAAATCAGGCTTCACTGGGCAGAAATTTTACGCTGCCCAAGCCGATGCCGGGCTCGAGCGCGTTGTTTATTAAGTATAAACGAAAAACGAGATGCGCAGAACGCATCTCGTTGTTTCTTTCCAATTAAGCCATCTCGTTGAGCTTGCTTGCCATTGCGGACTTCTTGTGTGCCGCATTGTTCTTGTGCAGCAGACCCTTGCCGGCCGCGCGGTCGACTGTCTTAACAGCAACTTTATAGGCACTGACGGCATCGTCACGATTGCCCTCGGCAACGGCTGCGTCAAATTTTTTCATCATGGTCTTGAGCTCGGTCTTATCAGCGCGATTCTTGGCTCTGAGTTCCTTGGACTTAACGTCTCTCTTTGCAGAAGATTTAATGTTGGCCATGCTTCAATCGCCACCTCCTCCTATAAAATTGAGTCTACACCGACTCGCGTTTAGAAATTATATCAAAGAAAGCCCTGAAAAGCAAGAGGTTTTTCAAAATTTCTCAGCATTTTTCGCATATTTTTTGCCGCGCTTATCTATTGTAGGATTTGCGGGAAACAATATACAACATATTGATTATTTTGAATTGCACGGAGGTAATTATGGTGGCTGGATATAGGACAGATATGGCGGATGAGGCGCGCAGCCTGTGGAACCGGAGCGTGGGAAAAAGCACAGAGCTTCCCGGAGTTATCGCGCGCGAGGAAAATTTGTGTGGGCTGAACGTGACCGCCGTCGAGATAACCGGCGAGGAGGGTGCACGCGCACTCGGCAAAGCCCCGGGGAAATATTTCTCGCTCGACCTGCCAACGCACTTCGACCACGGCGCTGAGGACTTTGCGTCCGCTGTCGGCACACTTGCGGCGCTGATAGGCAGGTGTGTCCCTGAGAGAGCAGACAGCGTGCTCGTTGCGGTGCTCGGGAACCCCGACATTACGCCCGACGCGCTCGGCTCTCTCGCAGCAGGCTCGATACTTGTGACGCGGCACTTAAAGAAAAGCGGCAGTCCGGGCTTTGAGGGCTTCTCCTCGCTTGCGCTCTGCCGCCCCGGTGTACTTGGCACCTCCGGGATAGAGACAGCCTCTCAGGTGTCCGTCCTGTGCCGTGAGCTCGCCCCCTCGTTCGTTATCGCCATAGACGCCCTCGCCGGCACAGAGGCCGACAGGCTCGGCCGCGCGGTACAGGTATCAGATGCAGGGATATCTCCCGGCTCCGGCGTCGGCAACGACAGGCAGGAGCTCAGCCGCGGCAGCCTTGGCGTGCCGGTGGTGTCGATAGGCATACCGACGGTGATAGACGCTGGGCTTTTCGGCGGCGACGCGCTCTCCGGGATGTTCGTCACGCCGCGCAGCATTGACTCCCTTGTCCGCTCCGGAGCACGCGTGATCGGCTACGCGGTAAACATGGCCGTGCACCATCTCAGCATCGCGGATATTGATGCACTGGTAGGATGACTTGCCGTTACCGACCTGCCGCCCCAGCGCTTGAAAAGACTGAGAACGTCAAATCGTTTAGATGGTCTGTGCCCCGCAGAGTTTTTTCGCCTCGGAAGGCGAAAAAATAATCCAGATAAATTTTTGCTGGGGCGTGTACCTCGGCAAAAATACTTCTCGCTCAGGAAGTGTCGAGCGAAGCGAGGCGCGAACCTGAGTGCAAGCCCTATCGTTTTGAAAACGACTGTCTTCAAAACGAACAGAACCGAAAAGAGCCCGTCTTTTACAGACAGGCTCGTTTCGGGTAATTTCAAAAATTAAATTACACAGCGCGGGTGACCTTGCCGCTGCGCAGGCAGCGAGTGCAGACGTAAACATGCTTGGGGCTTCCGTCCACGACGGCCTTGACGCGCTTCACATTGGGCTTCCATGCACGGTTGGATCTTCTGTGGGAGTGGCTGACCTTGATGCCGAAGGTAACGCCCTTATCACAAAATTCGCACTTTGCCATAGTTTGAAGCACCTCCTTGCTTGTGTTTCGCTGAATAGACAGCTTTTATATAATAACAGAACCGCCGGGTAATTGCAAGAACAAATTATGTAAATGCGCAAATTTTCTTTCTAAGCAAAAAGCAAAACCGCCGGCACTCTGCCAAGTGACGACGATTGACGCTTTTGTCAACTTTTGAATACTCTTTGAAGAACTGACCGCTTGTCGCAGCGCTCTTTCTGTATTACCATCAATTGTCAAGGACTGGCTGCGGCAAAATGTTTATACCCTCAAGAGTACAAAAGCTGTTGCCAAATACGCCGGAAGCGATTAAAATATAATGTGAGTAAAAGTATCTCTCAGGAGGCTGTGCACATGAAACGCAACGGTAGCTATTCCGTAAAGCTGAAAACGATCGTGGAGGCTCACGACCTTCACCCGCTGCACCTTTCAAAAGACTATGAGTCCGCGCTGCTGACGACCGCCGATATAAATCGCCCGGCCATGCAGCTCACCGGCTTTTATAATTACTTCGACCCGAAGCGCTTGCAGATCATGGGGCGCGTCGAGAGCACATATCTTGACACGCTCACCTCCGAGGAGCGCCGCGCAGCGTTTGAACGCTTCATGCAGTACGATATCTCGGGGCTTGTCATCTGCCACAGCGTGCCGGCCTTTCCTGAGTGCATAGAGATGGCTGAGAAGTACGACCGCAATGTATTCATTACGCATGAGGACACCTCGGAATTTCAGGCCGACGTCATCACCTCCCTGCGCAAACACCTTGCTCCGCGCCTTACGACGCACGGCGTGCTTGTTGAGGTCTATGGTGAGGGTCTGCTGCTCATCGGCGACAGCGGCATAGGCAAGAGCGAGACGGCACTGGAGCTTATAAAGCGCGGCCACCGGCTCATTGCCGACGACGCCGTTGAGGTCAAGCGCATCAGCCGTGACACCCTCGTCGGCTGCGCACCGGAGCTCATACGCTACTATATGGAGCTGCGCGGCATAGGCGTGATAAACGTCCGGCACCTCTACGGCATGGGCGCTGTAAAACCGGAGACAAACATTGACCTTGTGGTGAGCATGGAGCCCTGGGAGGACGGCAAGGCCTACGACCGCCTTGGCCTCACGAATGAGACGGCGAACTTCCTCGGCGTGAGTCTGCCGCAGGTGACAATCCCTGTCCGCCCCGGCAGGAACCTTGCCGTTATCATGGAGCTTGCCGCGATGAACAACCGCCAGAAGAAGATGGGCTACAACGCTGCAGAGGCTCTGACCGCCGAGCACGACAGAGCGATAGATCTCGGACTTTTATGATTGGAGAAGCGTAAATGGAACAGCTTGAAAACGCCATTGCCGAAATAAAGGAAGCCATGCCCGGCCTTGAGCTTCGGGAAAACGAACCGATGCGCGAGCACTGCTCTTTCCGCATAGGCGGCCCCGCGAGAGTGCTTGCGATACCTTCAGACGTGACGAGCCTTTCAAAGATATGCTGCCTGCTCAAGAAGCACAAGCTTGCCCCGTACATAATCGGCAACGGAACGAACATCCTCTTCCCTGACGAGGGTCTGAGCGACCTCTTTATCATCAGCACCGCGAAGCTCGGCAAGCTGTTCATGATCGGTGAAGATGCGATCTACGCCGAAGCCGGCGTGTCGCTCGCAAAGCTAGCGGGCTTTGCGCAGCAGAACGGTCTTGCGGGGCTGGAATTTGCCTCCGGCATCCCCGGCAGCGTCGGCGGCGGTGTGATAATGAACGCGGGCGCTTACGACGGCGAGCTGAAGGACGCGGTGGAAAGCGTCGTGTTCTACTATCTGCCCGACCAGAGCCTGTACGAAATGCCGCATGACAACTGCGCCTTCGGCTACCGCACAAGCTTTTTCCAGAAAACTCCCGGCTGCGTCATCCTCTCTGCCGTGTTCCGTCTCAAAAAAGGTGACGGCGAGGCCATAGCCGCAAAGATGCGCGAGCTCAACCAGCGCCGCCGTGATAAGCAGCCGCTTGACCTGCCCTCGGCAGGCAGCGCCTTCAGGCGTCCCGAGAACGGCTACGCCGCCGCGCTCATCGACGAGGCGGGGCTCAAGGGCTATACCGTCGGCGGGGCGCAGGTGTCGGAAAAGCACGCGGGCTTTGTTGTGAACACCGGTAAGGCGAGCTCGCACGATGTTTACGACCTGATGATGCACATAAGAAAGACCGTGTACGAGAAGTCCGGTACGGTTCTCGTGCCGGAAATTATAATCCTGCCGCCTGACTATGCTCTGTCGGACAACGGCCCCGAGGTCCCGCTCAACCGCGTGACCGGCGGGCTCGAGGCGGAGCTGAACGCCGCGGCAGCGCAGGAGAAGCCAGAGAGCTGAACGGAGAAATAAATGGATTTTTTGATTATCACCGGCCTGTCCGGGGCGGGCAAGAGCCGCGCCGCGGACGTGATGGAGGATCTTGACTACTACTGCGTGGACAATATGCCTGTCGCGCTCATGCCGCGCTTTGCCGAGCTCTGCATCGCCACCGGCGGCCGCTATGAAAATGTCGCTCTCGTGACGGATGTGCGCGAGAAGAACGGATTCGGTGAGCTGCTCAAGACCATTGACCAGCTCAAGGAGATGAACTGCAGCGTGCGCATCCTGTACATGGATGCGGATGTGCGCACTATCGTGCGGCGCTATAAGGAATCGCGCCGCCCGCACCCGCTCGCCGCGCGCGGAATGTCGGTCGAGGAGGCCGTACACAAGGAGATGGATCTGCTCGCGCCGATACGCGAGCGGGCGGACTTCATCGTCAACAGCTCGAACCTCACCCTCGGCATGCTCCAGAACAAGCTCTTTTCGCTCTTCGCCCCGAACGGGGAAAAGCGCGAGATAGACGTGACCGTCATGTCCTTCGGCTATAAGCACGGCCTGCCCATGGAGGCAGACCTCGTGTTTGACGTGCGCTTTCTGCCGAACCCCTTCTATGTTGAGGACCTGCGCCCGCTCTGCGGCCTTGACCGGCCCGTGGCGGAGTTCGTGTTCAGCTACCAGCAGACGCGCACCTTTATGGAAAAGATAGAGGATATGCTCGATTTCCTGCTGCCGATGTATATCGAGGAGGGCAAGCTCTCGCTGACCGTAGCCATCGGCTGCACCGGCGGGCATCACAGGAGCGTCGCAATCGCCTCGGCGCTCACGGACTACCTCGTCGCCGACGGGGTGCGCGCCGTCAACATCAACCGCGATCTGGACAAGTAGGAGAGGCCGCCATGTCGTTTTCATCCCGCGCGAAGGCCGAGCTGTGTCAGGCGCGGCCCGATCGGAAATGCTGCGCTGTCGCTGAAAGCTATGGCGTGCTGCTCTACTGCAACACCTTTTCCGCAAACGAGATACGCGTTATCACTGCAAGCCCGGAGTTTGCTTCCCGCCTGCCGAAGCTCTTCCGCAAGGCCTTCGGCGTGAGCTTTGACAAGCTCCCGCCCGAGGGCGCAGAGGGCAAACGCACGCTCTCGATAACCGATCCGGATAAGCTCTCCGCGATCTTTGACGCCTTCGGCGCCGACCGCGGCGCGACGCTGTCACACCATATAAACTTCGGCGTCATCGAAGAGGACTGCTGCCGCGCATCGTTTATCCGCGGCACGTTTTTAGCGGGCGGGAGCGTCACCGATCCGGAGAAGCGTTACCACCTTGAGCTTGCGACCTCTCACCGCAGCGTCAGCCGCGAGGCGTATTCGATACTGCTGGACATGGGCTTCAGCCCGAAGGAGACGGAGCGCGCCGGGAACAGCCTGCTCTACTTCAAGCAGGCCGACGCCATTGCCGACTTCTTCACGACGATCGGCGCAAGCGGCACAGCCATGGACATCATGACTGCGAAGGTCGAAAAGGAAATGCGCAACACCGTCACCCGGCAGATAAACTGCGACAGCCACAATGCCGACAAGACCGTCGCCGCCGCGCAGGAGCAGATGAACGCTATCCGCCGCATTGCGAAGGACTACGGGCTTGACGCGCTGCCGGAGCCGCTGAAGGACGCGGCGCTCCTGCGCATCGCAAACCCCGAGGCGAGCCTTGCCGACCTTGCCATGCTGAGCTATCCCCCGGTGACAAAGAGCTGCCTCAACCACCGTTTCAAAAAGATAATGGGCTTCAAGCCCGAGGAAGAATAAAAATATGTCGTTCGTTCATCTTCATGTGCATAGCGAGTATTCCCTGCTCGACGGCGCCTGCCGCATCGAAAAGCTGGCAGAACGTATAAAGGAACTGGGTCAGGACGCCGTCGCGATCACCGACCATGGCGTAATGTACGGCGCGGTCAATTTCTACCGTGCCTGCAAGGCCGCGGGCGTAAAGCCGATCATCGGCTGCGAGGTCTATGTCGCGCCGCGCAACATGAGCGATAAAGAGCACGGTGTCGACAACAACTATTCCCACCTGATCCTCCTGTGCAAAAACGAGACGGGCTACCACAACCTCTGCTACCTCGTCTCCGCCGGTTTTACCGAGGGCTTTTACATTAAGCCGCGCATAGACTGGTCTATACTGCACGAGCATGCCGAGGGCCTTATATGCCTGTCCGGCTGCCTTGCGGGGTACATCCCCCAGCGGCTCATCCGTGGGGACTACGAGGCTGCAAAGGCCAAGGCGCTGGAGCTGGAGGAGCTTTTCGGGAAGGATAATTTCTATCTCGAGATTCAGGATCACGGCATCGAGGACGAGCAGACCGCGGGGCGCGAGCTTATCCGCCTTCACCGCGATACCGGCATCCCCCTTGTCGTGACGAACGACGCGCACTATATCGAAAAAAAGGACGCCTATTATCAGGACGTCCTCATGTGCATCCAGATGGGCAAGACCGTCGACGATCCGGGGCGCATGCGCTTCGAGACGCAGGAGCTCTACCTCAAGAGCGAGGAGGAGATGCGCACGCTGTACCCGGAGGTACCGGAAGCGGCGGACAACACCGTCGATATCGCCGAACGCTGTAATTTTGATTTTCAATTCGGGCACTATTTCCTGCCGCGCTTCAAGCTCCCCGAAGGAGAGACGGACAGCTACGAGTACCTCAAGAAGCTGTGCGAAAAGGGCTTCGCTGAGCGCTTTGCCGGCCGGCCCGAGGTACATTCCCAGCTTGAATATGAACTCGGTATCATCCACAGCATGGGCTTTGTGGATTACTTTCTGATCGTTTCGGACTTCATCGGCTATGCCAAGCGCAATGGTATCCCCGTCGGCCCCGGGCGCGGCAGCGCCGCGGGCAGCGTCGTGTCCTACTGCCTGCATATCACCGACGTTGACCCGATAAAATACAGCCTTTTCTTTGAGCGCTTCCTGAACCCGGAGCGCGTGTCCATGCCGGATATCGACGTGGACTTCTGCGTCAACCGCCGCGGTGAGGTCATCGACTATGTCCGCCGTCTCTACGGCAATGACCATGTCGCGCAGATCGTCACCTTCGGTACGATGGCCGCGCGCAACGCAGTGCGCGATGTCGGGCGTGCTCTCTCCGTCAGCTACGCGGAGACGGACGCTGTCGCAAAGCAGGTGCCCTCCGGGCCGGGCGCGTTGAATATGACGCTTGACGAAGCCCTGCGCCTGTCGAAACCGCTAAAGGAAATGTACGACAGTGACGAGACCCTGAAGCGGCTCATTGACGTTGCCAGAGCGCTCGAGGGTATGCCGCGCCACGCCTCGACCCACGCGGCGGGCGTCGTGATAACCGAGAAGCCGGTATATGAATATGTCCCGCTCGCGAAGAACGATGAGTCCGTCGTGTGCCAGTACCAGATGACGACGCTTGAGGAACTCGGCCTTCTCAAGATGGACTTTCTCGGCCTGCGCAACCTCACCGTGCTTGACGACGCGGTGCAGCTCGTGCGCCGGCGTGAGCCGGGCTTCCGCATTGAGGACGCTCCCGAGGACGATAAATCGACCTATGACATGCTCGCCGCCGGGCGCACCTGCGGCGTGTTCCAGCTTGAAAGCGCGGGCATGACCGGCGTGTGCACCGGGCTCAAGCCAAAGAGCATTGAAGATATCACCGCTATAATCTCCCTCTACCGCCCCGGCCCGATGGACAGCATACCGCGCTTCATCGAGTGCTCGGCGCACCCGGAGAAGATCACCTATAAGCACGAGCTGCTGCGCCCGATACTCGAAGTCACCTACGGCTGCATCGTGTATCAGGAGCAGGTCATTGAAATATTCCGCCGTCTCGGCGGCTTCTCTCTCGGGCAGGCGGACATGATCCGCCGCGCGATGTCGAAGAAAAAGCACAAGGTCATCGATGCTGAGCGCGTTGCTTTCGTCCATGGCGACCCGAGCCGCAATATCCCCGGTGCTGTCGCAAATGGCGTGAGCGAGCAGGTCGCAAACAGCATCTATGACGAGATACTGGACTTTGCAAGCTACGCCTTCAACAAAGCCCACGCGGTGAGCTATGCCATCGTCGCCTACCGCACGGCCTATATGAAGCGGCACTATCCCGCCGAATACATGGCGGCGCTGCTGACGAGCGTGCTTGAAAACAGCGCGAAGATTGCCGAATACATTGCCGAGTGCCGCGACATGGGCATAAAGCTGCTGCCGCCCGACGTCAACGAATCCGGCGCGCATTTCAGCGTCAGCGGCTCGAACATCCGCTACGGTCTTGTCGCCATCAAGGGCATGGGCTGGGGAGCGGTGGACGGCCTTGTCGCCGAGCGCGAGCGCGGCGGCCTGTTCCAGAGCTTTGAGGATTTCTGCCGCCGCATGAACGGCAGCGAGCTTAACCGCCGCGCCGTCGATAACCTCATAAAGGCCGGCGCGTTCGACTCGATGGGCTATAAGCGCCGCGCGCTCATCCAGGTATCCGGTGCAATAATCGACAGCATAGCGCAGGCGCAGCGGGACAATATCTCCGGCCAGCTTGACCTGTTCGGGGACTTCACCGATAACGGCCAGAAGGCCCCGGCGGTGATAAAGATACCCGACATCGAGGAGTATTCTTCCCTTGAAAAGATGGCGCTCGAAAAGGAGACGACCGGGCTCTACCTCAGCGGCCACCCGATGGACGGCTACCGCGACGCCGTGCGCAGGATCGGCGCGGTCCCGCTCGGCACGCTGCTTGGCGACCTCGCCTCCGACGACGGCTCCCGCCGCTTTGCCGACAACCAGCTTGTGACGGTTGCGGGCGTCGTCGCCTCCTCCAAGACGAGGACGACGCGCAACAACACCCTCATGAGTTATATCCAGCTCGAGGACGACACCGGCTCTATAGAGCTGATGGCTTTCCAGCGTGCGCTCGACTCCGGCGGAGCGTATATCAAGGACAATGCCGCACTTGTCATCAAGGGGCGCATCTCGATACGCGACGAGAAGGAGCCGCAGATAGTCGTCGAGTCCATCCGTCCGCTCTCGGACATGAACGCCCCCGGCAGCAGCGCGCCGCCCCCGGCAGAGAAGAAGCTCTGGGTCAAGCTCGGCAGCGAGACTGACCCGATCCTCGACCGCATCAAGCTTATCCTTACCATGTTCCCCGGCACGCAGCAGATGATAATCTACTGCGGCAGGGAGAAAAAGCGCATCGGCACGCGCTGCCTGATACATGAGGGGCTCGTCGCGGAGCTTCAGGAGCTGCTCGGCGAAAAGAACGTGGTGGTAAAATAAAGACAGCAGAAAAGGAGCCCGCATGAAAAGAAACGCGTCTCTCGATATAATAAGGAGTCTGGCCATATTTCTCGTGCTGTGTAAGCACAGTGTTATAAACGGCAAGTTTACCGCAGGGCCGATAACAGGAGTCAGCGGTTATATAATGATGGGCGTATGGCTGGTGACGTCAGTATGCGTGCCGCTGTTCCTGATGCTTTCGGGCTACCTGCTTAACAAGAAAAAGCCGACTGCAAAATACTACGTGAATTATCTGCATATCCTGATTCCCTATATTCTTATCGGTATTATCACACAGGTATTCAGGATGGAATATCTTCATATTGAAATGACCGTGCGTGATTTCTTCGGGGACATTGCTAATTTTTCCATAGGCGAATACTCATGGTACCTGATGATGTATACGGGGCTGTACCTGCTGATCCCGTTTCTCAATGCGATGTACCATGCGCTTGAAACAAAGCGGCAAAAGCTGCTGCTGATATTCAGTTTCTTCGCTCTGTCACATCTGCCATCACTGGTAAATTCTTATATCAACATCTATTCTGTCTGGTGGAAAAATCTCTACCCGGTAACTTTCTATCTTCTCGGCGCGTATTGCAGTGAATACCCTCCTGCAAAGAAGCCTTCCTTTTACTTCAAGTGGCTGGCCGGACTGCTTGTTGTTTTCAGTGTGTATGATGTGTTTTATCTGCACGGCGACGGCAGCAGCGCGACCTACTACGGCTATGAAAATTATCAGCTGCTGCTCGTCTGCTTCCTGATCTTCCGCTGGGTCAGCAGTCTTGGTACCGAAAAGCGTCCCGCCTTCCTCATCAAATGCACGGAAGGGATCTCTACGCTCTCACTTTACACATTCCTGCTGTCCGGGATCACGGATGACATTCTCTATCCTATCGTTGCGGCCAATGTCGAAGATTACTATCTCAATTACGGTTACTTTCTGCCGACCGCGCTTATCTCCTTCACCGCAGCTCTCCTGCTGTCTGCTCTGCTTTATCCGCTCGGGGAATGGCTGTCGCGCAAAACGCGCTCTCTTATAAGCAGAACAATAGATAGGCTCGCCGAAAAAAGGGCCGTCGAAAACTGACCGTACCGTATTAGGTATAATATAACAAGCACAAATTCAGAAAGCGGTTCTAAGTCAATAGTTGAGGGTAGAACCGCAGACAGGAGCAGCCTTGATTGGCTGCTCCTGTTTCGTTTCAAGCGTATTTACTTGGTGGGGTCGATGATGATCTTGCAGATGTTGGTGCCGTCGAGCATCATCTGGATGGCCTTGTTGATCTCGCTCAGGCCGAGGCGGTCGGTGACCATGCGGTCGAGGTGCATCTCACGCCAGTTGTCCTCAAGGAAACGGACGCCCTGCTCAAAGTCCTCCTGGCTGTACAGGCGGTTGCCGATGAGCTTGATCTCCTTGAAGGAGACTTTGCCGATGACGAAGGGGTAAGCATCGCCGGAGAGACCAAGGCTCAGCATCTTACCGCCGCAGCGGCAGAGGTCGGGCATTTGGAGCACGCATGCGGGAGCACCGGAGGTATCGTAGACGATATCGAAGCCATGGCCGTCGGTGACCTCACGCATGAGGTCCATCGCGTCGGTCTCGGTGGGGTTGATGGTCTCAATGCCCATGGACTCGACGAACTTGCGTCTCGGCTCGTTGATCTCGGAGATGATAACGCGTCCTGCGCCCGCGGCTTTCGCGAACACCGCGATGTACAGGCCGACGGTCGCGCCGCCGGAGATGAAGATCTTGTCGCCCTTCTGCACCTGGGAGTTGACCATGACGTGCTGACCGACAGCGAACGGCTCGCCGAGGATAGCGACCTCATCAGGAATATCGTCATCGAGCGCGACGAGCTTGTCAACACCGACCTTGGTGTACTCGGCAAAGCCGCCGTCGACATGGATGCCGAGGAGCTTAAGGTTCTCGCAGACCCAGGGCAGACCGCGCTGGCAGGCAGCGCACTTGCCGCAGGAGATGATCGGGTTCATCAGCACACGCTGACCGAGCTTGAACTTGCCGTCATAGCCTTCGGGCAGAGACTCTATCGTGCCGAGGATCTCATGACAGAGGACGGTCGGGACGGTGGCGGTCATATGCTTGCCGCGGTAAACGGTAATGTCGGAGCCGCAGACGCCTGCGCGCTTCACTTTGATGAGCGCTTCATTTTCGCCGGGGACCGGCACAGGGATGTCGCACAGCTCAAGATCGAGCCAATTTTTCAAAACAGCTGCTTTCATTGCATGATCTCCATATCCCCTCAAATCACGGCTGCTTGCCGATGTAGGCGAGAATGCCGCCATCGACGTACAGAACATGGCCGTTTACGAAGTTGGAAGCATCGGAAGCAAGGAACACTGCCGGGCCCATGAGGTCGTCAGTGGTGCCCCAGCGGGCTGCCGGAGTCTTTGCGACGATGAACTGATCGAAGGGGTGACGGCTGCCGTCGGGCTGGCGCTCACGCAGAGGAGCAGTCTGAGGAGTGGCAATGTAGCCGGGTCCTATGCCGTTGCACTGGATGTTGTACTCGCCATACTCGGAGCAGATGTTGCGGGTGAGCATCTTGAGTCCGCCCTTTGCGGCGGCGTATGCGGAAACAGTCTCACGGCCGAGCTCGCTCATCATGGAGCAGATGTTGATGATCTTGCCGTGGCCCTTCTTGATCATGCCGGGGATGACTGCCTTGGAGACGATGTAGGGAGCAACGAGGTCGATATCAATTACCTGACGGAAGTCTTTTGCCTCCATTTCGAGCATGGGAACACGCTTGATGATGCCGGCGTTGTTGACAAGGATGTCGACGGTGCCGAGGTCGCGCTCGATGTCTGCGACCATCTTAACGACGTCCTCTTCATTGGTAACGTCGCAGTAGTAGCCCTTGGCGTCGATGCCCTTCTCGGCATAGGCCTTCATGGCCTCTTCCATATGCTTCTCACCGCGGCAGTTGAAGGCGATCTTCGCGCCGCAGTTTGCGTATGCCTCGGCTATCGCAAAGCCGATACCGTATGCTGCGCCGGTGATCAGCGCAACTTTGCCTTCGAGTGAAAACTGCTTCATCATGTCCATAGTTAATTTCTCCTTTTCAAAATAAATTTTTCAAACTTTGGTTAACCGGTTTCTGAAGCTTGGGTAAATAACCGCCTGCACCATGCAGGGAACAGGCGGTATTTATAAATGGTTTATCTCTGGACTCTGCCGGTGCCGTCGCCGCCCATGAGCTTTTCAACATCGGAAACGCCCACACGGTTGAAGTCTCCGAGGATGCTGTGCTTAAGGCAGGACGCCGCAACGGCGAATTCAAGCGCGGACTGCTTGCAGTCGTAATTATTGAGGCCGTAGATCAGGCCGCCGGCAAAGCTGTCGCCGCCGCCGACACGGTCGACGATGTCGCGGATCTCGTAGCGCTTGGACTCATAGAACTTCTCGCCATCGTTGAGGCATGCAGCCCAGCCGTTCCAGTCGGCGCTCTTGCTCTCGCGCAGAGTGATGGCGATCATCTTCATGTTCGGGTACGCGGCAAGGACCTTGTCGCCGAGTGCCTTGTACTTGCTGCGGTCAAGCTCACCGGACTCGACGTTGACGTCAACGGTGATCTCGAGGGACTTCTGAACGTCCTCCTCGTTTGCGATGGCGACGTCGACATACTTTGCAAGCTCACGCATTACCTCGGCGGCACGCACGCCGTACTTCCAGAGGTTCTTGCGGTAGTTCAGGTCGCAGGACACAGTGATGCCGCGCTTCTTTGCTTCCTTGACAGATTCGAGGGAAAGCTCCTTCGCGCTCTCGCTGATAGCCGGGGTGATGCCGGTGATGTGGAACCAATCGACGCCCTCAAAGGCCTTGTCCCAGTCGATATCGCCGGGCTTGGCAAGCGCGATGGAGGAATACTCGCGGTCGTACACGACCTTGCTGGGCAGCTGGTTTGCGCCTGGCTCGAGGTAGTATATGCCCATGCGGCCGCCGCCGCGGACGATACGGCCGGTGTCCACGCCGAACTTGCGCAGATCCTTTATGCACTCGTCGGCAATGGCGTTCTTCGGCAGAACAGTCAGGTAGCTGACGTCCATGCCGTAGTTTGCCAGAGAGACCGCGACATTTGCCTCGCCGCCGCCGAAGGTGGCCTCGAGCATCGGGGTCTGGAAGAATCGCTCCTGTCCGGGAGCCTTGAGTCTGAGCATTATTTCGCCAAAAGTAAGAACCTTCATTTAATTTACCTCCCGATCATTTCTGAAGAAGATGCACGGCAAAGCCGCCGATCTCTTTCTTGAAGTAAACTGCCTTGATGTTGTCCTTATCCTTGACGGAGTCCATATCCAGCTCGTAGCCGCGGCGCTCCATCTCGGCGATAGCGGGGATCATCTTATTGGTACGGATGGCGATGTGGCCGTTCGCTCCCTTGAACATGGTTTTCATGACCTCAACGCCGGTGGATGCGAAGTTGGAGGAGTTGCCCTGCTTGACGTTGAAATCAAAGGCGTCGCTGAAAGCATTGCAGACGTCCATTGCGGCGTCGGCATCGGGCGTGTTGATGCCGATGTGCGCGACCTCGAAGCCGAGCAGAGACTTGCGTGCTTCCTTGCACAGCGCGGTGATCTTATCGAAGTTGCCGGCTGCGATATCGGCCTTCGGGCAGATCCAGCTGCCGCCGACCGCGTGGATGTACGGGGAGGAGATGAACTCGGCCAGGTTCTGGGCATTGACGCCGCCGGTCGGGATGAACTTCACGCCGCCGAAGGGGCCGGCCAGGGACTTGATCGCGCTCAGACCGCCGTAAACATTGGCGGGGAAGAACTTCAGGACCTTGAGGCCGTGCTTGAGAGCCATCATGATCTCGGTTGGGGTGACGCAGCCGGGGGTAACGGGAATTCCGTTGTCGCAGCACCAAGCAACAGTCTCTTCGTCATAGCCGGGGGAGACGATAAACTTTGCGCCGCACTCGACGGCGAGCTTGCACTGTTCAAGATTGATGACCGTGCCGGCGCCGACTACCATGTCGGGGCACTCCTGTGCAACGGCCTTGATGGAATCAGCAGCGGCGGCGGTACGGAAGGTGATCTCCATAACGTCAATGCCGCCAGCGAGCATCGCCTTGGCAGTGGGGACAGCGTCCTTCGCGTCCTCAAGGACTACCACGGGGACGACGCCGGACTGGGCCAGTCTTTTCAATACATCCATTTTTTATTCCTCCTGTTGTAAAATTAAATGAAATACAATATAATATCAGTCATACAAACGCGGATATTCTCGGTTTGTAAACCGGTTAACGAGGTGCAGCCTATGGATAATCAGAAAATTTTGCAGCAGTTTCTCGACAGCCTTCAGGACAACACGATCCGCAGCCGGAGCTATTACCCTGAGTTCCGCCGCAGATGGGAGACAGTAATACGCCGCGCCGCCGATAGCGGCGAGGTCTATTTCGACGCCGCTTCAGACTCCGTTTTCACCGTTGAGCATAGCTTTGCGGGGATAGAAACCGGTTTCCATTTCGACCAAATTAAAATCGCCGAGTGGTACCAGAAGGACCTCAAGGATAAGCACATTGTCTTTAAACCCCAGAAGCTGAAGCATGACAAGCAGGGACTGCATTTCCATGAGTACACGTGCAGCTACGACCCGGACGCGGCGGAACCGGCGCTCAATGATGAGAACCGGAACATCATCGCCGCGGCGATGCCGGAGCTCCCCGCGCGGCTCCAAGTCGTTTACGGGAACAAGTGGGTCGACGGACGCTTCAACGCATTTCTGAAAACGAGGCTTTCCGTCTATCTTATAGACACGGACTATGTCCCCGCGTTCCTTGCGACACCTCTTGAAGTCTGTCTTTACCTTTTCCTCATGGACTATTGTATTATAAAAGAAAACTACACAAAGGTCAAGGACGAAGATTTGAAGCAGTTCCTCCATATCTTCAAGGCCTCGCCCATGCTCAGGATAAAAAAGCTTCTCTGATACCCTAAAAACCCGGATTCTTCTTCACCCTCCCACGGATACGCGGGAGGGTGAATTTTTGTTTATCTGAGCTTATTTACACCAAAAGTGTCCATGTCGTCGAAGGCCTGGTTCTCGCCGCCCATTGCCCATATGAAGGTGTAGTTCGAGGTGCCGCAGCCGGCATGGAGCGACCATGACGGGGAAATGACGGCCTCGTAATTCTGCATGACGAGGTGGCGGGTCTGTTGGGGCTGACCCATCAGGTGCAGGACGACCTCTCCCTCGGGGAGATTGAAATAGGTGTATATCTCCATTCTGCGCTCATGGGTGTGCGGTGGCATGGAGTTCCACACGCTGCCCGGAGCGAGCTGGGTAAGCCCCATAGAGAGCTGGCAGGTTTCCAGAACATCGGGGTGGATGAACTGGTTGATGACGCGCTCGTTGGAGTTTTCCTTGCTGCCGCAGGGGCGCTTGTTGGCGTCCTTGATGGAGATGAAGGTGGTCTTGCAGTCCTTGTGCGCGGGAGCGGAGACGAGGTAGAAGCGCGCGGGCTGCTCCTTGTCGTTGCTGCCGAACACGACGGACTTCGTGCTGCGGGAGATATACAGGCAGTCCTCAAAGCCGAGCTCGTACTTTACGCCGTCGGCCTCTATCCAGCCTGCGCCGCCGAGGTTGAACACACCGGCTTCACGGCGCTCAAGAAAGAAGTTTGTGCCGAAGTTTGCCCAGACATCGATGCCCTTGTCAATAGGCAGGGCCTCGGTCACGGGCATGATGCCGAGAACGACCATGCGGTCAACATGGGAGTAGACAGCCTGCACGGTATCGGGCTGATAAAGGTCCTGGATAAGGAACTCTTTTCTCAGCTCCTCCGTGGTATAACGCTTTACATCTTCGGGATGTGCTGAATAACGGATATCCATTTATAAGCCTCCAGATATTAGCCCACAAGGCCGAGTGCCTGAGGAATAACCATCGTAAGCCAAGGCACATAGGTGATGAGGGTCAGGCAAATGAGAATGACTGCGAAGAACGGCAGCAGCATCTTGATAATCTGCTCGATCTTGACCTGATGCACGCGGCAGCCGGCAAACAGGATAGCGCCGACAGGGGGAGTCAGGGTACCGACACAGAGGTTCATGACCATCATGAGCCCGAAGTGGACAGGGCTCATACCCCAGGTCTGCACGATGGGTAGGAAGATCGGGGTGAAGATCAGGACTGCGGGAGTCGGATCCATGAAGCAGCCGACGATGAGCAGGATGATGTTCATGATGAGCAGGATGACGTACTTGTTGGTGGTGAAGCCAAGGATCGCGTTTGCGACGAGTGCGGGGATGTGGGTGTAGCTCATAACGTAGCCCATGATGCCGGACACGCAGACGAGGTACTCAATGACCGCGGTAGTCTTGACGCTGCTCCAGATGACCTTGGGCAGATCCTTGACGGTGATGTTGCGGTAGATGAAGCTGAGGATCAGGGAGTAGAGAACTGCGATAGCGGAGCCCTCGGTCGCGGTGAAGATACCGCCGAGGATACCGCCGATAACGATGACGATCATCAGCAGGCTGGGGATGCCGTCCCACAGGGT
>CAKTPC010000035.1 GCA_934590505.1 uncultured Oscillospiraceae bacterium
GCCATGTTCAGCGTGCGCGGTATCGGCGTTGCGGAGAGCGTCAGCACGTCGACCCCGCGGCTCATCTCCTTGATGTGCTCCTTGTGCGTCACGCCGAAGCGCTGTTCTTCATCCACAACAAGCAGGCCGAGATCCTTGAACTTCACGTCCTTGCGCAGGAGCTTGTGCGTGCCGATAACAAGGTCGCACTTTCCCGAGGCGAGGTCTGCGAGCAGTCTCGTCGTCTGTGCGCCGGTCTGGAAGCGGCTGAGTACACCGATGTTCACCGGGAAACCGAAGAACCTCTGCAGCGCTGTCTGATAATGCTGCTGGGCAAGCACGGTCGTCGGCACGAGTATCGCCGCCTGCTTGCCGTCGAGCACGCACTTCATCACCGCGCGCATGGCGACCTCGGTCTTGCCGAAGCCGACGTCTCCGCACAGCAGTCTGTCCATCGGCACGGAGGACTCCATGTCCCCCTTTATCTCTGCCGTGCAGCGAAGCTGATCGTCCGTCTCCGTGTAGCCGAAGTTCTCCTCGAACTCGCGCTGCCACTCGCTGTCCGGTGCAAAGGCGTGTCCCGGCAGGCGCTGGCGCTCGGCATAAAGCGCGATGAGCTTCTTCGCCATGTCCTTCGCGGCGCTCTTTGCGCGGCTGCGGGTCTTTACCCAATCGCTGCCGCCCATCTTCGAGAGCTTGACGGGCTTCTCCTCGCCCCCGCCCGTGTACTTTGACACAAGGTCGAGCTGCGTCGCGGGGACGTACAGCGTGTCCGTCCCTGCGTAGTTTATTTTTATATAGTCCTTTTCAAAGCCGTCCACCTGCATCTTTATGATGCCGGCAAACTTACCGATACCGTGGTTTTCGTGGACGACATAGTCACCTATCGAGAGGTCTGCGCAGGAATTGATGCGCTGACGGTTCGGCGGCAGCTTCTTTACCGTGCCCGCCTTGCGCCCGTGGCCGCGCAGCAGCTGCGAGTCCGTAAGTATCGTGAGCCGCAGCGCCGGGTACTCTATGCCCGCGGATATCGCGCCGATTGCGATGGAGCAGTGCCCCGGTTCCGGCAGCTTTTTAAGCTCCGTGTATATGATCGCTGGGATGTTTTTCTTCCCGAAGAGCTCCTGAAGCACCTTCGCGCGGCGCTCATCACCTGCGAGGACGACAACTCTGTATTCCTGCTTTAAGTACGCCTCAACGTCGTCCGCCGCGGCCTGTGCGTTGCCGCCGTATGACGGCAGCTGCTTTGCAGAGATGCTCGTGAGCGTTTTAGGCGTAACCGGGCAGCGGCCTGTCGTGAAGGAATCGGCCATATATACCGGCCACTCGGGCAGGGTCTTGAAGAACTTATCGGTCCCGAGCCTGAAGCTGTCGGCGCCCGCGGCGATAAGCCCGCGGCGCTGAAGCTCCGCAATGTCCGCGCCGAGCTGCTTTTCATAGTCGCGCAGCTTCTCGGCGCAGTGGTTCGGCTGGTCGAGGAACACAAAGGCGTCGGGCGGGATGTAGTCCGCCGCGCAGGCCATCGGGTATATCATCGGCAGATACCTGTCCGCGTCCGATATCAGTATGCCCTGGCTGAGTCTTTCCGCATCCGCGCGCATGTTCGCCGCAAGGGTCGAGGCCGTCTCGCTGCTGCGGCGCTTGGAGTAGTTCAGTGCGAATTTTTCTATCTCTTCGCACAGCGCCGGTATGCCTCCCTCGGCAAGAGACGGCAGCGCCTCCGTTGCCGGGAGTATCACGCACTCGTCCATGTGCTCCGTGCGGCGCTGGCTCGATATCTCGAAGTGCGCCATTGAGTCGATATCGTCGCCCCAGAACTCTATACGCACGGGCTCCGTATCGTGCGGTGAGAAGAAATCGAGAATGCCGCCGCGCCGCGCGTACTGGCCGGGGCCTTCGACCTGCTCTGTGCGCGAATAGCCGCAGCTGATGAGCGCCGTCTCCACCTCGTCGGGCGGGTATGTACCGCCGTCCTTTATCTCAAACGCGGCCTTCAGCAGCGCCGCCGGCGGCAGCGTCCTCTGCACAAAGCCCGAGACGGACGCAGCGCACACACAGCTCTCACCCTTGGCAAGCTTATAGAGCGTCGATATTCTCCGCTGCTCCGCCTGGCGCGACGCGGCCTCGGCGGGGTAAAATATAAACTCGCGCATCAGGAGCGTGTCTGCCTCTATACCGAGCATGGCATGCAGGTCACGCGCAAAGCTCTCGGCGGCCGTGTCGTCCTGGCAGAGAACGAAGAGCGGGCGGTCAAGCTTATTGTAAAGCGCCGCGGCGAGGTTTGCCCTGTGTACCGGCGACAGCCCGGAAACGAGCGCAGGAAGCCCTCCGCTCTCCGTCAGCGAGGGGAGGGCGGCGGCTTCCTTGTGTTCAAGTATTTGGTTTATAAGAATATCCATATCGCCGGTATTATAGCATTCCGGTGCTGTAAATTCAACGGGAAAGCAGTAATGTTAAACTTAGTTAACATTTGGAATGTCCCATCATTCCGCGTACTTTACATATATGCTCCGCCATTTTCCCCTGCGGTACTGGATGTAGGAGATCAGCCAGTTTGCAAACCAGCCCGCCGGCACCGCATACCATACCAGCGCGATACCGAAGCGCGGGGCAAACGCATTCGCAACGAAAACACGTATAAACAGGTTCACAAGGTTTGCTATCGTAAACATCTTCGTGTCGCCCGCGCCGCGCAGTAGCCCGTCGACCACGAGCTTTGCCCCGAGCACACCGTAGGTCCAGCCGATAAAGGACAAATATGCGCAGCCTGTGCCGAGCGCCGTCGCCGTGCCGTCCGCGCCGAGGAACATTGAAATGATCTCCGTCGTGAAAGTCTCCGTTATCGCCGCGGTGATGACCGCGCACACAGCGATGAACAGATTCGCCGCGTGGTAGCCCTCCTTCACGCGCTCGAGCTTATCCGCTCCGATGTTCTGTGCGGTGTAAGAGCTCATCGCATTTGCAACGCCCGCCAGCGGCACGCAGCATATTCCCTCTATCCTCATCGCCGCCGAAAAGCCCGCCAGAGCCTCGGATCCGAAGCTGTTGACGACCGACTGTACCAGCATCATTCCTATCGACACTGTTGACTGCTGCAATATGGACGGCAGGGCAATATTCGTCATTGCCGAAAAGCCCGCGGGGTCAAACAGCCGCACCTTCTCCTTGCCGAACTTTTTCATTTCCGCGACCAGCACAATGAACGACAGCGCCGCCGATATCCCCTGCGCGATAAGCGTCGCCCATGCTACGCCCCCAATGCCCATGCTGCAGCGCCGCACCAGCAGCAGGTCAAGCCAGACGTTGAACACCGAGGAAAAGATCAGAAAGCCGAGCGGGATACGTGATTTTCCGAGTGCGTTGAACATCGAGGAAATGACGTTATACATGAACAGAAACGGCAGGCCGATGAAATATATCTTCAGGTATTCATCTGCCATGTCGAGCACGTTCTCAGGCGTATGGAGCGCTACCATGATGCTGCGGCTTAAAAGCAGGCCTACCGCGCCGAGCAGTATGCTCACGCCGAGAAACGCGAGCAGCGCCGTGCTCACGGCCTCGCGCATTTTGACATATTCCTTCGAGCCGAAATCACGGCTGACGATGACCGACGCGCCTATACCGCCGCCTATTGCGATGCAGATAAAGATGTTCGTCAGCGCGTCGCACGCGCCTATCGCGGCAAGCGCGCCCTCGCTCACGAAGCGTCCGACGATGGCAGAGTCCGCCATCACGTATGTTTTCTGAAAGAAGTTGCCGATTATCATAGGCAGCGCGAAAAGCAGCAGCGCATTTATCGGCTTTTTCTCTATCAAATAATCATTTACCACAGGACTTTTCCCCCGCTCCGTCTCTCCTGTTGCATTCTCCCGCGTACTCGCAGGCAAAGCTTGCGTCGCCGTGCCGCTCTGTAAGTCGGCCTATCTGCTTTGTGAACTCCTCCATGATACTGTTCACCGCTTTTTCGTCTATTATGTAGTGGACCTGATATCCCATCCGGACACCGCTGACTATCCCGTATTTTTTCAGGACATTCATGTGCTGCGACACCGCGCTTTCGCTTATGCCGAGCTTTTTCGCAAGTGCCTTGACGCAGTATGGGTGTCTGCCAATCAACTGCATCAGCTGAAATCTTGTTGGGTGGGTCATCACCTGCATCGCTTCTATACTATCCATAGCCGCTCCTTGATTTAGTTTTTGCTTAATTAAGAAATTGCTTAATCAATATAGCATTGCTTATATGAGTTGTCAAGAGAAAAAGAGAGCCGGGGAAAAACCTTTCCTCAGCTCTCTGGCAAATCACTCTTCGTAATTCTTCAGTGCATATTCTATACACTGATTGACGATTTTGTTGAAGGACACTCCTGTTTTCATGTTGATCTCATTTATCTTATCAAATGTTTCCGTTTTCATTCTTATCGTTCTGCTGATAGATGAGATTTTTTCGTCTTTTGTATCGATTTTAAAGCCTTCCACACTATCGCCCCCTTGTGTACTCTATTGTAATTGCAGCAAGGTTGATATATAATGTACATGTTTGCAATCATAATTTGTGTACAAAGGAGCTTTACTATGTATAAGAAAATGTACCTGACTCTTTTTAACGCCATAACCGACTCGCTTGAACACATTGATGCGGATTCTCCCGCTGCAAAAATTCTTATTGCTGCACAGCAAAAGACCGAGGAAATTTACATCTCGCAGGAGGATGACACTGACTGAGGGCTGCACCCTTGGCATTTGTTTTTCTTATGCGGCCTTTTCGCAGTGTTTCACTGCCGGTCACTCCGTGGGCATACTTTCTGTATGAACAGAAAGTATGCAAAGAATCACAAAAGGGGCGGGGATTGCGTTTTCCCCGCCCCTTTTGAAACCCCACCCTTGAACCGCCCAAGAGAAACCATTGCGATGGTTTCCCTTGGATTCCTTCCAAGGATGGCAAACCTTCGGCTAACCAGCGCCGTTTTTGTGCCAAGTTATTTTTCGCAGAAAAGTCTGCCGGTAATGTTAAACACTGCACCAACCCCAGGGGGTTCCAGAAGGGGGATCGCAATCCCACTTCTGTCGTTGCGGGTGAGGGTTCACAGGGAGAGGGGGAGTCGAAACACCCTCTCCCTGTGCGACTCTTTGGTGACTTTCTGTTCGCACAGAAAGTCACCCTGCGGAGCAACCGGCAGTCCGACACTGTGAAAAGCCCATCAAGAACGCGCAGCACTCAGTCCACACCGCATCTCCCCATCAAAACACAAAACCTGCTTCCGTGCAAAACAGAAGCAGGTCTTGTTGTTTTCACTTCACCGGTTTTATATCCAGCATCTTCTCCATCGTGAACACGGTGAGAAAGCGCGAATAGAAATCCGGGATGATCCTCTGCGTCACAGGCGTTATGTCGGCCTTCCCCTTTATCTGCTTCACAAGCAGATTCGCCTTTACGCCGCTTATCGTGTAGTCGCTCTCGATCTCCTCATAGCCGAAGCGGTTGAAGAACTTGCGCAGCTTTCTTAGCCTGTCGGGATCCGGGTCCTCGAACTCCGTCAGCTCCGCGATGATCCCCTGCTTATCGGCATAACGCTTATTTATCAGGCGCATGATCTGTATGCCCAGCCCCTGACCGCGGCACCACGGCATGACCGCCAGATACTTCAGCAGCACATAGCCGTAGAGGTTCTTCGTCGCGACGAGCGCGTAGCCCGCGTCCATGCCGCTGTCCTCATCGTAGGCAATCAGCAGCTCAAGCGATCCGTTCATCATGCCCTTGTGGATCGCGATCTTCGGCAGCAGCTCCTCGCTGTCAAAGTCCATTTCGATCAGGGTAAAATAGCGCTCAAGGTCTCTGTGTCCGCCCTTTTTAATGTTCAGCATTGTCGTTACCCCCACTATGTTTATCCAAGGACTGTGCTCTGCACAGCTCGGCGTATGCTCCGTTCTTTGCCATGAGCTCGTCATGGCTGCCCATTTCGATGATATGCTCGTCCTCGATGACGGCTATCCTATCGGCATTGCGCACGGTCGAGAGTCGGTGTGCAATGATTATCGTCGTGCGCCCCTCGCTGAGCTTGTCGAAAGCGTTCTGTATCCTCTGCTCCGTCACGGTGTCGAGTGCGCTCGTCGCCTCGTCGAGTATGAGTATCTTCGGGTTCTTGAGGAAAACGCGGGCGATGGATATGCGCTGCTTCTGCCCGCCGGAGAGCATGACCCCACGCTCACCGATATAAGTATCGTAGCCGTCGGGCATCTCCATGATCTCGCTGTGTATCTCGGCCCTGACCGCCGCGGCGACGATCTCCTCATCCGTCGCGTCCGGTCTGCCGTAGCGGATATTCTCGCGTATCGTCCCGGCGAACATGAACACATCCTGCTGTATCATGCCGATGTTTTTTCTCAAGCTCGCCTGCGTCACATCGCGCACATCCGTCCCGTCGATCGTAACGCTGCCGGAGCACACATCGTAGAAACGCGGCAGCAGCTGGCACAGCGTCGTCTTGCCGCCGCCCGACGGGCCTACGACCGCGAGACTCTGTCCGGGCTCGATGCGGAAGCTCACATTTTCGAGCACAGGTACACCATTTCCGTAGTCGAAGCAGACGTCCTTGTATTCTATCTCGCCGCAGACGCTGTCCAAGACGATTGCGTCCGTTTTATCCTTCACCGTCGGCTCAGTGCGCATGACCTCAAGGAAGCGCTCAAAGCCCGCCGTACCCTGCATATAAGTCTCTGAGAACTGCACAAGACGCTTCACCGGGGATATGAACGTGGAGACATAGAGCGTAAAGGTGATAAGGTCTATGTAATTCATTTCGCCGCGCATGATGAGCAGCCCGCCGAAGGCAACTATCGCGACCTGCATGATGCTTGTCGTAAACTCCATGCCGCTCATGTACATGCCCATCGCCTTGTAATAGTTCACCTTCGCGCCGCGGAAGAGGTCGTTTGCCTTGTCGAACTTATTGTTCTCCTGCTCCTCATTGGCGAAGGCCTTCGCCGTGCGGATACCGGAGATACTGCTCTCGATGGCAGAATATATCTCCGCCGTTTTGCGCTTGACCTCGACGTTTGCCCGTCTCATGCTCCCGCGCTGCGACAGCGTGAACCACAGGCCGAGCGGCAGGATTATCGTCAGCACCAGCGCAAGGCGCCACTCCATCGTGAACATCACCGCCAGCGCGCCGAGAATCGTCAGCGCACAGATCAGCACGTTTTCCGGACCGTGGTGCGCAAGCTCCGTCACTTCAAACAGGTCGCTCGTGATATGGCTCATCAACGCGCCGGTGCGGTTCTTGTCATAGAAGCTGCACGAAAGATCCTGCATATGGGAGAAAACATCCTTGCGCATGTCCGCTTCTACAAGCACGCCCATCCTGTGCCCGATGACCGTTATCACATAGTACAGCACACCCTTGAGCACATAAGCCAGCGCCATTATGAGCATGATGATAAAGAAGGTCCTGTACAGATTCTGCGGCAGCAGCGTTTTCATCGACTGCCTTGATACGTATGGGAAAACAAGGTCTATCACCGATACCAGCACCGCGCAGACCATGTCTATTGCGAAGAGCTTTTTCTGCCCGGCGATGTATGACATAAAGACCTTTATCGGTCTATCATTATAGTTCTTTTTCATTTCGCTCCGCTTGAGTATCTGTTCCGCTGCTCCACGGCGAGCGCATCGCAGCGGTTGTTGTATTCGTTGTCGGCGTGACCCTTTACCCAGTGGTAGTGCATCTTGTGCTTTTCGCACAGCTCAAGCAGCTGCGCCCAGAGGTCAGGGTTAAGCGCGGGCTTTTTATCGGACTTCACCCAGCCGCGCGCACGCCATGAGCGTGCCCAGCCTTTTTCCAGCGCGTCAATGACATATTTTGAGTCCGAATACAGCTCAACAGCGCAGCTCTCCTTGAGTGCCGAGAGCGCAGAGATCACACCGGTCAGCTCCATGCGGTTGTTCGTCGTCTGCGCCGCGCCGCCGGAAAGCTCCTTCTCAGCGCCGTTATAGCGCAGTATCGCCCCCCAGCCGCCCGGGCCGGGGTTTCCGCTGCAAGCTCCATCGGTGTAAATTGTAACTGTTTTCATTCGTCAAAGATCATCCGGAATGTCCATCTGCGCATATCTCTCGCGCATGAACTTGTATTCATCGCGGTCGATAATGCCGTTTTTCAGGAAGCTGTCAAGCTGCGCATAGTACTTCTCCCTGCCGCGCAGAGTATTCACGCACTCACTGCCGTCAGAGTGGAAATGGATCTCCGGTACAAAGCTTACGTGCCTGCCTTCTCTGTGCGGCTGCTCGGTGCTTGCCGTGCCTGTAGCCTTCGGTTTCAGCTTACGCACCAGAAACACCGCGATGCCGACAATGACCGCGATGAATATCAGAACCCCCACGACCTCTGCAGAATCCGCAAACTCCGCAAGGAAGAATATCACTATCGCGGCAATGACGCCGAGCGGATTATTTTTTTTATTCTTTTTTCTGTCATTATTCACGCCGGTTCTCCTTTACTCGTTCGCCGTCGTTTATTCTTCGCTGCTTCCCTCCGGGATTTCCTCGGCTTCAACTTCCTCGGATTCATCCTCGCCCTGTTCTCTCTCGGTGCGCTCAATGGATATCACGCGGCTGCCCTCGGCAAGACGCATAATGCGCACGCCCTGAGTCGAGCGTCCAAGCACGGAGATGTGGTCTACCGCCATGCGGATTATTGTCCCGTCGTCGCTGATGACAAGGATGTCCTCTCCGGGGTTCACCATCTTCACATCGGCAATGCCGCCGGTCTTGTCCGTGACCTGATAGTTCTTGATGCCTATGCCGCCGCGGCCGTGGATGCTGTACTCGCTGAGCAGTGTGCGCTTGCCGTAGCCCTTTTCGGTTATTGCCAATACTGCTTCGCCCGCAAGGCTGCTGCCCGCCCCGACAACGTAATCGCCCTCTCTGAGCCTTATGCCGCGCACACCCATCGCGTTTCTTCCCAAGGGGCGCAGCTCACTCTCATTAAAGCATACCGCCATGCCGTTATAGGTCGCGATGAATATATTTTCCTCGCCGGTGGTCTGGAGCACGGATATCAGCGAATCGCCCTCGTCGAGGACTATCGCGCGCAGACCGTTGGAGCGTATGTTCTTCAGCGCCGACTGCTCCATGCGCTTTACCGTGCCGCGCTTTGTGACAAAGACGAGATAGCCGTCGTCATCCCTGCCGCGTCCGCGGATCATCGCACTTATCTTTTCGCCGTTCTCGGTCTGGATAATGTTTATGATGTTCGTGCCGCGCGCATTGCGTCCGGCCTCGGGGATGTTGTAGCCCTTCTTTACGAACACGCGCCCCTTCGATGTGAAGAACAGAATATAATCATGCGTGGATGCAGTGAATACCGTGTCCACAAAGTCCTCGTCCTTCGTTGCCATCGCGCGGATGCCGCGGCCGCCGCGCCCCTGAGCGCGGTACTCGCTGACGGGCATACGCTTGATGTAGCCGCCGTGGGTAAGAGTGTAGACGCACTGCTCCTCTTCGATGAGGTCCTCGATGTCTATCTCATCCGCGACGTCCTGTATCTCGGTGACTCGGTCGTCACCATACTTGTCGCGCAGGGCGATAAGCTCGTCCTTGAGTACGCCCTTTATCTTCTCGGGGTCTGCCAGCAGATCCTTGAAGTAATGGATCTTATCTTCAAGCTCCTTGTACTCGTTTTCCAGCTTCTCACGGTTGAGACCCTGGAGCGAGATAAGGCGCATGTCGCATATTGCCTGAGCCTGAACGTCGCTGAGGTTAAAGCGCTCCATAAGGCGCTGCTTTGCGTTGTCGTAGCTGGTGCGGATAATGCTGATTACCTCGTCGATATTGTCCTGAGCTATCAGCAGACCTTCCAGCAGATGCGCCCGCTCCTCGGCCTTGCGCAGGTCGTATCTCGTGCGCCGGACGATTATCTCTTCCTGGAAGGTGAGGTACTCGTCAAGTATATGGCGCAGGGAGAGTATCTTCGGCTGGGTCTGGTTGTTCACCAGCGCCAGCATGTTTATTGAGAATGTGGTCTGCATCGCCGTCTGCGCAAAGAGACGGTTCAGCACTACCTGCGGATTTGCGTCGCGTTTGAGCTCAATAACGACACGCATACCGTTGCGGTCGGTCTCATCGCGCAGGTCGGATATGCCCTCAAGGCGCTTATCGTGCACCTGATCTGCGATGTTCTTTATGAGCTGGCGCTTATTGACCTGATACGGCAGCTCCGTCACGATTATCCTTGTGCGTCCCTGACCGTGCTCCTCGAACTCGGTGCGCGCGCGCACAACGACCTTTCCGCGTCCTGTGGCATAGGCCTGACGTATGCCGCTGCGCCCCATGATAATGCCGCGCGTCGGA
Source organism: uncultured Oscillospiraceae bacterium (assembly GCA_934590505.1). Lineage (GTDB taxonomy): Bacteria > Bacillota > Clostridia > Oscillospirales > Oscillospiraceae > Limivicinus. The sequence continues at coordinate 10,322 of CAKTPC010000035.1, forward strand.
AAGTCCGGTCCGGTGATGTGCTGCATGAGGTCAGAAAGCGTCGACTCAGGGTTATCCAGCACGCACACACAGGCGTTTATGACCTCTTTGAGATTGTGCGGCGGTATGTTCGTCGCCATGCCGACGGCGATGCCGGACGAGCCGTTTACCAGCAGGTTCGGGAAGCGTGACGGCAGCACTCTCGGCTCCTTGCGCGTCTCGTCAAAGTTTGGGTCCCAGTCGACCGTCTCCTTATCGATATCGCGCAGCATCTCATTGGATATCTTTGAGAGCCTTGCCTCGGTGTATCGGTATGCCGCGGGGGGATCTCCGTCCACGGAGCCGAAGTTTCCGTGCCCGTCGACGAGCATGTAGCGCATGGAGAAGTTCTGCGCAAGTCTTACCATCGCGTCATAGACCGAAGCGTCGCCGTGCGGATGGTAGCGGCCAAGCACGTCGCCGACGCAGGTCGCGGACTTTTTAAAGGGCTTGTCGCTCGTCAGGCCGTCCTCGTACATTGCATAGAGTATGCGTCTGTGGACTGGCTTGAGACCGTCGCGCACATCCGGCAGCGCTCTGCCGACGATAACGGACATGGCGTAGTCGATGTAGCTGGTCTGCATTTCGCTTACCAGCTCCGACTCGGTTATGACCTGATCCGGAAACGCTATATCCTCAGGTTTGTAATCTCTCTTATGTGCCATTAAAAATTCTCCGTTTCGGAACCGTAGTTCCCTGTATTAATATCCGGCTTTTTGTTGACTTTTTAGATGTCGAGATTAACGACATACCTCGCGTTCTGCTCTATCCACTCGCGGCGCGGCTCAACGTCCTCGCCCATGAGCACGGTAAAGACCTGATCTGCGTGTATCGCGTCGTTTAACGTGATGCGGCGCAGCGAGCGGGTCTGCGGGTCCATTGTCGTCTCCCACAGCTCGTGCGGGTCCATCTCGCCGAGGCCCTTGAAGCGGCTGATGTCGACCTTGGCATTCGGGTTATCCTCGCGCATCTCGGCGCTTATCTTATCGCGCTGCTCGTCGGAGTAAGCCACGCGCTGGGTCTTGCCGCGCGAGAGCTTATAGAGCGGCGGCACCGCAGAGTAGACATAGCCGTGCTCGATAAGCGGGCGCATATAGCGGAAGAAGAATGTCAGCAGCAGTGTGCGGATGTGTGAGCCGTCAACATCGGCATCGGCCATGATGATGATCTTGTGATATCTGAGCTTTTCGATATTGAACTCATCGCCGATCCCCGCGCCGAGCGCGACGATGAGCGGGTAGAGCTTATCGTTGCCGTATATCTTATCGGCTCTCGCCTTCTCGACGTTGAGCATCTTGCCCCACATGGCAAGTATCGCCTGGAAGCGCGAGTCGCGCCCCTGGATAGCGGAGCCCGCGGCGCTGTCGCCCTCGACGATGTATATCTCGCACAGCGACGGGTCGCGCTCGTTGCAGTCCTGGAGCTTATCGGGCATTTGCCCGCTCTCGAGCCCGGTCTTGCGGCGGACGGACTCCTTAGCCTTTCTTGCGGCCTCGCGTGCGCGGTTTGCCATCATCGCTTTTTCGAGTATGGCCTTGGCCGCTGCCGGGTGCTCCTCAAAATAGACCGTAAGCTGGTCGTTTACTACAGAATCGACAAGCGTTCTTATATATGCGTTGCCGAGCTTCTGCTTGGTCTGTCCCTCAAACTGCGCCTCGGGCAGCTTCACGGATATGACCGCCGCAATGCCTTCGCGCACATCGTCACCGGAGACCTTGTCGTCGCCCTTGATAATGTTGTTCTTCTGCCCGTAGGCGTTTATGACCCTCGTGAGCGCAGTTTTGAAGCCTGTCTCATGCATGCCGCCTTCGGGTGTGTGTATGTTGTTTGCGAAGGAGACGAGATTTTCGCTGTAGCCGTCGTTATACTGCAGGGCTATCTCGGCTATCGCGTCGCCCTTTTTGCCGGTGAGATAGATAACGTCCTGATGTATTGGTGTCTTGTGCTGGTTTAGCCATGCGACAAATTCCCTTATGCCGCCGTCGTAGCACATTATCTCCGCCTGCTCTTTGCCCTCGCGCTTATCCTCCATCGCGATGGTAAGGCCGCCGTTTAAGAATGCCTGCTCGCGCAGCCATGTGTGCAGCGTCTCATAGTCGTAGACCGTGTCGTCGAACATCTCTGGGTCTGGCTTGAAGCGCACGGTAGTGCCGGTCCTGTCCGTCGTGCCGATGACGTTTATGCTCTCGGTGATGCCGCCGCGGGAGAACTTCATCTGATATATCTTGCCGTCCCTGTGTACCTGTACCTCAAGCCACTCGGACAGGGCGTTGACGACCGATGCGCCGACGCCGTGCAGACCGCCGGAGACCTTATATCCCCCGCCGCCGAACTTGCCGCCAGCGTGCAGCACAGTAAACACGACCTCAAGCGCGCTCTTGCCGGTCTGCTCCTGAATATCGACAGGGATGCCGCGGCCGTTATCGCATACGCAGATGATGTCGCCCTCTTCTATCGTCACGGTGATGCCGGTGCAGTAGCCCGCCAGAGCCTCGTCGATGGAGTTGTCGACGATCTCATACACAAGGTGGTGCAGACCCGACAGTGAGGTCGAGCCTATATACATGCCCGGGCGCTTTCTTACTGCCTCAAGCCCTTCAAGGACCTGGATCTGCGAAGCATCATACTCCGACGCTTGATTTTTGATGTTATCAGACATATGTTTCTCCATTCCGTGCGGGGCATTCCCCGCCGTTTACAATTACAACAGCCCTGACTCCGCGCGCTTTAACAGCGTCGCCGAAGCCATCTGGCTCAAATAAAGTATTTTTTTGTTTCCGGACCGGCACACGACAAAGGACTTCGGTATATCATCGCTGGCGTTCACGACCTCGCCGGCCTTCTCCGCCATCGTCAGATACTTTCTCGTCAGGTGCGACTGGCTCGTAATGTCCAGGTCGAATATCCCGACGATATCCTCCGTGCTCACGATCTTACCTTTTCCGAGGTGCAGGTACATCAGCTTATCCTTCCCCCGCTTATAAACAGCACTCTGCCGCCGGTGCGCTTGGATATGCCCTCGTCCTCGCAGCAGCTTATAAGCGTCTGCCCGCCGCCTATGCGGTTGAGCACGAACTCCTGCCGCTTCGTGTCAAGCTCGGAGAGCACATCGTCAAGCAGCAGCACCGGATACTCTCCGGTCTCGGCTAAGAATATCTCGCGCTCGGCAAGCTTTATCGACAGCGCTGCCGTCCTCGTCTGCCCTTGTGAGGCAAAGCTCCTTGCGGCAGTGCCGTTTATGAATATCTCTAAATCGTCCTTATGCGCTCCTGTGAGACACTGCGCGCTCTCAAGCTCCGCCTGACGGTGCTTTTCCTGATGCTCACAGATATCGTAATATATCTCTCTTGCGCTCGCAAACGGGTTCCTCACCGTGCTGACGGTCCTGTATTTTATCTCCAGCTCCTCAAGTGAGTTTGAAAAATCCCTGTGTATCGGAGCCGCAGCCTGGCTGAGTCTCGCGGAAAACGCCGCTCTGTAGCGTATGAGCTGCGCCGATGCGCGGCACATACCGTCGGAAAACTCGTCCAGCGTCTCCAGCAGTGATGGCTTGTCGCGCCAGTCCTTGAGTATGCGCGTCTTATGCTCATACAAACGGTTGAACTCCGAAAGGTACTCCACATATCTCGGGCGTATCTGGCTTATCGCGTTGTCGAGCAGCCTGCGCCGCACGGCCGCGCCGTCCTTTATGAGGTTCAGGTCGTCCGGGCAGAACAGCACCGTGTTTACCGTATCGGCAAGCTCGCCCGCGGTTTTCTTCACACCGTTTACAAGTATCTTTTTCCCTTGGCCGGGGCGCAGCTGGATGTTTATCGTCTGCTCCCGCTCGTGGCTGTAGACGTCCGCCAATATATCCGCGCCCGAATACCCGAAGCCGACAAGCTCACGGTCAAAACGCGTGCGGAAGCTTCTTCCGCACGAAAGCATATACACCGCTTCCAGCAGATTTGTCTTTCCCTGCGCATTCTGGCCGGATATCACGTTCGTCCCCGGCGCAAACTCTACTGTCTCAAACTCGTAATTGCGAAAGCCGTTGAGCGCGATCTTCCTGATTATCATCCCTGGACCACTTCAAAGCTCATCCCCTGAAAATCGACCTTGTCTCCGGGATGCAGCTTTTTCCCGCGCTGGGTGCAAACCTCGCCGTTTACAAACACAAGTCCCTCGTTGATGACGAACTTTGCCTCGCCCCCGGTGCCGACTGCCGCCGCGAATTTAAGCAGCGAATCCAGCTTTATAAATTCCGTATCTATAGCTATTTTTTCCATTTTTTGCTTTTTCCAATCTTACAGCGTAAGTTCATTACTGCTTTCCTGCACCCAGTTAACTCAAAAGGAAGAAGGATATTGCATAGTGCAAGCTTCTTCTGACTTACGCGTGCAGTCTTACCGGCAGCACCATATAGGTGAAGTTCTCCGTCCCGTCTGCCGCCTTGATGACACAGGGCGAGGACGCCGTATTCACGCATACGAAAAGCTCATCCTTGCCCGCTGCCTTCAGCGCATCCTTGAGGTATCTGTCGTTAAAGCCGACCATAAGCCCTTCGCCGTTTCCGTCGCAGGTGCATACGTCGTCCGCGCGGCCTATCGGAGTTACGCACACGCAGTCGATGCTGCCGTCGTTGAAGGTGATCCTCACAGGGCTCGTGTTCTTCTCGCTGACGATCAGTGACACACGGTCGATGACCGACATAAGCTCACCTCTGTCTACCTTGAGCTCGTACTTGAAGCTATCCGGTATCGAGCGGCGATAATTGAGGAACTCGCCTTCGAGCCTTCTTGATACGACTACCGTGTCGCCTATTGCGAAGGATATGTGCTTTTCGCCGACAGAGATAGAGACCGTAGCATCCTCGTCCGTGCAGATTTTCTCAACGTCTGAGAGCGTCGAGCCGGGGACTACGAAGCTGCAATTTTCAAGCTTGGAGCTTTCCAATTTCTCCGTCCGCTTTGCGAGTCTGTAGCCGTCGACCGAGACAAGGGTCAGCTCATCTCCCTCAATCTCAAACAGCGTGCCGGTGTATATCGGTCTTATATCATCGGTCGATACTGCAAATATCGTCTGGTTTATCATGCTCTTGAGGATGTTCTGCGGGAGGGTAATATTATTTACTGCGTCGAACTTCGGCATTTCGGGGTAATCGTCCGGGCTTATGCCGATGATGTTGTATTCGCTCTTTCCGCACTTGATGTTGACGTTGTCCTTTTCGTCTACCGTGACGGAAACTATCCCGTCCGGCATGCGGCGTATCATTTCTCCGAAGAGCCGTGCCCCGACGACTATCGAGCCGCGCTCGGCAACGTCCGCTTCAATGCCCGTGTATATCCCTTTCTTCAGGTCGTAGCCCGTTATCGTTATTCTGTCGTCCGCCTTTATCAGCAGTCCTTCCAGAGCTGGTATGGGGCTCTTGCCTGCGGTCGCTCTCGATGCTATCGTGCACGCGGATTGAAGCAGATATTTCTCGCATGTGAATTTCATTTCGGCTCCTCCTTGCAAATGAAAACAAATTCCTCTTTTTTATCAATAAATAAATCTATTCTTTAAGTAGCTTTAGTAGTAGGCGCTGTGGATTGTGGAAAACACACTTCAAGCATTGATTTCAGGGCATTTTCCTTGTGCCGATTTTTGTGGAAACTTTTCTCTCTTTTAACACATCTTCTCCACACAAATTTTCCCCACATTCTTCTATCAACTTTTCAACACCGATTTTACGAAAACTCCCGCTCATATGGTATTACACTGAGTTGATATTCGAGGTGATATCTCTGACCGTTCCTGCCATAGACGGGTCGTTTTTCAGCAGCTGTTCGACCTTCCTTATGGAGCTCAGGACCGTGGCGTGGTTCCTGTCCTCATAGTGCGTACCGATATCCTTGAGCGAAAGCCCGGTCAGCGAGCGCATCAGGTACATCGAAACCTGCCTTGCCATGGTCATGTTCTTCGAGCGGTTCTGGCCGCGCAGATCATCCTCCTTGAGGGAGTAATATCTCGCCGTTTCGCGTATGATGATGTCCGGTGTCGGGGTGTAGGTGCCTATCCTTATAACGTCCTTTATCGCGCGTTTGACGGAGTCTATCGTTATAACGTCGTCTAGTATCTCCTTATATGCCGTCAGGCGCTTTATGACGCCCTCAAGCTGCCTTATGTTGGAGGTTATATTTGTCGCGATATATTCAACGGCGTCGTCCGAGAGAATGAGACCGAGCTGAGCCGCCTTGTTGCGGGTGATCGCCATTCTCGTCTCAAGGTCGGGCGGCTGGATATCCGCCATCAGCCCCCATTCAAAGCGGGTGCGCAGACGGTCGTCAAGCTGCGCCATCTCCATCGGCGGCCGGTCGGAGGTGATGACTATCTGGTTTCCTGCTTCATAGATGTTGTTGAAGGTGTGGAAAAATTCCTCCTGCGTTCCCTGCTTGCCTGCGATGAACTGGATATCGTCCACCAGAAACAGGCTCACGTTTCTGTACTTTGTTCGGAACTCCTCAGCCTTGTTCTCTCTCAGGGACTTTACCATCTGGTTCGTGAACTCGTCGCCTTTAATATAGGCGATGGACTTTTCCGGCGACCTTGAGTGTATCTCCTGACCGATCGCAAGCAGCAGATGTGTCTTGCCGAGACCGGAGTTGCCGTAGATGAAGAGCGGGTTATATGCCTTGCCCGGATTTTCCGCGACGGCTATTGCAGCGGCGTGGGCAAACTTATTGGAGCTGCCGACGATGAAATTATCAAAGGTGTAGCCGTCCATTTCGGGCAGAGAATTTTCGGACTTCTTCTTAAGCTCAAAGTCGTTCACCTCATCCCCCGCGAGCACGAGCAGGTCAAAGTCGCACGCGAAGATATCGGACAGCACTGCCT